>NZ_JALQDA010000029.1:0-44760 GCF_023631485.1 Caballeronia sp. GAFFF2 | reverse complement strand
GACGCCTGCAGAAGCTCTGGACGAATACCTAAAATCTGTTCAACAATCCAGTGTTGCGACGACCGGTTGAATCCGCCCAATATCGAATGCCGGTCTATCGGAAGGCTTTGGACAAGCATTCTGTCAAACAAAGCATGTCGCGCCGGGGCAATTGCCTCGACAACGCGGCGATGGAAAGCTTCTTTGGCACACTAAAGTCAGAATTCTTCCACCTAAACAAGTTTCGAGACGTTGATGAACTCCACGCCGGACTGAAAAACTACATTCACTACTATAATCACAAACGTATCAAGATGAAGCTAGGAGGCGTGAGCCCGGTCGCATACCGGTCTCTGCTCGCAACAGCATAGCTGTCACACCGTCCAACTTTCGGGGGTCAGTTCAGCCTCGCATGCACCCCACAATATGTACTGGCCTGCAGGAGACGACAGATGTGGAGTAGCCCCTTGAATCTCAGGACACGAGACACCCCTTAAAATAAGAGGGAATCTTGTGACTAGTTTCAAGCTAGGCAAATCGTGAAAAGCATTGAAGTTCTGACCGAGCCGGAGCGCCGTCGTCGACGTTCGGTCCAGGAGAAGGTGGCCATCGTGCAGGAAACCCTGGAGCCGGGAGCAACGGTTTCAGCGGTTGCCCGGCGGCACGGGGTCAACCCAAACCAGGTGTTTGCGTGGCGCAAGCAATACGAGGAAGGCAGCCTGGCTGCGGTGAAGGCTGGAGAAGCCGTGGTACCCGCTTCGCAGTTGGCCACAGCGATGAAGGAAATCAGGGAACTGCAGCGTCTGCTTGGCAAGAAGACGCAGGAGGCAGAAATCCTGAAGGAAGCAGTCGAGTATGGCCGCTCAAAAAATGTATGGTCCGCTCCGGTTTTGCAAGCGGGTTTTTCAGGCGAGACAGTTTGCGTAAATGTATCCGGCCTCTCGCGAGTCAGCTGCTTTTGGCAGCAAGGCCATGATGGGATATGCGCGGTCGGTTCCCAATAAATGGACAGACCTCAGAGGCCGTTTTTTTGTCCCGGGCTTACCGAACGCCAGTGCACTGTTTCGTCATCAATTACCGTCTGCAAACTTTGAAGAGAGTGGGCTGATCATCGCGCTTGGGGCTGTCGCAAGTAGAACGTTCCTTGGCGTGTGAGAATCGTCCACGCGATACGTGCGAGTTTGTTGGCAAGCGCAACAATTACTTTGTTTCGATGGATTCCTTTCGCCTCCATCTGCGAGATCCAGACTCCAAGGTGATCTTTGGTTCGGTCGAGATGGAGAACACAAGCACGTGCGCCGTGGATCAATAGTCTGCGCAGATAGGGGTTTCCACGCTTCGTAATTCCGAGCAGATGTTGTTTGCCGCCGGTGGAAAATTCTCCAGGCACGAGTCCTAGCCACGCTGCAAAATGGCGACCGGATTTAAACTGTGTTCCGGTGCCCGATGCCGTTGGAGCAGCCAGCTTGTCATAAATGAATTAATATTTCGTAATGCGACGTATCTGAACGGGCAGATAACCGATCAAGCTAGATCGTCGACTCCATCAGGCATGTTCGATTGAGATGTTGTTGTTTGGGAGGGACGTCAACTTTGATTACTCTTTGCTGGCGCCCCCGCTTAGCGGCCTAAGCTACTCGCTTGTGGTCACCTCAAACCTTCGTGTACGAGTCTGGGTGTGCGGCTTCGCGTCTCCAACAGACTCCACGTTGTCGCTCAAACCCGCGACATGTGACGTTCTCGTTGGTAGGGCAAACGCAATGCCTCGCTTACTGAGTTCGGTCATGATCTCGAGGTTAACGCACTGCTGAATGTCCATGTACAAGTTGTAGCTGGGATCGGTCACGTAATACACAACTTCGTATTCGAGCGAGCTTTCGCCGAATTGTTTGAAATGGGCACGGTCAAATCGGGCGTCTCCTGCGGCAGTAACAGCTGCTTCAACGATTCTAGGAATCGTACGCAGCTGGTCCGGTGTACATTCGTAGGTCACCCGAAATCCGAATACGATGCGGCGCTCGGACATGCGCTTGTAGTTGTGGATGGTGCTTTTTAGAAGCTCCGTGTTGCTGCAGATAATCTCCTCTCCGCTCAGGCTGCGGATTCGGGTGGTCTTTAGACCGATGTGCTCAATGCTACCGGCCACGTCGTTGAACACGATGAAGTCGCCGATTGCAAAAGGCTTGTCAAGTCCGATTGCCAGTGAAGCAAAAAGATCGCTCAAGATGCTCTGCAGCGCCAAAGCCACTGCGACGCCACCGACGCCCAGGCTAGCTACAAAGGCGGTAATGTCGACGCCCATGTTCGCGAGAACAGCGAGCAACAACATCGACCACAGCAGTGCTCTCAGCATCCACGACATCATGGTGGTAATGACGGGGTTGTGAGAGGTTACGGTTGCTTTGTTGAGCCTATAGGCACTCCAGCGTGCGACGCTGTGATTCACCCATAGCGCGAATTGGAAACCGATGACAAGGAACCAGAGATGGCTGATCCGCGTGTCCCATTTCGCAGATAGCTCCAAAAATTCCGCTCCGATCAGGACGGAGGCCATGGCGATCGTCACGATGCGTACAGCTTAAGACTTCAACTGCGATGTCGTCAAGGTGAGTGGAAGTGAGTGCGGCGACCGATGCCAGCCGGCCGACGATGAATTTCAACATAGCGGACAAAAGGAGAAAACTTGCCAGCGCGGCGATCGCGGCATACAGCAAATCAAGCGTTGTAAAACTTGACACAACTGACAGGTCAAGCCATTTTTTCATACTCTAGTCTCCAAAAGCAAAAACTACTGTAGGCAATCACTAAGACTTACAGTCTGTGCACATCCGAGATTGAAAGCTCCCACGCTTCAGGGGTTGGATGCAGTCGTGCGGGCGGCGATAACCACTCGCTACTAATGTGCTACGCGTGGCACAGGCAATGCTGCCAACGGGCTGTCCATACTCAAAACCTTCGAAATATGGTCTTCGACGTCTCGCCTTCACCCAACAACCGAAATCACTTCGTTAGCTTGAGCGAAATTATTCGAATCGAACTCGATGCCATCGTTGATGAGTTCGCCGACTTTGCAAAAAAACACTTAACGCACTTTTAATTTGCAATCCATATCATTGAGAATAATCTGAGGCGTGGTGGATCATTGATCACGGCAATAGCCAGCGAGCCGATTCTGGAAATTGGCGCGCATCTCATGGATACACCTTCTCGCCATTTGCGGATATTTGCCCTTACGCCATACCGAGGAACAGTCGTGCGCGGAACGTCAATCCGGGCGTCCTCCATGGTCTAACGCTACCCGATCGATGAATCGTTCGGCGGCAAGCGTGAACGATTGACGCCAGATTCGTTCGGCCTTGACGAAATCCTTCTCTTTCAAAGCCTTCGCCAACGCATCGATGCGTTCCTCTGCGTCCTTCTCTCGGTCTGTGTAGGACATTTTCAGCAGATTGTTGAAGCGGATAACCTCCGCCGTCAACTCCTCGAAATAGCGCGCGGTCTTCTCAAGATTGCTCGCCTTGACGATGGCGTCCTGAAACTCGAGGTGGTTGTTGATGGATACTTCCTGGTCAGACTCTTTGGCAAACCGCTGCGCGTTGCGCGCGAGCCGTTCGAGATTTCGCAACACGGCGCCGGTGAGCAACTCGGGCTTCTTCGCAAGCGCGCCGAGCGCAATCGAGCCCAACGACGAGCGCAACGCGTACACCTCGAGAATGCTTTCCGGATTGATCTCCGCGACAATGGCTCCGCGGTTCGGCCGTACTTCCACAAAGCCTTCGCGGCTCAAGCGCTTCAGCGCTTCGCGGACCGGATGTCGCGAGACGTTCAACTGATCCGTCAACCGTGCTTCGATCAGACGAGTGCCCGGTGAGAGTCGACCGGAGACGATCGCGTCGCGAATTTGTTGAGCGGCGTATTCCACGCTATCTAGCGCGGACTTCGGAGTAAGTCCACCAAAGTCCGGCTTCATCTTAGTCGCCACCGACATCACCCTTGGAATGTTGACAATCGACATTATAGGGGAGTACCTGCTGCGTCAGAAATGTGAACGAAAACCTGGCATCATGCCGACGCGGGCAGACTGATACCGGGAAAGGTCTTGATAACAGCAGAGTCCTCTTCACTACCATGCCCTGCGCTCGACGCGCTCATGAACATCTGGTGTGCGGTGGCCGAAAGCGGGAGCGGAAACTTGCTGCGTCGCGCAGTATCGAAGACGAGACCGAGATCCTTGACGAAGATGTCTACCGCCGACAATGGTGTGAAATCACCGCTCAGAATATGCGGCACGCGATTCTCGAACATCCACGAGTTGCCCGCGCTGTGCTTGATCACCTCATAAAGACTGGTCGGATCGACGCCCTCGCGCAAGCCCAACGCCATCGCCTCCGCGGCAGCCGCAGTATGCACGCCCGCCAGAAGCTGATTGATGATCTTGACTTTGGACCCCGCGCCGCATGCATCGCCCAACCGATACACCTTCGCAGCGATGGCTGCGAGCACGTCCTCGCACGCAGCATAAGCCGATGCAGAGCCCGACGTCATCAGCGTCAGTTCGCCCGACGCAGCCCGCACCGCGCCGCCAGACACCGGGGCATCGAGCATTATGAGACCGGCCGCTTCGATACGCTTGCCCAACTCAACGGCAAACTCTGCGACACTGTGGCGCTGGCGATCACGATGCTGCCCAGCTTCATGCCGGAGACGGCACCGTTCTCGCCAAACAATACCGCGTCCGTCTGCTCCGCGTTCACGACGAACGTCATGATGACGTCGCACTGCGCACCCAGGTCTGCAGGCGTCGCGCACGGCGTGCCACCCTCTGCTGCAAACGCATCGAGCACGCTTTGGCGCAGGTCGCATGCATGCACGCGAAAGCCCGCGCGCAGCAGCGAACGCGCGACCCCCAAACCCATCGCGCCCAGACCGATGACTCCAATCTGACGTGACATGTGTTCTGGTTAATCGAAATGACAAATGCCGCGCGTCGATGCAAGCCATCGACGCGCGGCCGTATGTTCGCCTTACAGGGAAATGGTGATTCGTTCCTGTTGCTGATCGCCCGCGCCCTTATACGCCGTTATTTCGATCTCGAACAGATATTCTGAGCCGCCGAGCGGCGAGCACGTCACGCAGCTTGCGGGATCGATGCCGCGAAAGCGTTCGCCGATGAACGCCATGACATCCGGCACATCCGACTGGCGCGGAATGAACACGCGCGAACGCACGACATCCTTAAGCGTCGCGCCGACCGACGCCAGCGCGCCTTCCACGTTCTTGAACGCCTGTTCCGCCTGACCGACCGCCGTCTCCGGCATCTTGCGCGTCTTGTAATCGCGACCCGCCGTCAGCGACATGAACACCCAGTTATCCAGCACGACCACGCGCGAATAGCTTTCGCGGTCTTCAAGAATGCTGCCCGACTTCACTTTCGTAATTTGCGTCATCTGATTTTCCTTTACTGCGTTTCGATTCGATTCAACTCCAGCCGCCATCGACGACGAAGTTCTGCGCACTGCACATGCGGCTGTCGTCGGAGGCGAGCCACAACGCCATGCGCGCGACGTCGTCGGGCATGACGAGATCCTTGAGGCACTGGCGACGGGCGATTTCTGCCTTGCCTTTTTCGTCGACCCACAGGTCGATTTGACGCTGCGTCATGATCCAGCCAGGAATGAGCGTATTCACGCGAACATTGTGCTGGCCGAGATCGCGTGCGAGACCGCGCGTGAGACCTTCGATACCCGCTTTCGCCGCGGTATAGATCGGCATGCCGCCGAGTCCCACATGCCAGCTAAAGGAGCCAACATTGATGATCGATCCTTCGCCGCGCCGAATCATGCCGGGCACGACCGCTTGCGCGCAGAAGAACAGATGGCGCAGATTCAGCGCGATACGCTCGTCCCAATACTCGACCGACACGCTTTCCAGCGTGTGACGTTCGTCGTGCGCGGCGTTGTTCACGAGCACGTCGATATCGCCGTGCGACGCGATGTGCTGCTCGATCGTGGTCTTCACCGCGCCGACATCGCGCAGATCGACTTGCAGAAATACCGGCTTGTGCAGCCCCTGTTGATCGAGCTTGTCTAGCAGCGCATGAGCGGCCGCTGCGTCGCGCTCGATGAACGCCACGCGCGCGCCCTGCAAATAAAACTGCTCGACATGCGACGCGCCGATGCCGCCGCCACCGCCCGTCACCAGCACATGCCTGCCTTCGAGGCTCGGATATCGTGCGAACTTCATGGCTCTTCTCCCGTTGTGGCCGACGCTCAATGCTCGACGGCGACGCGCTTGCTCAAACGTCCCTGACCGATGTTCTCGATCGGGCCGACTTCCTTCTCGACGAGCGGCAGCACCTTGGTGACGAACAATTCCATCGAACGATGCGCGCGCTTGAGCGGCATGCAGCCGAACTGGAAGTTGCAGGCGTAGTGAGTCGGATCGAGCTGGCGAATATCCGTGACCATGCGATCAGCCACTTCCTCGACCGTGCCGCACAGGATATTCGCTGCGTATTGCTCGATGCTTTGCTCGCCCTCGAACGGCTCGTCGGCGATGAAGCTGCCGTCCATCGGCAAGTCGTTGAAGCGCAGATGATTCGCCATGCGGCCCAAGTAGCGCGCGCGTTCGCCTGCGTCGAGCGCTTCTGTGCGGCTGTCCGTCACGTGCACGTATTGCATGACCGACAGCGGCTTGCTCTTCGGATCGACACCGATCGACGCCCAGTTCTGATCGAGCTGATCGACCATTTTGTAAAGCACCGGAGAGCCGAGCGTGCTGGCCGCGAGGAAAGGCGACGCGTTCGTGTGCTTGATGCGTTCAAGCAGCGGTACTTGGCTTGTCGTCATGTAGACCGGCGGCATCGGCGATTGCAGCGGACGCACCGCGAAGGTCGAGCGCGGCACCTTAAAGTACTTGCCGTCGGCTTCGACTTCGCCGTGCATCAGCACGCTTTCGACCGCATTCCAGTATTCGAGGAACATCTCGACCTTCTCTTCGATCGGCAGGCGGAAGCGTTCGAACTCGAACTGCTGATAGCCCGTGCCAACGCCGATCACGGCGCGCCCTTCCGACTGCACGTCCAGCAGCGCGATTTCCTGCGCGACACGGATGGGGTTGTATAGCGGCAGCACAATCACGCCCGTGCCCAGCTTGATGCGCTTGGTCCAGCCCGCTGCATACGAGGCCATCATGAGCGGCGATGCGCACATCGAGTAATTGCAAAAGTGGTGCTCCGCGAACCACGCGATGTCGAAGCCGAGTTCCTCGGCGCCCTGCACCATCTCCCTGGTGTCCTTCATCACGCCGGCCGTGCCGTCGGGATGGTCACGCAGGGTCATCAGGCTGAAAATTCCAAACTTCATGAGCTTCTCCTTACTACGGTAATATTCAAAATGTGTGCGGCGCGCGCCGGACCGGACGCGCGATGAAACGGATCAGGCGCCGAGCGCGAGAGCACTCGCATACGCGCCGTTCTGATAGATCAGCGGGCTGACTGCGTCGGCGAAGCGCACTTCGTTGACTTCCCCGATCACGACGATGTGCGTGCCGAACTCGACCGTCTGACGCACCGCGCACTGCAGCGTGGCCTGTGCGTCGGCGAGATACGGGAGGCCGGAGGCGTCGCTTTGCCAGTCGCCCACGCCGAAGCGGGCATCGCCCTTCAACTTGCCGCCGAACGCGCTCGACACGTCCACATGCGTCTGGCTGAGCACGTTCACGTTGAAGCGCCCCGCCGCCATCAGCGGCTTGATGACGGACGACGAGGCGTTCAGGCACACGACCATCGAGCACGGCTCTGTGGAGAGCGACGTGACCGCCGTAGCCGCCATGCCGAACCAGCTTCCCTCATGCGCGCAACTGATCACGCTGACGCTGGCCGCCAGCCGGCGCATGCATTGGCGGAAATCCTGGGAAAGGTCTTGGGTCGTCATGGCCGTACTCAAATATAATGTGTGAAGGGTTCCAATATTGCGGATTATCTACAATCTGTCAAACGAAGATTGCCTGTCTGTGCGGCACTTGCGACACGCAGTGCGTCAGAAGCGATGCATCAGACCGACGCGATACACCATCTGGTTTCCCGACGATGACTCGCCTGCGGAGCCGACGATTTGCGCCTGATCGAAGCCCGTGCCGGTGTTGCCGTTGGCATGCTGCCACGCACCTTGCACGTAGGCCGAGGTACGCTTGCTGAGCGCGTAGTCGACCATCAGCGCGACCTGATGCCAGTCTGGGCTGTTCGATCCGGTGGCGGTCTTGAAGCTTGACGTGGTGTACGTATAGGACGCCGCCGCCGACAACGCGGGCGTGAAGAAGTACTGGCCGTTCACCTCGAAGTTGTCGAAGCGCCACGAGCGCCAGTTCTGCGTGCCGGGGTTCGACACGTATGCGCTCGACAGCGGGTCTTCCACGAGCACGTGCGAGTAGGCAAGCGCGATGTTGGCGTTGTTCGCAAAGGTCCAGCGCACGGCCGCGCCGAGGTTGCGCTGCGATGCCGCGACGAACAGGTTGTCGTAGCCGACCGCGCCGCCCGTCGTCGTGCCGGGGTTGTCCGTGCGGACATAGGCGACAGCCGCGGACAAGCCGCCCATCGTGTACGTCAGACCCGCGCTGTAGGAGCGGTTATTCTCGAAGCCGCCCGCTTCGTTGCTGAAGCCGTACATCGCTTCAGCTTGCAAGCCGCGATACGACGGCGACACGTACTTCACCGAATTGTTGGTGCGGTAATCCCAGTCGGCGTTGTCGTTATCGAACGGATGCGCCGACAGATCGCCGATCGACCAACCCGCCGCCGCAAACGGGCTCCACATGTCGAGCATCGCGTCGTACTGACGGCCGAGCGTCAGCGTGCCGAGCTTGTCCGAACTCAAACCCACATATGCCTGACGGCCGAACTCGCGCCCGCCCTGACCCAGCGTGCCGGTGAACGCGTTGAAGCCGTTTTCGAGCTTGAAGATCGCCTTCAGGCCACCGCCCAGATCTTCGCTGCCGCGCACGCCCCAGCGGCTGGCATTGGCATCGCCGCTGACCATCTGGAAGCCAGAGTGGCCACCAGCGTTGTTCGTGTAGTTCAGACCGCTGTCGATCACGCCAAACAGCGTCACGCTGCTTTGCGCATGCGCCGCCGTGCCGAGCGCCGACAACGCGCATGCGAAAACCACCTTCCCCTTCAAGTGTTGCTTGTTCATATTGTTTTATATCGTCGATGAGCTTGACCACCCGTCTTATCGGCAACTGCCGATAATCTACAATTCAAGTGGACGTGCGAGCCTCAAAAAACCCGGGTGTGTCCGCCGTGCTGCCGAATCAGAGACTGATACCGCCGTCGATGATGATCGTCTGGCCGGTCATCATGCGCGCGCCGAAGCCGAGATACAGGATCGATTCCGCGACGTCGGCAGGCGTAGCCCAACGCTTGAGCGGCGTCTTCTCGATCGATTCGGTCTTGTGCTCCTCCGTCCAGCCGATGCCCCACGAACTGTCGACCACGCCCGGTGCAACGGCATTCACGCGCACGTTCGGCGCGAGCGCGCGCGACAAGTTCTTCGTCAGGTTGATGACGCCCGCCTTCGCCGCGCTGTAGCACAGCGTGCTCGCCACCGATCCGAAGCCCGCGATGGACGCCGTGTTGACGATCGCGCCCTTCGACTCGACCAACGCACTCGCCGCCACCTTCGAGCAACGGAACACGCTCAGCAGGTTCGTATTCAACATGAACGACCATAGGTCTTCGGTGATCGATTCGAGATCGGTTACCGGGATTGCCTTCTTCACGCCCGGCGCGCCCGCGTTGTTGACGAGCAGATCGAGACGGCCCAGTTCGGCGACCGCCTTCGTCACCATCGATTCGACGCTGTCCGCATTGCCGACATCGCCCGGTGCGCCGATGGCTTTGCCGCCTTCCGCGATGATCGACTGAACCGCTTCGGGACCGCGCGGATCGCTCGGCAGATAGTTGATGGCGACGATGGCGCCCGATCGCGCGAGCATGCGCGCCGTCTCCAGGCCGATGCCCGATGCGCCGCCCGTGACGAGCGCTGCGCGGTCTTTGAGGTCGAACGAAATCATGATGTTCCTTTTATGCGTGATCGAATGTGCTGCAAGTTAAGCGAGATGCTCGCGCTGGAGGAACCGCTGGGTTCTTTCGTCGCGCGGATTTTCGAAGAGCTGCGAGACCGTGCCGACTTCGCACACGCGCCCAGAATGCAGGAACGCAATGCGGTCGCTCGATTGCCGCGCGAACTTGATGTCGTGCGTGACGACAACCATCGTCATGCCTTCAGACTTGAGAAGGCGCATGGTGTCGAGCACTTCGCCGACGAGTTCCGGATCGAGCGCGGACGTCACCTCGTCGAACAGCATGTATTCCGGTTCCATCGCGAGCGCGCGGGCAATTGCGAGACGCTGCTGCTGACCGCCTGAAAGACGCGAAGGCATCAAATCGGCCTTGTCGCCCAGACCCACGTGCGAAAGATGTTTGCGCGCGATCGCCGTTGCATCGGTTCGGTTGCGCTTCGCGACGAGCCGCAGCGCAAGCGCCACGTTTTCCAGCGCCGTCAGATGCGGAAACGCGTTGTACGACTGGAACACGATGCCCAGCTTGCGGCGCAGCTTGTTCACGTCGGTACTTTTCGCATGCACGTCGATGCCGTCCACCGTGATGGTGCCTTGCTGAATCGGCTCCAGTCCGTTGATACACTGAAGCAGCGTCGATTTGCCCGAGCCGCTCGGTCCGAGCAGGCACAGCAGTTCGCCCTTTTTCACATCCAGGTCGATGCCTTTGAGGATCTCGACTTCGCCGAATTTTTTATGGACCGAACGGATCTCAATCATGATGCGATGCCTTTTTGCAGATGCGCGCTGTAGCGCGAAACGGAGAAACAGATGACGAAGTAGAACAGTCCCACGCCCAGCAACAGCGGCAGTGTTTCATTCGTGCGCGAGATGAGAATCTGCGCCGACTTCATGAAGTCCACGTATCCCACCACGCTCACCAGCGCCGTGTCGCGCGTCAGACCGAGGAGCAGGCCGATCCACGCAGAAAGACCCGTGCGCAGCGCGAGCGGCGCGGAGATATGGATCAGCGTCTGAAAGTAGCCGATGCCGAGCGAACGCGAGGCACGAATGTAGGCATACGGGACGGTGGAAAGCGCACCGCGCACGACCTCGGACGTGACCACCGTCATCGACGAACTCAACACGATGATGCTCAGCCAGAACGTGCTGAACTGCGCCCCCGACATCGCGATGATGCTGTTGGCGAGGATCAGCTGGATAATGAGCGGCACACTGCGCGTGATATCGACATACGGCGTCGTGATCACGCGCACGGCCGGCAACGCCTGCCGCAGCCAGCCGAGCAGGATGCCAAAGAACGTGCCGATCACGCCTGAGATGATCGAGACCAGCAGCGTATGGCCCGCGCCTATCAGCAGAAAGTTCAGGTCGGTCCAGTGAAAGCCCTGATCGGGCAAGACAAAATCCATGGTCAAGCCCTCAAGGCACGGCGGAAAACGAGACGCGAGCCGAACTCCACGCCTTTCGCGAGCACGTAATAGATCGCAGCGGTCACGATGAAAAACTCGAAGCTGCGGAACGACACAGACTGCGCCGAATTGGCCGCGCCGCTCAGTTCCTTGAGACCGATGAGCATGCCGAGCGACGAGTTGAGCAACGCCCACACGGCCTGATTCGTGAACGGGAGAATGACGTGACGGAACACCTGCGGGAAGATCACCTTGCGGTAAGCCTGCACTTGCGTCATGCCGAGCGAGCGCGCCGCGCGAAGCTGCTGCGCGGGCACCGCCGCCAGCCCACCGCGAAAAATCTCGGCGAGATAGCCCGCGTTATTGAACGTCAACGCAATCAGCACGGCCGCGTAGCTCGAAATATTGAGTCCGATGGCGCCGACGCCGAAATACATCACGTAGACCTGAAACACCGTCGGCGTGTTGCGCGCCGTCTCGATCCACGTGGCCGACACCGCGTTCGCGACGCCCTTCGCATTTTGTCGCGCGACCGAGAGCGGCATCGCGAACAACGTGCCGAAGAGCACCGACAACACGGCGATCTGCACCGTCAGCCAGACGCCCGCCGCGAGTTGCGGCAGTGCGTCCCAGACGAGCGACCAGTAAAAGGTATAACCGAACACATCTCCTCCCTACAGCACGTTCCGTGAATCGCGACTGCTTTTAATAATCCACGCCCTTGACGTTGAGCGAAGCAGGCTCGCCCGGCGCGACGTACTTGTTGTACAGCTCTTTGTAGCGGCCCGATGCGACCTGGTTCCACACAAACAGCTTCACCCATTGCAGGAACTGGTAGTCGTCGCGCTTCACCGCGATCGAATCCATGTCGTTCAGATCGACATTACCCGCGACGACGAAAGTGGGGAACTTGCCGCTCTTCACCAGCAAGTTCGCCGTCGACGCCGAGACGAGAATTGCATCGACCTTGCTTTGCTGGAGCGCGAGATAGGCTTCCGTGTCCGACGAGAAGCCCGTATAGGTCGTCTTCGGGTCCTTCCATTCTGCGATATGGCTGTTGATGTACTGCTCCGTGGACGTACCGTTTACGCCACCCAGCGGATGCCCCTTCATGCCCGCCACGTTCTGGATGTCGGTGCCCTTGCGCGTGAGCAGGACCGTCACGTAGTTGATGTACGGCTGGCTGAACGCGACCGAGATGCCGCGCTGCGCGGTGTTCGTGGTCGACGCGATCAGCACGTCGATACGGTTCGACACCAGTGCGGGAATGCGGTCCTGCGACGGCGTTTCGACTACCTCCGGCTTGGCGCCGAGCGCCTTCGCCATGTCGTAACAATACTGCACGTCGAAGCCGTCCGGCTGGTTGGCCGAGGTCCGGAAGCCGGCGGGCGGCGAATCGAGCATGACGCCGCAGCGCAGCTTCTTCGACTGAATCACCGTGTCGAGCGTGGAACCATAGCTCGGCATCATCACGGCCGCGACGGCGATCCCCGCTGCGAGGCGTACGACTGCATTGAACTTCGACATAACAATCCTTTCCCTGTAACAGCGCCCGCCCGTGGCGGTATCCGCTGAATTGTTCGATTCCACCAACCGGACCGCGTTCGCGACCCGTCCCCATTGCAAAGCTTGCGGCTCATGTTGCCTACGTCCGAATAACGGTCATCGTGAAGTTATCCGTAGCCGGATGCCGCGACCGCCTGCCAACCCGTTATCGCTGTCTCCTCGATTAAGCAGCCGGCACGACAAAATTAAGTAGATTGTCTACAATTGTCAACTGATCAAAAATACGGGCTTGACGTCCGGCGCGCCCCGCGCCCTATGTCGCGAACGCTCGTACGACGGCCCATTCAGGGAGGAGAACCATGCAGGCTCACGAGTTCGAAGTGCACGATCCGCGCTTCAGGCGGCTCACTCAGCCGAACGCGCTGTTGCAAAAAATTACCGGCGATTGTCTGTGGACGGAGGGGCCGGTTTATCTGCCGGCGGCGGATTTGCTGGTCTGGAGCGATATTCCGAACAACCGGATGATGCGCTGGGCGCCGGGAATGGGCGCCGGCATGTTCCGCGCGCCGTCGAACTTCAGCAACGGCAACACACTGGACCGCGAAGGCCGCATCGTCACCTGCGAACACGGTGGCCGCCGTGTGACGAGGACGGAGCACGACGGCCGCGTGATCGAACTGGCCTCGCGTTTCGAGGGCAAGCGCTTCAACTCCCCGAACGACCTGATCGTGGACTCGCGCGGCATGGTCTGGTTCACCGACCCCGACTGCGACTACGAAGGCTATCGCGCTGAGAGCGAAATAAGACGATGCAATGTCTATCGCATTTCGCCCGCAGACGGACGCGTCCATCTCGCCACCGACGACTTCATCAAGCCCAACGGCCTGGCATTTTCGCCCGATGAATCGACGCTCTATATCGCCGACTCAGGCGC
This sequence comes from Caballeronia sp. GAFFF2, assembly GCF_023631485.1. Lineage (NCBI taxonomy): Bacteria > Pseudomonadati > Pseudomonadota > Betaproteobacteria > Burkholderiales > Burkholderiaceae > Caballeronia > Caballeronia sp. GAFFF2. Next base: position 30,852 of record NZ_JALQDA010000029.1, on the reverse strand, counting down.
GACACACGATGAGAGCGGCCCGCGCCACATTCGCGCATTCGACGTCGCGCGCGACGGCGCGCTGTCGAGTTCGCGCGTGGTGATCGAGATGCGCAGCGGCGTCCCCGACGGCTTTCAAATCGACGAGCATGGCAACATCTGGACGAGCGCGGAAGACGGCGTGCATTGCTACGCGCCCGACGGCGCGCTGCTCGGCATGATAGCGCTGCCCGAAGTGGTTTCGAATCTTACCTTCGGCGGCGCGGCCCGCAACCGGCTGTTCATTACCGCGACGACGTCGGTGTACACGCTGCCGCTGTGCGTGCGCGCCGCAGGCGCGAATTAAGGGCTAGCGCACTCGCATCACTTCATCGAAACTCAACCGGAAAACAAGCTCATGTCGTCTCTCGTCACACTTAACACGCATCCCAGCTTCGAAGCGGAACACGGTGCGCCAGCGCCTGAACGTATTCTCTCGGGGAATCCGTCGGCTAAGACGTGGATTCTCGATCAGACATCCGAAGGAACGATCCACACAGGAATTTGGGAGGCCACACCCGGCGAAACGCGTGCGATAAAGGGCGATACATTCGAGTTTTGCCACATCTTGTCCGGTCTCGTCGAAGTGACCGAAGACGGTGGCGAACCCGTGCGCTACGGCGCCGGGCAAAGCTTTCTGCTGAAGCCAGGGTTCACAGGCGTCTGGAAGACGATCAAGACGGTGCGAAAGATTTTCGTGGTATGCGAGTGATAGTGCTTCGGCGCTCGTAGCCGGCGGCGAATATGAACGAAGCAACGCCCTGTAACTTTGCCTAAAAAGTGCATCGGTTAGAATACGCCTATTGAAGGGACTCTAAATTTACTGCCCTTTCAATTAGCACGATGGGCCCGACAGGGAGTGCAGCACCTTGTCTTCGTCCAGTTCGATGCCGAGACCCGGACCGTTCGACACCATCAGTTCGAAATCGCGGTATCGAGCGGCTGCGTGAGGATTTCTGCGTAGGGATTTCTTCGGTGATGAGCAACGGCCCGAACAGCTCGGTGCCCCATTGCAGATTCGCGAAGCTCGCAAAGAGATGCGCTGACGCCACCGTGCTGACTTGCGCCTTCCGGCATCGTGCCGCCGTACAGTTCGATGCCCGCAGCATCCGCAATGGCCGCCACGCGTTGCGCCGCGAACAGGCCGCCGCTTTGTTCGATCTTGATTGCGAACACATCCGCGCCCGCGAACGCCATCTTGTCCTGATAACACGCGCGGCATCACGGCCGATCGCGGCGGGTGCTAGATAGGCATCGATCGCGAGCTTCGTGGGCTCAGGCTTTTGGGGCCGTACGCCATCCCCGCGATGGTCGTGCCCTCGCCGTTCCAATGACGCCGTCGCTGCAAAACACTTTCACGAGCATCAGCGTCTGGCCGTGCATGGTCGCAACCGAAAGCTTGCGAGGGCGGATGGTCGGCAGATCGACCAGGAAGGTTTCATTACGCTCGATCGTTGCGTGAGTCATAGCAAACCTCGCAAGGGTATGGCTGTATTGCGTAGCGTCTCAGGATCTAGCGGATTGCCGGCTGCGATAAGTCGCTTGCACACGCCGATGTCCCGGCCCGCGTTGACGCCAGCCACGGCCTCGAGCTGACGCGCCTCATTCAGGCTCAGCACGCAGAACGACCCGCTCGACGGATCGCCCCTTGTAATCAGCGCATGTGCGGCATTGACAAGCCCGAGCGTCTGCAGATTGCATTCGTACTGATCCGACCAGAGCCACGGTGTTTCCGCATAACGCTCGCTCGCGCCGAGCATGTTCGCGGCCGCGATGGCGGGCTGATTCTGCGCCACTTGCCACGACTCGACACGCACATGCCGCTTCAGCAAGGGATTCAAATGCGACGTGACTTCACCGGCCGCGAAGATCGCCGGATCAACGGTCCTGCATTGTTCATCGACGACGATGCCTCCATTCACATCGAGGCCCGCTGCTTCGGCAAGCTCGACATTTGGCACCACACCTATTCCTGCCACGACGACATCCGCTTCTATCGAGCCGTGATCCGTTTCGACCACTGCGCCGTCAATACCACGACGAACCGCAAGCGGTTTCGTGTTCATGCGCACATCGACTCCCTTCACGCGATGCAAGGCGACGATGAACTCCGCGACTTCGCGCGGCATCGACCGCATGAGAAGCCGTGGCGCTGACTCGATCAGCGTCACCTGACAACCCGCATAAACCGCCGACGCAGCAACCTCCAGCCCGATGAACCCACCGCCCAGAACCACCACACGCTTGCCCCGAGCGAGCGCGGCACGCAGCAAGCGGGCATCCGCGACGGTGCGTACGTAATGCAGTGTCACGCCGTCATCGAGCTGGCCGGGGAAACGGCGCACGCGCGAGCCGGTCGCAAGCAGTAGCCGCTTGTAATCGATGCGCGTTCCATCGCTCACCATCACACACGACGATGCGCGATCGATCGATTCGACCCGCTGACCGAGCCGCAACTCGACACGCTGGGCGGCATACCACGCGGCGTCTTGTATGAACGCGCGCTGCTCGCCCTTTTCCGACAGCAGCGCGCCTTTCGAGAGTTCGGGCCGGTCGTAAGGCAACGCGTCCTCGTCGCCGATCATGACGATATGCGCTTGAGCATCCCGCTCACGCAACGTTTCGGCAGCGCGACGCGCAGCATGCCCCGCACCGGCAATCACATACGACTCACTCGACATGGATTTCGACCTTCCCGTCCACGATGCGAATCGGATAACTGCGCACCGCTTCCGTCACTGGCGCACATTGCGGCGCGCCGGTGCGGATATCGAAAAGCCCTTGGTGCAGGGGACATTCCACGCAACCGTTCTCGACGAAGCCTTCCGACAGACGCGCGTGGCCGTGCGTGCAAAGATCGTGCAGCGCGAAGACTTCATCGCCCATGCGGAACACGGCGACGGGTTTGTCGCCCGCGACCACCGCCGACGGCTCGCCTTCGGTGAAGTCTCCAAGCGTGCCGATGACCAGCCATTCGTTCGTCAATTGATCCATTTGTGTCTCCTCAGATCGGCGTCGCGAGCAAGGTCTGCACGCGCGAGGTATCGTAGATCACGCGCTTGGACCGATAACGCAGACCGTCCGGCGTGCGCACCACGCGGTCGAAATACTTGCCCGCCTGATACGCGTTCGACTCGCCGTTCGTGCGCGTCTGGATCACCACGTAATTGCTTTCCGTTTCGATCACGCCATCTTTTTCATCGATCACGGTCAGGCCGGATGTCATGTGACGGTAGCTGTGTTCTTCGTAGATATTCGCGTGACGCAGCGATACGACGCGATCGCGCAGCATCTTCTGGTTCGTGCAATAGATGATGCCGATGGGCAACCCCATGTCGGCGTTTTCCTTGGGCACGATCTCGTAGATGCAGTCTTCCGTGAAGAGCGCGGGCCACGCTTCGAGCTTGTCGTTATCGAGCGTGTTGATGTACTGATCCTGCAACATGTGCAGTTCAAACCACAATGTCATTCGTTCCATGGTGCCGGCCTCGATTCAATAGCCCATCAGCTTCTGATAGCCCACCCAGAACTTGCGGATCAGGCTCTCGGTGATGACGGTGTCCTGCTGGTCCGGATTGCCGCGCGACATTTCGATCACCGAGGTCGCACCCGCATCGCGCACGGTGCCGCGCTGGACGAGCTCGGTCGCCTCGGTGTCTTCCATCGAGATATAGCCGGCCGGTCCCACCAGATTCGCCTGCTTGATGCGAAGCTCGCGCAACTCGGGCGTGTCGTCCGTGTAGCCGAAGAAGTGGAAAATCAGTTCGAAGCTGTTTGGCCCCTTCGGCAGAAGCTGGCGCGCGACGAGCGTGTTGTGAATCTGCTGGATGACGAGTTGCGGGAAGATCGGCTGAATATGGTTCGTCGTGTCTTCTTCGTATTCGGAGACGAGGCCGAGAATCGAATCGTCTTCGAGCGCGAAACCTTCATCGAACGAGCGGATGTTCTGCTGCTTGTACGCCGACGAGGTATCTTCGCCCGTCTTCGTCACGGTGATGATGCTGTGCAGCCCGTGCGTGGCGTCGGGAATCGAACGCGCCTTCATGCCGACGCGAAAGATATTGAACGTCGTATGGAACAGATGCAGCATGCTCGCGTGGTACGGGTCCTTCACGTTCTCGAAATACAGCTTCCAGTTCGACTTCGAGAACTGGCGCGTGCAGCCGAGATATTCGATCGGCTTGTGAAAAATGCGATCGATCCACGGGCGCATTTCCGCCCGAGATAGTCGGGCAGCGGCGCGACTTCGTCGCTGAAGCTGGCGAATACCAGACCTTTGTAGCTATCCACGCGCAACTGGCGCAGGCCGTGGTTCTTCGGATTGAAATCGGCGGGCATGCCGGTCATGCCCTTCTGGCCGCGCCGGAACGGCACGCCGAGCAGGTTGCCGCTGTTGTCGAAGCTCCACTGGTGATACACGCACGTATGCGATGTCGCATTGCCGCGCGACTTGCGGCACACCGACGCGCCTCGATGCGCGCAGCGGTTCACCCAGGCCGCGAGGCCGCCGTCTTCCAGTCGCGTGACCACCACGGGCGTATCGCCCACGAAGGTGCTCTTGTAGTCGCCCGCGTTCGGGACTTCCGCTTCGAGCGCGACGAAATTCCAGGTCGGGCCGCGATAGATACGCTCCTGCTCGCGGTCGTACACGGCCTGCGAACTGAAGACTTTATAGGGCACGCGCGAGCCGTCGTCATGGGGAAAACGAACGTCGGCATCATTCGCGTCTTTCGGACGGTAGTGTAGTTCAACCGTTTCCACGGGCGCTTCTCCTGCTTTAAGAATAGGTATCCTGATGATTCGTCAAAGCATGTCTCTCGGGAAGACATGCCAGAAGGCATTGCGTGAATCTGCGGCTCAGTCGCGCGCGAAGTCGTTGGCGGCGATCTTGATCACGATGTCGTTGGGCCGCACCAATCGGTTCGACACCGCGGCGTACAACCTGCCCGGCCGTCTCGCGCGAATCTGCGTGCGCGCCTGCGCGGGGTCGTCCGCGTCGGGATCGACGATCTCGGCGATGACATCGCCCGCCTGCACGTCCGTGCCAAGGGGATACGGGTACACGATCACCCCGCCGACGGGCGTGCGCATCATCGAGATGGCTTCGTGCGGGGTTTTTTCTCCGGACCACGTTGCGTGCCGATCGAACTCGCCTTTCACGACGCCGATGCGCGCAAGGTGACGGAAGATGGCGTTCGCGTCGCGACTTGCGAGTTCGTCGGAGACATCGGCAGCGCCGCGCATTTCGATCGTCACGCTCACGTTGCCTTGCGGAATCGGATAGCGATCCCCGAGCGTTTGCCGCAGGTCATGCCACGGTTTGCTGCACGTACCGTCGAAAAGCGTGGGCGTATCGGTCACATGCACCAGCCCCGGATCGATCTCGGCGACGAACGGATCGAGCATCGCCTCGCACCAGGGCGCGACCACCATGCCGGCAATCGCGACGAGTTCAGTGTGCGAATCCACGACGAAATCGGCGTCGATGGCGAGCTTGAGCAGTTCGGTCTGCATCGACTGCACTTCGGTCGGCGGACGCAAGGCGTCGAGCGTGTCACGCAGCGCCTGGCGAATGGCATCGATATTGGCGTCGCCGTTTGCGCCGAGCTTGCCTTCCAGACGCGCGTCGAGACCCTTCGACAGATCGGGCCAGCCACGGTTGTAGTTGCCGCCGCCATCGAGCGCCTCGCGGCCGATCTGATTGCCGAGCACGTTGTCCGACAGACCGATTGGATTGGCGAACGGCATGATCACGAGTTCGCCCTTGAATGTACCCGCGCGGTCCGCGGCGAGCGCGAGACTCAGCAAATGATGAGCGATGAGCAAACCCGGCGTTTCATTGGCATGCAGCGACGCCTGAAAATATGCCTTGGGCCGCGCGCCGATATTGCCGATGCGATGAACCTTCAGCGTTCGTTGCGTACCCGGACTGGACGACAGAACAGATACGGTTTCGATCACATGTGCCATGAGAATTCCTCGTTCTTACTTCAGGTCGCCGGAGGCGTTCGCAGGCTGCCGCGACCGGACGACGATTTCACCACGTCGCCGTTACCCGCTGCGCGCGGATAAGCGCCGAGAAACAGCAACACACCGGCACCGACCACGACAATGGCAGCGTTGATGATCAGCACGGCGTCGTAGCCATCGAGCATCGAAAGCAGCTTGCTGAAGGAAAACGGCCCCAGCCCCGCGCCCACTGCGAAGCCGATGAACACACCGCCATAGATGGCCGAATAGGCGCGCATGCCGAAGTAACGCGAGACCAGATAGGCAAGCGCATCGTACTCCACGCCCGAAGATGTGCCGACGATCAACACCAGCAGCGATGCCACCCAGAAACTATTCACGCCGTGCGCGAGCAACAGGAACGCGGCCGCGCAGGGCAACAGCATCGTGAAGACGACGAGCGGTGCCCAGATGCGATCCAGGAACCATCCCGTGATCAGTCGTCCCAGAACGATGCCGATGCCATACCACGACGCGATGCTCACCGCATCCGACATGCTGAAGCCGGACTTGGTCCAGAAGCGCTCCAGATTCGGCGCGATGCCCGCCAGCGACAGCGACAACAGAAAGAAGCTCGCGCTCAGAATCCAGAAGGCCGGCATGCGCAGGGCCTGCTTCATCGTGAGTCCGGGCAACGCCGCGGAGGCATCGCTCGCGGTGTGTGCATGGGCCATGTCATCGACGGCCGGCTCGCGAAAGAAGAAGAACGCAATCGGCAAAGTGATAACGAGCAGAAATGCGCCGAGGCTCACATACGCCATGCGCCAGCCGAACAGGTTGAGCATGTGGAACGCGTACTGCTTGATGAGCGCGCCGAAGATGCCCGTTCCAACCAGACAGATACCGAGCGCGATGCCGCGTTTCTCCTTGAAATGCACGACCACGCTCTTGGTCCACGTCACGGGAAGCGTGCCCGCACCGAGCAAGGTGATGATCGCGAAGATCGCATAGAAGGAGACGATCGAGCTGGTGGTGAACGCCAGCAGCATCCAGCCGATGGCGAGCCCCACCACCGAGCACAGCACGATCTTGCGCGGCCCGATGCGATCCGCCAGCGTGCCGATGGTCGGCCCGAGCAGGCTGGAGCCGAAAAACAGGATCATGAAGATGATCATGACCTGCGAGTCCGCCCAGCCGAACGTTTTGGTCAGCGACGGCAGGAACACGCCCGCGCTGTATGACGCCATCGTGGTCAGGCTGGTCCCGATCCCAATCGTCGCGGCGAGGATGATGCCCCAACCCGTTTTGAATTCCCTTGCACCCGACACATCGTTCCCCTTGATCCAATTTGGCGTTAGCGACTGCGGAGCGGCTCGAACCTTGTGGAGCCGTTACACATCGCGCTGATATTTGATCAAATAATCAAATGATCTGGATGCATTCTTTTGCGGCAATAAAACGGGGTCAAGAAAAAGTCCTTCGTGTTGCAGATAATTTTGCGTCTCAGCGACGCATCGCGTCCTGGATCATGCCGACCGGCAGCAGCAATTGCGGCGCGTAGCGTGCGACCGCGTGCGCCTTGATCGGCGCTGCGGACATCAGCGGAACCGGCAGGCGCGAGGCATCGCGGTCGACGGCGTAATCGGCCATGCGCTGGCCCAGTGTGGTCGTCATTGCGATGCCGCGTCCGTTGCAGCCGATGGGCGCATACCAGTTCGGTCCGACCTCGAACAAGCGTGGCAGAAAATCAGGCGTGAGCGCAGCGCCACCGCGCCAGATGAAGTCGAAACGCACGTCGCCCAGTTGCGGAAAAATCCGCTCCATGCGGCGCGCAAGCGAGTGCAACAGACGCGGCTCGGCCATCCACTGCGTGAGCGGCGCCATGCCGCCGGTGACGATGCGGCCATCGACCGTGAACCGGAGTGCGAACAAATTATTGCGGGTGTCCGAGAGCGCTTCGTTGCCCTTGAGCATGGCGCGGCGCGCGGCCTGCGGCACGATCGAGGTGGCGAGTTGAAACACCGTCAGCGGCACGACACTGCGCGCGACCGCCGGCGCCAGCGCGCGCGGACCGGATGGCGCGGCGTTCGTGCATTGCAGGATGGTGGTGGCGCGTACCGTGCCGGTCGGCGTGCGCAGAAGGTAACGGCCGCTCGCTGCATCGATGCGCAGCACCGGGGAATCGATATGGATTCGCGCGCCCTTCATACTCGCCGTGCGCGCGAGTTCCTGCGTGTAGGCAAACGGATTGAGATGCCCGCCGCTTTCATCGTAGAGCGCGCCGTGGAACGACGCACTGCCGATGCGCTCGCACGCTTCGGCGCGATCCATCCAGCGCGCACGCGACCCGGCGCGGCTCCAGGCATCCACGCGCGCCTTGAGCCTGTCCACCAGTTCGCCCGCATGCGCGGGATTGATCCAGCCGCCCTGAACGGCATCGCATTTCATGTCGTGACGGGCGATGAGATCGAACACCGCCTGCGCGCTATCCGCGACGAGACTCACGAGACGCGGGCCGTAATCGTCGCCGAGGAGGCGCATCACATCGGCTGGGCCGACGCGCGGCAGGCTCGGCACCACCAGTCCGCCGTTGCGTCCGGATGCCGCCGTCGCGGGATGCTCCGCTTCCAGCACCGTCACGCTGGCCCCGCGTTCGCGCAACGCCAGCGCGCTGTTCAGACCCATGATGCCCGCGCCGATCACCGCGTAATCGCAGTCGATGTCCGCGTCCAGCCGATGAAACGCGGCCGCCGCGCCGGCCGTGGTCGGCCAGTAGTTCTGTCTGAGCGCGTCGGGTGGAGTGTCCGTGCTCATCAGGCCCTCGCGAGACTGAGCGTGCAAGCGCCATTCTTGCGGATGGCGGCACAGCCCGAAGCCAGCGCCTGAAGATCCTGCGAATCGACGCGCGCGACGACATTGCCCGCGAGCCAGCCGATCGGAAACAGCATGCGTCCGCCCGGACCGTAGAAGAAGCCGAGATCGAAGACCGGCTGCGGATTGCCGCCCCACATGTGCGCCGGCACATAGGCCAGCACCAGATCGCCAGCCTGTGGCGTGATGGTGGCGTTTTCCGGCGGCAGCGCGCGGGCGTTGCGCGCCGGGTCGATCATCGCGGTCGGCACCGGGCAGGAAATCTCCGGCCCGGTCCACATCGCGTGAATGGCGGGAATATCGCGCGGCGTGGCGAGCAAGTCCCACACGAACTCCGCGCTTTCGGGCGCTTGCTGGTCGAGCAAGGTGAAACGGGCTTGCAGGCCGCTGTTTGCTTCAGTCACGACAATACTTCGGGTAGTCATCTTTTCTCCGTGGTGAGGCATGCGGGGCTGGTTGGCCAATGCCACCGCATTCGCGTGACGATCATTTGATCAAATAATAAAACGTTAAGCAAGGGAATGTCATAACCGGGCCTGGTTTTCGACGACGCCGGTCAAATGCGCTTGACAGTGGGTTTTGTAGCCCCGACACTGTGCGCAGATATCATTTGATCAAATTATTTCGGGTGAACCGCATGACACTGACCGTCGGAAGCGCCCTGCCTGATTTCGAGGCGATCTCATCGCACGGCCCGATGCGCCTGCACGACTGGCTCGGCAGCGAGTGGGCGCTGATCTTCGCGTTCAAGGCGATGTCCCCCACGTGCAGCACCGAATTCGCCGCGCTCGAAACGCTGCGCGAAGCTTATGAGGCGTGTGGCGCGCGCGTGCTCGGCGTATCCATCGACACGGACGAAACGGTCGCCGCGTGGCTCGGCGATTTGCGCGACGCGCTCGATTGCGCACCGTCGTTCGCGCTCGTCAACGACCCGAGCGGTACGGTGCCGCGCGCGCTCGGTTTCGTCGACGAATCGGCTTTGCAAGCCAGCCTGTATCGCACTGCCTTGCTCGTCGCGCCGGATCGCCGTGTTGCCATGACGCTGACTTATCCGGTGACGAACGGCCGCAGCTTCAGCGAAATCCTGCGCACCCTGAAGGCGGTGCAACTCACTGCAAAGCGCAAGGTCGCCACATCGTCGACATGGATGGACGGACAGCCCGTGATGCTGCCGCCATCGCTCGCGCAGGAGCAGGCCGAAGCGATGTATCCGCAAGGCGTGAAGGTTCTGCGTCCGTATTTGCGCATCGTCGCGCAGCCGTGAAAAGCGCAGTCCAGGAGAATTCAATGTCAGGTGTAACGAGATTCGAAGTGCTGTCGCGGCAGCCCGTGTTCGACGGCATGGTGTTCGGCAAGGACGGCCGGGTCGGTGCGTACGAATTGTTGTCGGGCCGCGCGCATTGCGAGATCGACCCGGATGCGCCGCTCAATCGCGGCATCGTCAATCTGGCGCGTGCGCCGCGCCCGGCAAACGGACGCGTGCAGTACAGCGTGGACTTTCATGTCTACAAGCCCGTCGATCTGCCGCGCGGCAATGGCTGGCTGTTCTACGAGTACCTCAATCGCGGCACGCAACGCGGCATCGTGCGAATCAACAATGCGCCCGTGGTGGCGCTGCCATCGACGCCCGATGACATCGGCAATGGCTTTTTGATGCACGAAGGCTACGCGATCGTCTGGACCGCATGGCAAGGCAATGTCGAGCCGGGCGGCGGACGCATGCTCGCGCAATTTCCGGTGGCGAGCGAAAACGGCCAGCCGATCACCGGCACGGGCTGGGAAGAGTTCGTGCTCGATGCGCCCGATTCCATTCGCGGCGCCATCGTGCAGGAGATGGACGGCGAGCGCACCGTGCTGACGCTGTCCTACCCCGCGGCAAGCACGGAACCCGCCGGCGCGACGCTCACCGCGCGCCAGCACGAAAAAGACGTGCGCACGCCCGCGCCCGGCATCGAATGGCGCTTTCTGGATCGAAACACCATCGAGGTCCGGCGTCTGCCGCATTGCACGCTGGATCGCGGCGCGATCTACGAGTTCATCTACGAAGCGCAAGATCCGGTGGTGATGGGTCTCGGCTATGCGAGCGTGCGCGACGTGATGGCCTTCCTGAAGTACGAATCGCACGACAGCGAAGGCACGCCCAATCCGCTTTGGCCGGAGGACGCCGCGCCTCGTTCGCGCGCGCTTGGCTTCGGTCTTTCGCAAAGCGGGCGCGTGCTGCGCGACTTCATCCATCAAGGCTTCAACGAGACGCTCGATTCACGCATCGTCTTCGATGCCGCCGTGCCGATCATTTCCGGCTCGCGGCGCGCGTGGGTCAACGCGGCGTTCTCCCAGCCGGGCCGCTACTCGCGTCAGCACGAAGACCACAGCTATCCGGGCGACCAGTTTCCCTTCGCCTATCAAACGCTCACGGACCCGATCAGCGGAAACACCGACGGCATTCTCGCGCGCGCGGAGGCATCGAACACGGTGCCGAAGATCATGCAGATGGATACCGACTCCGAAGCATGGTCGGCGCGCGCATCGCTGGTCGCGACCGATTGCGAAGGCCACGATCTGCCCGGGCATCCGGACGTGCGCCTGTATCTGACGACCGGTATCGCGCATGGCGACTATCCGTTGCCGAAGTCGAAGGTCACGCGCCATGCCACCAATCCGCTCACGTATGGCGCCATCCTGCGCGCCCTGTTCGTGGCCATGCGTGAATGGGTCGATGAAGACATCGCGCCTCCTCCGAGCGCGTTTCCGTCGCATGCGGACGGCACATGGTGGACGCTGGATCGATTCGACGAACGCTTCGAAGCGACAACCGGCATCGACAGTCCGCGTGTCATTAACGAATTGCATTTGCTCGATCATTCGCAGGTTCCGCCGCGGCCGGGACCGCGTTATCCCGTGTTCGTCCCCGCCGTCGATAGCGATGGAAACGGCAGCGCGGGCGTGCGTCATCCGTTCGTCCAGGCGCCGCTCGGCACGCATGCGGGCTGGGCGCCACGCGCCGAAGGCTTCGCGCCGGGCGGCCTGTATAGCGTCTACGGTTCGTACATTCCCTTTGCGCGCGATGGCCTGCGCCCGGCCGGGATCGAAAACGACCGACGTCCCGCGTTCGAGGCCCGCTACGCGAACGCCGATGCGTGGCGCAGCGCGTTGCTCGACGCTGCTGCATCGCTGGTCGAACAACGCTTCATGCTTGCCGATGACGCCGCGCGACTCGCCGCTGAACTCGATTGCGCCACCGATATTTTCCACATCATCTGACTCTTATGATCGATCACAACACTGTCGCGCTCGTCACTGGTGCCGATCGCGGACTGGGCGCGATGTTCGTCGAAACGCTCGTCGCACGCGGTGCGGGCAAAGTGTACGCAGCCACGCATCGCGCTGCCGATGAGCGCGCTTTTCAGAACCCGTGCGTCGTGCCCGTCACGCTCGATGTCACGAATCCGGAAGATGTAAAACGCGTGGCGGCGATGGCATCCGACGTGAGCTTGCTGATCAATAACGCGGGCGTGAACACGCAAACGGGCGCGCTGCACGCAGGCCAGCCCGAGCGCGCACGCCTCGAAATGGAAGTGAATTTCTTCGCGACGCTCGCGATGGCCAATGCCTTCGCGACGCATCTGATTGCATCGCGCGGCGCAATGGTCAACATCCTCTCCGTGCTCGCACGCGTGAGCCTGCCTGCGATGACATCGTTATGCGCATCCAAAGCGGCGGGTTTGCGGCTCACCGAAGGACTCGACGCCGAACTCGCGCCGCAAGGCGTGCGCGTCTACGCGGTAATGCCCGGCGCCATCGACACGGACATGAGCCGCGATTACATCGGCGAGAAACTCACGACGCGCGAAGTCGTCGATGCCACGCTCGATGCAATCGGCGGTGCACCGCGCGAAATCTATATCGGTGCAATGGCGCAAGGCGTGGCCGGGATGCTGGCTGCGGATCGCACCACACTGCACGCGCAAATTCTCGGTGGCGCGCAAGCGCAGCCTCAATGAGCGGGGAACGCATGAGTCAAATGATTGAAATCAAGAGCCACGATGGTCGGAGTTTCGCGGCATACAAAGCCGTTCCCGCGCAAGGCTCCGGACCGGGGCTCGTCTTGCTGCAAGAGATCTTCGGCATCAACGCGTACATGAAAAGCATGGCGGATCGCTATGCGGAAGAAGGCTATGTCGTGCTCGTGCCCGATCTCTTCTGGCGCATGGACCCGGGCGTCGTGCTCGGCTATGAACAGGAAGACTTCGCGAAGGCGCTGGGCTTCAACGAGCGCGTGGATATCGACCTCGCGGTGCGCGATATCGAATCCACGGTCGATGCCATGCGCATGCAGCCGGAACATGCGGGCAAGATCGGCGCGCTCGGCTATTGTCTCGGCGGCAAGCTCGCGATGCTCGCCGCTGCGCGCACGCAGATCGACTGTGCGGTGAGTTACTACGGCGTCGGCCTCGACGCCTATCTCGACGAAGTGCCGGCCATTCAGTGTCCGATGGTCTTTCACTTCGCTGGTGACGATGCCTTCTGTCCGCTCGACGCACGTGAAGCGATCATGCGTGCGCTGGCGACGAATCAGGGCATCGAACAATACGTGTATCCGGGATGCGATCACGCCTTTGCATCGCCGGGGCGCCCACACTTCGACAAGCCCGCGACCACGATGGCCTACTCGCGCTCGCTCGCGTTGTTGCGCAAGGTCATGGGTCCGGTCCACGATCTGAACGCGCTGTGGGAGCGCCACTGCTATTACGAATTCGCCACGCGCGATGTCGATGCCGTCATGCCCACCATGGTCGCCGAACCCTACGTCAATCATGTTCCCACGATGACCGGCGGTGTCGGACACGACCAGCTCAAGCGCTTCTACAAGTACCACTTCGTCGATGCGAACCCGGCGGACACGCAACTCATTCCGGTGTCGCGGACGATCGGCTCGGATCGGATCGTCGATGAATTCGTATTCTGCGCCACGCACGACCGCGAGATCGACTGGCTGCTACCGGGACTCGCGCCCACCGGAAAGTACTTCGAGATTCCGATGCTGGCGGTGGTCTGCTTTCGCGGCGACAAGCTCTACAACGAACACATCTACTGGGATCAGGCCTCCGTGCTCGTTCAGATCGGCGTGCTGGACCCGAAGGGCCTGCCCGTCGCCGGAATCGAAACGGCAAAGAAGATGATCGACGAAGGTCTGCCAAGCAACACGCTCATGCGCAACTGGGCATCGAGCGAAGACAAGCCCGTCTGATTCGCACGCCGCATTCACCATCGCTATCGAACGGCCCGCGTTGATCGCGACACGGGCCATGACACTGTTATCGCCAACGCCATGAAACTCGCCAAACGCATCACCGAAACATCGAAGAAATCGTACGGCATGTACGAGAAAGCCCGCAATCTGCCCGGCGACACATCCGATGTGATTCACCTCGAACTCGGCTGCCCGCACGCGGACACGCCGATGCCCATCAAGCAGGCCACCATCGACGCCCTGCTGCGCGGCGACGTTCACTACAGCGACATGCGCGGCCTGCCCGCGCTGCGCCAGGCACTGGCCGACAAACTGCTCACGCGCAATAAGCTCGACGTGACCGAGAACGATATTCTCGTGACCAACGGCCTCACGCATGCTTCTTTTGCGGCGTTTTTCGCGCTCATCGATCAGGGCGACGAAGTCATTTTGCTGGCGCCGTACTATCCGCAGCACATCGGCAAGATCGAAATGGCGGGCGGCAAACCGGTGGTCGTCGATCTGGATCGAAAGAACTTTTCCATCGATGCCGCCGCCATCGAGCGTGCCATCACGCCGAGAACGCGCGCTATCGTGATCGTCAATCCGGCCAATCCGACCGGGCGCGTCTATACCCGCGACGAACTGAGCGCGCTCGCGGATATCGCGATTCGCCACGATCTCGCGGTGCTTTCCGATGAAGTGTACGAAGAGATCGTCTACGACGGTGCGCGTCACGTCAGCATCGGTTCCTTGCCGGGCATGAAAGAGCGCACGCTCTCCATGTTCGCGTTCACCAAGTCGCACGCGATGGATGGCTGGCGCCTCGGCTTCATGACCGCCCCCGCCGATGTGATGCCCGCCCTGCTCAAAATCACTGCCAACGATGTCACGCACGTCAACACGTTCATTCAGGCGGGCGCGCTGGCGGCCGTGAGCGGCGACCGCGCGATGCTCGAACGACTCGTCGGCGAAGATGCGCAGAAGCGCGCGATCGTCGTGGAAAGCCTCAACGCCATGCGCCACGTGCAGTGTGCGTCGCCAGAAGGCACGATTTACGCGTTTCCGGATATCAGCGCGACAGGTTTGTCGGCTCAGGAATGCGCGGACCGAATCCTCCATGAAGCGCGGGTCGTCGTGGAAGCAGGCAGCTTCTATGGCGCGGCGGGCGAAGGCCATCTGCGCGTGTGCTTCGGGTCGGAATCGAAGGACCGTATCGTCGAAGCGATGCAGCGCCTGCACGCGTTCTTCGATAAGCTCTGATAGGTTAAATGTAGTGCTAAATAAAAAGGCCGATAATCAATCGGCCTTTTTTCCGTGCTTAGATTGCGATCACTCAGAAGCGGTGACGAATGCCGACATCCCCGACGATCTGATTCGGGCTGGACGATGTGCCGATTCCGATGATCGACGCGCGCGCGTCATGTCCCTGCATGTGCTCGGCCAGCACCATCGCGTACACGTCGGTACGCTTGGACAACGCGTAGTCGAGCGTCGTGCTCAACTGATTGCATCGCGTGGAGCCGAGCGTCGTGAGCGTGTAGCCGGTGGCTGCGGTCAGTGAAGGCGTGAAGGAATACGTCATGCCGATTTGTCCGTTGCGGAACAGTGCATTCTCCACGCCCACGCCACGAATGCCCGCGTAGAGCGACTGCGTGTACATCGCATAGACGAAGGTCTTCTGGAAGCGGTAGCTCGTCGCCACGCCCATCGTTCGCAAGTAGCTTCCGCCCAGCACCGTGCGGCCCGTCGGCTGCCCGTAGATCGACGAGATATCCAGCAGCGAGGACGTGCCGGCCACTTCCGTATAAGCCGCCGCGATGTTCCAGGCGCCCGCCGTGTAGCTCGCCGAATAGCTGTACGAGCGGCCGTTGCCGTTGATGTCGCCCGCGAGATTGGAGAAGCCGTACTGCGCGCCGAACTGAAATCCGCTCCACACCGGCGTCAGATACTGAACAGAATTCGGCACGCGCTGGGCGTTCGCACGGTCGTTGGCGAACGGGTGATCCGAGAACTGGCCGAGGAACCACGTCGACGTTTCATACATGCCGAGCGTCAGACCCATGAAGTCATACTGATTCCCGAAGGTCAAGGAACCCCAGCGCTTGTCGGTCAGCCCGACGTACGCCTGACGTCCGAACAGTTTGCCGCCCTGCCCCAATGCGCCAGTGGTCGTGCTGTAGCCGTTTTCCAGCACGAAGACAGCTTTCGTGCCGCCGCCCAGATCCTCGACCCCGCGAAAGCCGAGCCGATTGGCCTGCATCACCGAGTTGGTCGCCATCCAGTCCGTCTTCCCGCCGACGTTGCTGACATAGGCCACGCCGGCATCGACGATTCCGTACAGCGTGACCGAGCTTTGCGCGCGCGCCTGCATCGGCAGGCCGAGCGCGGCGCAGGCGCCGAAGACCGCGAGCGCCGCGAGCCATGCGGGACGGGGCGATGGAGTTCTTGAAGTGGTGGTTCTGATCATGTGCCAGGAGTATGAGCGATGGGTTGTGGGTCAGACGCGCACCATCACAACAGGCTTTGGCGGCGCTCCATGATTTGATCAAATAATCAAATGATGGAGCGGATTTTTCTGGGACAAAAATTCTTTGTCAAGCAGTGGCTTTCGGCTTCACAACACAGGCAGGAAAAGCTTTTGGGTGCATTTCGTGGCGTATCAATAACTGGTAACATAACTGCGCCAGCCAACAGAATGATCGATTGATCACACACCACCATGACCGAGCAATTCACGCGCGTCGTGAAACGATCCACCATGCAGGAGTCGATCTATGCGCAACTGCGCGCATCGCTGATGCAGGGTCGCTTCGAGCCGGGCCGTCAGCTTACGGTGGCGACGCTGGCTGAAGCGTTCGGTTCAAGCGCCATGCCCGTGCGTGAGGCCTTGCGTCAGTTGGTGGTAGAGAATGGATTGGTCGCTCTGCCGAACGGAACCATTCAGGTTCCCGATATCAGCAGGAAGCATCTGCGCGATTTGTGCGATGCGCGCATCGCGTTGGAAGGGCTTGCCACCGAAATGGCCGCAAAGCATATCGATGAACCCGCGGTTCGCCGCCTGCGTCGGCTGATTTCGGAACATGAACTCGCCATCAAGCACGATGGCATTCACGAAAGTCTCGTCAAGAATCAGGAGTTCCACTTCCTGATTTATCGGGCGTCCGGTTCGACGGTGCTTCCTCCGCTTATCGAAACCGTGTGGTTGCAATGCGGGCCTTACATGCGCGTCATCACCGAAGAAGTCGAACGAGATGAAAAAGTGCCCTACAACACAGCGGGCACGGACTTGCATCATGTCGTCGTCGACGCGCTGGAAGCGCACAACGCTTCGGCCGCACGCAAGGCCATGGAGAAGGACATTCGCATGTCGTTCGACTTCCTGATCAAGACCATCGAGAAGCGAGAGGTTGTGGCGGCCGGATAGGAGCGCAGCTTGCGTTACATCGACCGCACGAGCTCGACGGTGGCGTTATTCAAGGCGTTAGAGGTGCTCGACCAGATTGCAGGATAGGCCGAACAAACCGTTGCGATCGAAGCGTTACGAGTTGCAACGGGTCTGATGGGCAACGCCGTCGTGAGCAAGGTGTTCGTGTTGGAGTTCGCTTGTCAGCAAGGCGTTGCTCCTACCCTGGAGAGCTCACTGACCGGTGCAGGCAAACCAAGACAGCAACGGTGCAAGTGAACGGGGCCGCACGCTCGTCGGGCCGGCACAGCGGCAGTCGATCCGTCTATCTTTCTTGTTTCCGCTAGGATCGACGTTGCAATCCAAATCGTCAGACGGCCCCGAAGATAGCTTTCAAGGCTATCATCGCGGACCATGCGCCAAGACTCATCGGCGGATGCGCGTGCGTTCTTATGCCGCTTTAACGGTCTTTGTCTGCAGCGCGGGTTCAACGTCCGGGAGACAAGGTAGCTGATGGGGAGGTTTGCCCTTTTTTCTCGTGACCTTGCCGTTAAGAAATTCGCCGAACGCCTGCGGTTGTGTGTGAATGGGTTCGATGTCGGCGATAACCAATGAAGGAAGCGTTCGTTTCCAACAATCGGATGGCTGATTATGGGGGCGAAGCCGACGCCTGATCGTCTGACCCGCGGGGCCTACGACCGTCGGCTTGTGGCCGAGGACTGCCGATGCGGTGGCGCAAGCAACCGGCTTGGCGCATCGCCATTATCGCTGGCGCAACGACATGGCCGTTTCGTGCAAGTGCTGTACCTTGTCGCGTCGCGCCGGCTAATCTGGTTCGCGCAATGTCTGCAGCCACCTTGCTCGCGATCTAGAACTAATGTCTCGACAGAGAAAGATCACGTTCGGGTAAAGCAACTTTTCTAAAAAAGCAAAATGATCAATAGGTGCCGCCCCGACAGAACTCGCACTGCAGAATTTGAGCAACAGATGTGTGACCGCTCGCGCCGTCGAGCGCATACGGCTCGGACGCATAGCGAAGATTATTCTAATAGCGGCACAATTTCACTCTCATCCGCCTCGAACCATGCCGGATTCCGCTTCGCAATCGGGCCCAGGGTGACAAGAATTTCACGCAGATGCGACCGCATGGCGTTTTCTGCGGCATCGGGATCGTGCGCGCGCAGGGCCGCGAGAATCTTCGCGTGCTGGCGGATGAGATGATCAAGCGGCGAATCGTCCGGCAGGCTCAGATAGCGCACGCGATCCATCTGCGCCTTGATGTCCTGAATGGTATCCCATGCGGCCTGACAGCCGATGGTCTGCGCGATCGTGCAATGGAACGCCTCGTCGAGCGCAAGGAACGCGGCGGTGTCGTTTGCCTTCGCGGCGATGCGCTGATCCTTCAGGTTATCGCCGAGCGTGCGCAATTGTGCATCGGTGATGTGCGCGGCGGCCTTGCGCGCGACGGCGGTCTCGATGGCCTCGCGGATGAAACGTCCCTCGCGCACGCGGCGCGGTGAGATGCGCTTTACGAAGGTGCCCCGTTGCGGCAAGACCTGAAGCACGCCCGCCTCGACTAATTTGATGAACGCCTCGCGCACCGGCTGGCGCGAGACATGGAACATGTCGGAGACTTCCTTTTCGGAGAGCGGCGTGCCGGGCACCATCTGACCGGCGAAGATCGCCTGCCGCAGCGCGCGGTAGATCTGCCGCGTGATCGGCTCAGGCGAATCCATCGACACTTGCGCGCCCAGGTCAGGCAACTGTTCTGCGACCGCGCCACCATCGCCCAGACGCCGGCGCGAGCGGCGGGGCGCGGGACTCGCGGGTTCGGCGCTGTCGGGTTCGAGCAGAATGACGTCGTCAGATTTGGCAGCTTTCATCGTCGTCGTGGCGGTGGGCGGAAACGCGCGGGGCGGTCGTGTTCGGTCGTGAATCGATGCCTCCATACTACTATGCTTCGTTACCGCAACTGGCCGCCTGCTCTCCTCATCAGCGACGCGCCGCCGGCGAGCCGCCCGCAATCGTCGTCACCGCGATGATGAGCGCGCCGTATACCACCGCGCGCACGCCCGCCCCCGCGCCGCTCGCATTGAGCAGCGCGTTGATCAGGAACAGGAAGCACGCCGCGCCCCACACGCCAGTCGGGCTGGCGCGGCCGCCGGACACCTGCGTGCCGCCGATCACCACCACCGCGACGGAAAGCAGCATGTAGTCCGCGCCCATGTCGAGCGTCGCGCCGCCGGAAAACGACGCCAGCAGCAACGCCGCCAGCGACACCAGCACCGAACAGCTCACGTAGGTCGCGCACCGCACGCGCTCCACGCGAACGCCCGCGAGATTCGCCGCGCGCGCATTCTGCCCGACCGCCGAGAGACTTCGCCCCGGCACCAGACGAAACAGCGCGCTCGCCACCAACAGCGTGGCGGCGAGCGCGACGAACGCGAGACTCGACACACCCGCCACATGACTCAGCGAGAAATTTTCGAGGATGGGTGGCGGCGCCGAACTGCCGCGTCCGAGGCTGATGGCCGTGGATTGCAGCACGAAGCTCGACGAAAGCGTCGCGATGATCGGCGGAATGCGCAGCAAGCGAATCAGCGCGTAATTGAACAGTCCGATGCCGATGCCCACGCCCACCGCCGCGCCAATGCCCGCGAGCAGCGCGCCGTCTTTCGCCGCCATCACGCGCATGCCGACGCCGCCCGCCAGCGCAATGGTCGCCGGAATCGACAGGTCGATGTTGCCCGGCCCGCTCGTCACCACGAGCATCTGTCCGAGTCCGACGAGCACGGTGAACACCACGAACGCGGACGCCGCCGACAGCATGTTGCCCGCCGTGAATGCGCCGAACGCGACCATCGCCGCGATGCCGGTCACGACCGCGCCGGCCACCGACCAGAGCCACGGCAAGTCGCGAAGCGTGGTGGCGAACGCGGGCTTGTTCATCGATTGTGCGCCTTTCATTGACGGCCTCCCCGGTTGCGGAACACAAGCCGCAGCGACAACACGACGATGAGAATCAGCCCTTGCAGCCCGACCTGCCATTCAGGCGGAATCTGCAGGAAGGACAGGAACGACGACGCCAGCGTCAACGTAATCGCCCCGAGCACCGCGCCGAACGCCGACACGCGCCCACCGACGAATTCGCCGCCGCCGAGGATCACGCCCGCGACCGACAGCAAGGTATAGCGCAGCGCGATGTTCGCATCTGCCGAGGTAGTGAGGCCAAGCAGCGCCAGCCCCGAGAACACGCCGAACAAACCCGCGCAGCCGAACAGCAGCGCCTTCGCGCGGATGATCGACCAGCCGAAACGGCGCATCGCGGGCGCGTTGCCGCCCACGCCGCGCAGCGCGACACCGGCGGGCGAGCGCATCAACAAAAGATGCGCGACCAGCGCGATACCCGCAGTCCAGACGAGCGGCGCGGGAATCACCGGCGACTTGAAGCCCATAATCGAGGAAAGCCAGTCGGGGCTCGTGCCGCCCGGCGACGGCAGCAGAAGCACCGACAGCCCGTTCCAGATGAAAGACAGCCCGAGCGTGACCACCACCGACGAGATGCGGCGCAACTCGATCAGCGCGCCGACGAGCGCATACAGCACCACGCATCCCGCGAGCGCGAGCCAGCCGAGCACGGGATGCTGAACCAGCAGCGTCGCGCCAATGCACGCCACCAGACTCACGAACGCACCGATCGACAGATCGAGTTCGTTCGCCGTGATGACGGCCAGTTGTGAGAGCGTGGCGAAAACGATCGGCACACCGAGGTTGAGCAGCATCACTATGCCGAAGTAGCTAAGCGTGTTCGGCTGGATGATCGCCATCGGAACCAGCACGGCCAGCAACGAGACGAACGGCAGCGCCGCGCGATAGTCGATGCGCCGTGCCGCGCGAGGGGAAGCCGTTCTCACGGCGGTAGTCGTGTTCATGCGGGAACCTCATCGAAACTGGCGGCAAGCAGCGCGTCTTCGGTGCATTCGGCCGCGTCGAGCACGCGCGTCACGCGGCCCGCACGGAAGACGTAGGTGCGGTCGCAGTAGGCGAACTCGTCGTTTTCCGTGGTGTACCACAGGAAGGTGCGGCCCTTCTCGGCTTCGGCCTGCAACAATCCGTAGATTTCGAGCTTCGTGCCGATATCGACGCCGCGCATGGGGTCGTCCATCAGCACAAGTTCGGCGTCGGAGGCGAGCGCGCGGGCGAACAGCACTTTCTGCTGATTACCGCCCGAAAGCGAGAGAATCGGCGCGGCCGGTCCCGCACCGCGGATATTGATGCACTGCTTCCACGTATCGAAGCGCGCGCGCAGTCCTTCGCGGTCGATCCACGTCGGGCTATTACTGTCGTAGAGCGCGCGGATGTCGAAGTTCTCGGCAATCGACCAGTCCGCGAACACGCCGTCCGCGCGCCGGTCGCCGGCGACGAACGCCACCGTCTGTCCCGATCCGCGTTTGCGGGCTTGCGCGTAGATGGCGAGCAAGGCGTCCGTCTGCCCTTGTCCCGCCAGCCCCGCGAAGCCGACGATGCTCCCGCGCGCTGCCTCGATTCTTGTGCGTCCGCGCGGGCCGACGTTCCATTGCATGAGCGCGCCTGCCGCGTTCGCTTTCGCCGCGCGTTGCTGCGATAGCGCAGCGGCTTCGGTGAACTGCCCCATCGCGCGGATGATGTGTTCCTTCTCCAGATTCGTCGCGGGCAGCGTGGCGACGATCTTGCCATCGCGCATGACCATCACGCGGTCGGCGCTTTGCAACATCTCCTCCAGCATGTGCGTGATGAGAATGCAGGTGATGCCGCGCCCCGCGCAGACGCGGATATACGCGAGCAGTTGTTGCGCCGTGTAGCGGTCGAGGCTTGACGTGGGTTCATCGAGAATGACGAGGCGCACGGGCGCATCCACCTGAGCGAAACCACGCGCGATCTCCACCATCTGCTGCTGCGTGAGCGAGAGATCGCCGACGACGTCAGTGCCGCGCAAACCGTGCCCCGGAAAGATCGCGTCCAGTTGCGCCTCGATGATGCGCCGCGCCTGCCTGCGCCATCTGACGCCGCGTAACTGCGGATGCACCGCGCGCATGTTTTCCTCGATGGTGAGGTTTGCGCACAGCGACAGTTCCTGAAACACGCAGCGGATGCCGAGCGCGCGCGCCGTGGCCGCATCAAAGCCGTTGGCGTGCGTGTCGCCTTCCATCTCGACCGCGCCTTCGCTCGCGCGCCTCGCGCCGGACAACACCGACATGAGCGTGGACTTGCCCGCGCCGTTGTGCCCGGCGATGGCGACGCACTCGCCCGCCGCGAAATCGAAATCAACACTTTGCAACGCGCGCACCGGACCGAAGGACACGGCCAGTGCGCGGATCGACAGAAGCGTTCTCAGAGGAGACGAAGCGTGCGGCGCGTCGAGCACGATGCTATCGGAGTGATTCATCCGCCAGGGCTCCAGATGGAGTGGGTTCGAGTAAGGAAATACGAAAGCGCTTTTACTTCCGCTTTTACTTCTTCACGCCCTGCACCATGTCGACCACCTGTTCGCGCGAAAACACATTGCTCGCGACCGTGCCCGGCGCGGTCTTCGGCAAGACTGTCGGCAACGATTCCGGCGTGACGGTCAGTGTCGGCAGGGACATTTCGTGCGGCAGCTTGTTGCCCGCGAGAATCTGTTGCGCGGCCCAGAACGCGAAGGTCGACGAACCCGGATCGGCGGCAATCGACATGGTCTTGTACGCGCCTACGCCCTGTTGTTGCCACCACGCCAGTTCTTCCTGCCGATTGCCGAGGATGATGGTCGGCACCTTGCGGCCCGCCGCGCGGAATGCCTGCGCCACACCGTAACCATCGCCGCCTTGCGTGACGACGCCATCGATTTGCGGCAGCGACGGCAGAATGCCCGCGACTTCCTTCTGCGCGACCGTCTGCGTCCACTGGCCGTACACCGAACCGGCGATCTTCATGTTCGGATACTTCTTCAGTTCATCGACGATGCCTTGATGAATCTCGTCATCCACCGACACGCCTGCGAGCCCGCGCACTTCGAGGAGCGTGCCCTTGCCGCCCAATTGCTTCGCGAGGAAATCGACCTGCTCCGCGCCCATCTTGTGGAAGTCCGCTGCGATGCGATACGCACACGGTTCGGTCACGATGCCATCGAACGACACCACCACCACACCCGCCGCGCACGCCTGCTTGATCGAGCCATTGAGCGCCGTCGGCGATGCCGCGTTGATGACAATCGCCTTGTAACCCTGCAACACGAGATTCTGGATCTGCTGCGCCTGCTCGGTCGCCTGATTCTCGGCCGTCGTGAAGGCGGGGGCATCGGCGACGAGTCCGGCCTTCTTCGCCTGCGTCGCGACATCGGCCCAACTCTTCAACTGCTGTTGACGGAACGTGTTGCCCGCATAGCTGTTGGATAGCGCGATCTTGTCCTTCGAGGTATCGCCCGTGGCGACAGCGGCGGAAGCGGCCGCGCTGATCGCCATGCAGGCGATGCCCGCGAGTTGTGCTGCGCGAATGGATGTGAGTGCCACTGTCGTCTCCTTGAATCGGCTGGTCTGCCCTAAATGAGCGTGCGAGGGGTTGTTCTTCTGCATCGTTGTCTGAATCATAGAGATCAACCTACTACCATACAAGTAGGTATTTGTCCGGAATCGGACATTCGACGCGGCGCGTAAGCTGCGTCATCGGATAGACATCGGAAGACATGAAGGAGAAACGATGAATCAACGCAAGGGCGCGCTCGTTTTCGTGGGCAGCGTGAATCGCGCGGTGCCGCATTTCGCGACGGCCAACGGGCGCGGCATCACCACGCTGTCGCTCGATGAAACCACCGGCAAACTCAAACGGCTCGCGGAACTCGACGGCATGGACAATCCCACCTATCTCGCCGTGCTGCCCGCGCGCCGCATGCTGTACGCATCGAGCGAGGTTTTCGGCGTCGCGGAAGGCGCGATAGGCGCGTACACATTCGATGACGCAAGCGGCACGCTCGCGGCCGTCGGCGAAAGCCGCTCGACGCGCGGCAGTCTGTCCGCTTACTGCACGACCGATCGCGCAGGACGCCATGTCTTCGTCGCTAACTATGCGCACGAAACACCGGGCGAAACCCCAGGCCGCCATGTCGTGAGTTTCGCGGTGCAGGACGACGGCACGCTGACGAAGGCGCGCGGAGAATACGCGCATCGCGGAGCGGGACCGCGTGCGGATCGGCAGGGCGTGCCCCATGCGCATTGCATCGCGGTCGCGCCGGACAATCGCTTCGCGCTGGTGACGGACCTCGGCACGGACACTGTATCGACCTATCGCATCGATGCGGACGGCGACGGGCTGTTGCCGCCGCTCGCACAACCGTTGCGCTGTGTGCCGGGGAGTGGTCCGCGTCATCTGGCGTTTCATCCTGCGCTCGACCGTGTGTATGTCGTCAACGAGTTGAACAACACGCTCGACGTGCTGGCTTACGAACCAGCGAACGGCACGTTACAGATCGTGCAGACCGTCGATGGCCTTCCCGCGTCCTGCGCCGTGAGCCACGCCGCCGATCTCGCCGTGTCGAACGACGGACGCTTTCTCTATGCGTCGTTCAGAGGCGAGGACTGCATCGGCGTGTATGCGCTCGCGGACGATGGCGCGATCGGCGAGCGTCGCGGCATCTACGAAAGCCGTGGAAAGACACCGCGCAGCTTCGCGTTGTCGCCATCGAACCGATTTCTGCTCGCGGCGAATCAGGACAGCGATGACCTCGTCGTGTGGCGGCGCGATCCGGCAAGCGGCGCGCTCGTCGACCAGGCGGATGAAATGCCGATCGGCACGCCGATGTGCGTGAAGATCATCGCGTAGACGCGCGTGCTTCTGCCGGGCGCGCCTGCATTACGCCGCGGCCTGCGTGGCGCGGCTCGCGAATCCAGATGAACGCGCACAACGCACCCAGCACCGCGACCACGCCCGCTAGCACGAACGCCGCGCCATACGCTCCATGCGTCGCCTCGACGATGAAGCCAGTCACCGCCGGCCCGATCACGCCCGCCAGATTGGCAAGCAGATGCACGAAGCCGCCGACGCCGCCCACGTTTTCGCGTCGCACGGTGTCCTGAATTACGGCCCAGTAAACCGAGCCGGTGACATACAGAAAAAAGATCGTGACCGACATCAGCGCGACCGCGCCCTGCGTGGTCTGCACGCGTCCGGCGAACGCCACGCACAGCGCCGCGATGCCCAGACATACCGACAACACCAGCCGCCGCGACAACAAGGGCTTGCCGGTGAAGCGCAGAATCGCATCGGTGATGAACCCTCCCGCCGCGAGCCCGATGCTGCCGAGCAGCCACGGAATCACGGTCGCGAAGCTCATGTCGCGCAAGGACATGTGATGCGCTTCGGTCAGATAGGTCGGGAACCACGAGAGAAAGAAAAACAGCACGTAGTTGTACGAGAAAAACGCGAACGCCGTGGCCAGAATGAGCGGCTGACGCAGATAGAAGCCAAGCCCGGCCTTTTCGCCATGCGCGCCCTGCTCCATCGACACGTCGGTCTGCTGGCCCGCGACGATCAGCGCGAGTTCATTGCGGCTCACGCGCTTGTTTTCCTGCGGATGCTCGGTCGTCGCGAAGGTCCACAACACGAGCCACGCCAGTCCGATCACCATGATGATGACGAAGGCCCAGCGCCAGCCGAACTGAATTGCCATGAAGCCCACGATCGGCCCCGCCAGCGCGCCGCCCAGCGGCGTGCCCGAACTGATGACGCCGATCGCGCTCGCCACTTCGCGACGCGGGAACCAGTTGTTCACCATCTTGCTGTTCGACGAACTGAACGGTCCTTCGCCCATGCCGAACAGCACACGCAGCACGATCAGCGAAACGAGGCTGCTCGCCAGCGCGGTCGCCCCGCAAAAGAGCGACCAGATGCCCATCGCGCCGCCGAATACTTTCTTCGCGCCGATCTTGTCGGACAGCACGCCGCCCACGAAATTGAACAGCGCATAGCCGATGAAAAAACTGCTGAACACAACGCCCATTTGCGCATGCGTGAAATGCAGGTCTTTCTGAATCAGCGGCGCGGCAATTGACAGCGCCGCGCGGTCGAGATAGTTCACCACGCCCGCCAGAAACAGCAGGCCGACGACGAACCATCGCTGGCTTTTAATCATCATCACGTCTCCGGTGTGCCGCCTGTTTTTATCGTCGTTATGGCGGATGGAACAGTTCAGTCGAATTGCAGATGCACCTTCATCGACTGATTTCGGTCCAGCGCGACTTCAAAAGCGCGATTGGCTTCCGCGAGCGGGAAGGCATGCGTCATCAGCGGACGAAGATCGATACGTTGCGACGCCAGTTCCTCGGCGGCGACCGCGTATTCGTCGGTGAAGCGGAACGAGCCTTGATAGCGCAGTTCCTTCGCCATCACGAGATTGGCCGCGACCGGCGATTGCCCCGCCGGCAGATTGCCCAACTGGATGACCGCGCCGCCCGCACGCACCGAACGCAACGCGGTGTCAAGTCCGGCCGGGCTGCCGGATGCCTCGATCACGACATCGAAGGTGCCGCGTTCGCGGGACCATTGCTCGATGCGCGCGGCATCGGTCGCGAGCACGATTTCATCCGCGCCCAGCGATTCGGCCATCTGCAAGGCCTTCGGCGCGAGATCGAGCGCCACCACGCGATGCGCGCCCGAACGCCGCGCCGCCGCCAGCACGATGCAGCCGATCGGCCCGCACCCCACCAGCAGCACGCTCGCGCCGACCAGCGAGCCGGCCTGTTTCAGCGCGTGCAGCGCGACGGCCAGCGGTTCCGCCATCGACGCCTGCGCGTAATCGAGCGTGTCGGGCACCGGCGCGCACTGACGCGCCGCCGCCGTGATGTACTGGCGGAACATGCCCTGAATGTGCGGGAACGTCGATGCGCTGCCCATGAAGCGCATGTTCAGACAATGGTTCGGCATGCCCTTCACGCAAAAACGGCACGTACCGCAATTCAGGCCCGGATTCACCGCCACGCGTTGGCCCACGCGCAGGCCCGTGACGCCTTCGCCGAGCGCCGCGACTTCGCCCGCCACTTCGTGACCGAGCACGAACGGCTCGCGCACGGTAAAATCCCCGCTCTTGCCCTTGAAGTAATACGACAGGTCCGAGCCGCAGATGCCGCCCGCGTGCACGCGAATCTGCACCTGGCCCGCGAGCGGTTGCGGCGTGTCGATTTCATCGATAAGGAGCTTCTTTGCTTCGTGGAGTACGGCTGCGAGCATGGTCAGGTTCCTGTGCGTAACGCGTGAATCCGAATGTTTGATGTCGGGTGCCGACCGATGCCGTCACCAGTTCCAGAGCGTGCCGTCTTCCAGTCGCGCGACGGGCAGATAGGCAGGCTCGTAGGGATACTTCGCCGCAAGCGTTTCGTCGATATCGACGCCGTGGCCGGGGGCATCGCCCGGATGCATCATGCCGTGATTGAACGACCACGCATGCGGGAACACGTCGAGCGCTTCCGCTGGGAAGCCCATGTATTCCTGCACGCCGAAGTTCGGCACCCACAGGTCGAAATGCAGCGCCGCACCCATGCAGACCGGCGAGAGATCCGACGGTCCGTGACAGCCCGTGCGCACCTGATAGAGGGACGCGAAATCCGCGATGCGCTTCAGATGCGTGATGCCGCCCGCATGCGTCAACGTCGCGCGGATATAGTCGATGAGTTGTTCCTCGATCAGCGTCTTGCAATCCCAGATGCTGTTGAAGACTTCGCCCACGGCAATCGGCGTGACCGTGTGCTCGCGGATCAAACGAAAACCGGCCTGATTCTCGGCGGGCGTCGGGTCTTCCATCCAGAACAGGCGATACGGTTCGATGGATTTCCCCAGCCGCGCGGCCTCGATGGGCGTGAGACGGTGATGCACGTCGTGCAGCAGATGCGTGTCGAAACCGAACTTCTCGCGCACCGCTTCAAACAGCTTCGGCACGAAATCCAGATACTTTTCAGAGGACCAGCTTTGCTCGTCCACCGCGCCCTTGGTCGCCGGCTCGTACATGCCGTTGCCTTTCGACACGCCGTAGACCGAGCGCATGTTCGGCACGCCGCACTGAATGCGAATGGCCTTGTAGCCTTGCTCGACGTGTTCTGCGTAGCGATCCAGCGCCTCGGGAATGTCGCGGCCCGTGGCGTGACCATAGACCATCACGCCTTCGCGCGAGGCACCGCCTAGCAGCTTGTACAGCGGCATGTTCGTGACCTTGCCGAGGATGTCCCACAGCGCCATGTCTACTGCCGCGATCGCAGTCATCGTGACCGGACCGCGCCGCCAGTACGCGCCCTTGTAGAGCAACTGCCACGCATCCTCGATGCGTCCCGGATCGCGCCCGATCAACATCGGGCAGACGTGATCCTTCAGATAGGACGCGACGGCCAGTTCGCGGCCGTTAAGCGTGGCGTCGCCGATGCCGTACACGCCCTCGTCCGTCACTACTTTCAGCGTGACGAAGTTTCTGCCGGGGCATGTCACGATGACGTCAGCGCGAATGATCTTCATAGGGATTTCCTTGAATGGGCAAGCGGTCAAGCGCATACTACCATACCAGTATGTCACTTAGTCATTCCGGGTTTTCCCTGCCGGACCTCATCAGATACGCCGAAAAATGACGCAAAACTCAAGCCTTTCCCTTGCCGGACTTCCCGCGCTGAGCGGCCGTGTACTCTCCGCCGAATGGCGCGCGCCGGCGATTGGCATCGTGCATCTGGGCATCGGCAACTTTCATCGCGCGCACGAAGCGCTTTACACGGAAGAGGCGATGCTTGCGCGCGGCGGCGACTGGGGCATTTGCGGCGTCACCTTGCAGGGCGACGTCGGCAAGCGCGATGCCCTGATGGCGCAGGACGGTCTTTACAGCGTCGTCGAACGTGGCCCGGCAGGTGTGAGCGTGACGGTCGTGCGCTCGCTAGTAGAAGTCCTGGCGATGCCGTTCGACCGCGTGCGTCTGTTCGAATTACTGGCCGATGCGCGCGTGAAGGTCGTCTCGGTGACCGTCACCGAAAAAGGGTATTGCCGCGATACGAAGACCGGCGACGCGGATTTCGACCACGCGGGCGTGATTCACGATCTCGCCCATCCCGACAACGCGACAACGGTGCCCGGCATTCTCAGCGCCGCCCTCAAAGCGCGCCGCGATGTCGGCACGCCGCCGTTTACCGTGCTGTCGTGCGACAACCTCTCGCACAACGGCGCGGCCTTGCAGCGAGTGGTGCGCTCATTCGCTGCCAGGCTCGATGCAACGCTTGGCGCGTGGATCGCGGAACACGTCGCCTTTCCCTCGACGATGGTGGACCGCATCGTTCCCGCCACGACCGATGCCGACCGCGAATCCGCACGCGCCGCGCTCGGCGTGACGGACGACGTGCCCGTGCCGTGCGAGCCGTTTCGTCAATGGGTGATCGAGGATCGCTTTCCGCAAGGACGCCCTGCGTGGGAAGTTGCGGGCGCGCAACTCGTGGACGATGTCACGCCATTCGAAATCGCCAAGCTGCGCATGCTCAACGCGACGCATTCGACGCTCGCCTATCTTTCTATGCTCGCGGGTTTCGAAGCCATCAGCGATGCGGTCGGCCACGCGCCGCTGCGCGCACTCATCCACGCGATGATGACGCATGAGATTGCGCCGACGCTCGACGTGCCTGCATCGTTCGATCTGCTCGCCTACCGTGATGCCTTGCTCGAACGTTATGCGAATCCGGCGCTCAAGCATCGTTGTGCGCAGATTGCGATGGACGGCAGTCAGAAAATCCCGCCGCGCATTCTGTCGTCGATTTCGGCCCGACTGGATGCGGGACAGTCGTTCGACGGGCTCGCGCTGGCGGTGGCGGCGTGGTTGCGCTTCCTGCGCGGCCGCGCCGACGACGGCACGTCATACCCGATCAGCGATCCGATGGCGCAACGCCTGACCGAACTCGCCGCGAATGCTCCAAGCCCGGAAGCGCTCGTAACCTCGATACTCGGCGTTCGCGAAGTCTTTCCCGAAGCGCTCGCCAATGCGCCCGTCTTCGTCGAAAGTTTAAAGGTGGCGTCAAAAGCGCTAGATGCGGGGACGCTTATCGCTGTCGATGAATACTTAAGGATTTTTCCCCAAACTTGATCGTTTTGCTTGATTTTCGCTGGCTTATATCGCCAGCGGCTTCATGACCGCTTTCCTCGTTTTGGCCAGGCCGAGTCTGCGACGGTGCCATGCCATTCGGCGACGTCCAGGCGTTGAAGGTGCTCCAGTGCCAGAAGTAGGGGCACCACCAGCCCGGCGAACAGGACCAGACCTTCCCAGTCAAAGCGGTCTGAACCGCCCCGGAAATGTAGGAGACTTCGGATCTTGGCTGTAACGGGAGATTTGAAGCATGGAAAGCGAAGGCAAGACAAGGAA
>NZ_JALQDA010000028.1:0-287112 GCF_023631485.1 Caballeronia sp. GAFFF2 | reverse complement strand
CCGCCGTCGCCGTGACCGCCGTCGCCGTGACCGCCGTCGCCGTGACCGCCGTCGCCGTGACCGCCGTCGCCGTGACCACCATCGCCATGACCGCCGTCGCCGTGACCGGAGCTGCCGCCGCCATGGCCCGTGCTACCACCACCCGTGCTGCCACCGCCCGTGCTTCCACCACCCGTACTGCCACCGCCCGTGCTACCACCACCCGTGCTTCCACCGCCCGTGCTGCCACCACCCGTGTTGCCACCGCCCGTGCTTCCACCACCCGTGTTGCCACCGCCCGTGTTGCCACCGCCCGTGCTGCCACCGCCCGTGCTGCCACCGCCCGTGCTGCCACCACCCGTGCTGCCACCACCCGTGCTTCCACCACCCGTGCTGCCACCACCCGTGTTGCCACCGCCCGTGCTGCCACCGCCCGTGCTACCACCACCAGCGCCTACACCACCCGACCCCGTGCTCCCGCCACCCGAACTCGAACCCGACCCAGAACCAGACCCCGTACTACCGGAACTCGAGCCACCATGCGAACCAGTCGACCCCGCACCTTGCCCTCCGGTCGATCCCTGACCAGCCGCCGTTCCAGCACTAGCGGTTCCACTACCCGTGCTCGCGCCATTGCTGCTCGAAGTACCCGCAGCACCAGCGGATGTCCCGCTCCGGTTACCCGCTGGAAGTCCAACCATCCGTCCCGGCAAAACGGCGGCTTGAGCGCGCGTTTGCGGGTCCGTTGCAGCAGACACTGCCGCCGGCGCAACGCCAACGACACCATTCGCGCATGCCGCCGATGTCAGGTTATTGCAAGCCTCCGTGGCTGTCTGAGCATGTGAAAGATTCGACACCGCAGCCGCGATAACGATCACGCTAAGCTTGAGCGCCGTCCTCAATTTGTATTTGTTTGGGTTCCTCATGTCTTCCCCGTAGTTTGGCTATCGCGACGCTTCGGTGAGGCGTTTAACGCGATGTGGGGCAAGAATGGCAGTCTCAGGATGTCGTTCTGTGCGTTACTCAACCTAGCGCCGGGCGGCCATGTAGCAGGGCGTGCGCGACCTCTCAGAAAACGTTTGCATAAGCCACAAAAGACACGGTTGCAGTTACCACGTGGAGCCGATCATCAGCGGAAATTTTGCCTTGCCGCAATGGGAGAAATGCATCGATCAGCAACGGGAAAATCGTGAAAATAGTCGGCATCCTAACTAATTGGAAGCACATCGAACGCACTTATGAGCACGGTATAGCACTCGAAACGAATGCTAGTTGAAAGTTAATTCGATGGTTATCGAAAGATTCAATGGCAATCGTTATGCGGTCCACACCGCATAACTTCCTCAAGCGCGTAATAAAAAAAGCGGCGGTGTCCGAACCATCGAACACCGCCGCATTGCGCAAGCGATCGGTTATCAGAAGCCCTGTCCACCGCCGCCGTTGGTTGAAGGACTCGTTCCGCCATTCGAACTACCGCCGCCCGATCCGGTTACGCGCGGCTGCATGCCGCCCGAGCCCTGATTCGTGCCACGACCCGCGGCACTCGTGCCGTTATAGGACCCACCCGTTGCCGATTTACCAGTGGTGATATCGGCGGTGCCCGAGCGAGTCATATCGCTATTGACCTGTCCGGGGCTGGCCGGACCATGACTCGCACCCGGCTGTGTTTGCGCGCTTTGAGCGAACGCCGCGCCGGACAACCCCGACATGAGTGCGCATAGAACGAGCTGCTTGCTGATCTTCATGGCATCT
Source organism: Caballeronia sp. GAFFF2 (assembly GCF_023631485.1). Taxonomy (NCBI): domain Bacteria; kingdom Pseudomonadati; phylum Pseudomonadota; class Betaproteobacteria; order Burkholderiales; family Burkholderiaceae; genus Caballeronia; species Caballeronia sp. GAFFF2. The sequence continues at coordinate 285,381 of NZ_JALQDA010000028.1, read as the reverse complement.
CTCCTTTTTCGATAAGACTCACGCTTCCGAATCGCGCTTGCTCGATGGATGATCGGGCCCGGCGTCCGGATCGACATCGGGATCGATATGATCGTTCTCCGGCGTGTAAGGCCCTTGCTCTGGATGGTCCTTGCCCTTCGGGACTAGCGATGCATCCATGTTTCCGTGTTCGCGCTGTTCGATCGTGCCGTCGGCCTTCTCCTTCACGTCGCCTTTGCCAATCGCTTCGCGACGCTGGTCCGCGCGTTCCACCGGGTCCGAAGGTTCGCTATTCATTTCTTTACTCCTGATCGAGGATCAGTGCGCCGAAGGTCGGCCGCACAGTTGCAACGGTTACGCAAATAACGCAGCAACGGTTATGCCGCCGCAATGCATCACGTCGCATCGAAAGCTATTTGTCCCGATGCCCCGGCAGCACAGCGCCCAGGACTTGCCGCGCCGTATCGACGATCACGTTGCCCTGGTTTGGATCGCCCTTCAAGAGTGTGGTCGCGAACGCCTTCGCTTGCTGCAGCGTAATATGCGGCGGCAGCGGCGCCACATTGGGATCGGCCTTGACTTCGATCACGACAGGCCGGTCCGATGCAAGCGCCTCGTCCCACACGGCGGCCATGCGTTCGGCATCGTCCACATACAGGCCTTTGAGGCCGATCATCTCGGCGAACTTGTGATACGGCACCGATGGAATGTCCTGCGATGCCTCGAACTTCGGATCGCCTTCCATCACGCGCTGCTCCCATGTCACCTGATTCAGGTCCTGGTTGTTGAGCACGAGACAGATCCAGCGCGGATCGGACCATTGTTTCCAGTACTTCGCCACGGTGATGAGCTCGGCCATGTTGTTCATCTGCATGGCGCCGTCGCCGACGAGCGCGATCACCGGCCGCTCGGGATGCGCAAACTTCGCCGCGATGGCGTAGGGCACGGCCGCGCCCATCGATGCAAGGCCGCCCGAGAGCGAGCACATCATGCCGCGTTTCACCTTGAGGTCGCGCGCATACCAGTTCGCGCACGAGCCGGAATCGCTCGTGACAATGGCATTCGACGGCACGCGCGGCGACAATTCCCACACGGTGCGCTGCGGGTTCACGCCGGTTGTAGCGGGTTCGAGCGCGCGCTTTTCGAGCGTCTTCCACCAGTCGCTCATCCATCCTTCTATGTCCTTGCGCCACGAGCGATCCGTCTTCTCTTCAAGCAAGGGCAGAAGTGCCCGCAAGGTTTCGGCGCTGTCGCCGACGAGGTTGACTTCCATCGGGTAGCGAATACTCAGCATGTCCGCCTTCAGGTCGATCTGCACGCCCCGCGCCGCGCCTTCCTTCGGCAGGAATTCGGCATAAGGAAAACCCGAGCCGATCATGAGCAGCGTGTCGCATCCGGTCATGAGCTTGTAGCTCGGCTCGGTGCCGAGCAAGCCGATGGAACCGGTCACGAAAGGCAAATCGTCCGGCAATGCAGCCTTGCCCAGCAGCGCCTTGGCCACGCCCGCGCCGAGTTTTTCCGCAATGGCGATGACTTCATCGGTTGCCTGCAACGCGCCCGCGCCGACGAGTATCGCGACCTTCTTGCCGGCGTTGAGCACATTGGCGGCTTGCTGCAAGTCAGCGGGATACGGCACGGTCTTCGGCGCGCGATAGCCCACGCCCGAATGCAAGGTGCCGTGTTTGCGGCCGGGCGCTTCATAGTCGAGGTCCTGCAGATCGTTCGGCAGGATGAGGGCGGTCACGCGCTTCTCGGCAATGGCGATGCGCACCGCGCGATCGACGAGATGCCGTATCTGCGAAGGCACGCTTGCCTGTTGCACGAACGCGCCCGCGACATCCTTGAATAACGCGCTCAGATCGACTTCCTGTTGATAATGACCGCCAAGCGCGGCGCGCGCCTGCTGGCCGACGATGGCGAGCACTGGCATGTGATCGAGCCGCGCATCGTAAAGGCCGGTGATCAAATGCGCCGCGCCCGGTCCCGATGTCGCGATGCACACGCCCAGCTCGCCCGTGAACTTCGCATGTGCGGATGCCATGAACGCGGCCATTTCCTCGTGCCGCGCCTGAATGAATTCGATCTTGCCTTTCGCGCGATTCATGGCGCCGAAGACGCCATTGATTCCGTCGCCGGGATAGCCATAAATACGGCGCACGCCCCAGGCGTGCAGACGGTCGATCAGAAAATCGCCGACAGTAGTGGACATGGAATTTTTCTCCGGATGACGAAGCAAAAAGCGCACGCGTACGTCGCGATGTCGCAACGTAGCAGAGATAAAGAATGCTGCGTTTAAAGCTCGGGAACCTGCAAATCGGCCTGGACGATTTCCCGGCCGCGCAGCACGGCAGCATCTTTTGCCGTCTGCTTCGAATCGAACGGGCCAATATCTTCCGCGCCCTCGAAGGGAAAGAGCAAGCGGGCATCCGTCAAGCGCACGACTTTCAGCGTGCCGACATAACCGCCTCCCACATGCGGCCGATATGACGCGTAAATCGCGTAGTCGTCATCGGTCAAACCCGGCTTTGCATTGCGATCCTTCTTATGCGGGAACAGCACGAGCTTGGCTCGTCCGGAAACTGGCTCTTTCATGATTCGTGGAGGTCGATGAACTTTGAAAATCCGATAAGCATTCGTTGTGCCGCATTCGAGCCATATGGCTTACTGACTGGCGCCGCCCGGCGTATCGCTTGCGGCCGTCGCAGGGAAGCTTGCCGCTGCGGGCGCGGAGGATGTGGGCGTGGTCGAAGCGGCTGTGTCCGTGTCGCGCTTGCAGCCGGTTGTGAGCGAGACCATCGCGATGGCGAGGATGAGTGTCGGCAGGACAGTGCGCTTCATTTCGTCACCTGGTCGCGATGGTTCGATTGCATCGTCATTGTTCGAGCAATCGGCGTACCGTCGCGCGGCGAGACGTGTCTGGCGGATGCGCGACGACCGATCACTGGCGCGAACTTTGCTCCTCGACCGCCAACTACGGGAGATCAGCAAGTGACCTGCGCTTATCCGCCTGACCTCGAACTGTCTGCATCGCGGTGGTTTATCGCGTGAAGCCGACTTTTCCTCTAATCGCCGTCAGTTTCTTCGCGGCGGATGTACAAGCCGGCGTCGGGCCGTTCCTTGGCATCTATCTGCTGGCCAATGGCTGGACGTCGGAAAAGATCGGCACGGTGCTGACCATCGCGGGCATCGTCGGCATGTTGGTGACGGCGCCCGCGGGCGCGCTCGTCGACGCCACCACGCGCCGCCGCAGCATCGTGGCCGCGGGCGGCGCGCTGACGGTGCTGGCGGCGGTGATCATCTGGCTGGGCCAAGGCTTCTGGCCTGTCACGCTTTCGCAGATCGCCACGGCAGTGGCGGGCGCCGCCATGGGACCGGCCCTGGCGGGGCTGACGCTTGGCATCGTCGGAAGACAAAACTTCGACCGTCAATTCGGCCGCAATCAGGTGGCGAATCATGCGGGCAATATTGCTGCTGCCTTGCTTTCTGGATGGCTTGGCGCGTGGCTTGGCATCGTCTATGTGTTTGCCTTGAGCGCGGCTTTCGGCGTGGGCTGCGTGCTTACTGCGTTCCTTATTCCCGCGCGTTCCGTGCATAGGCATCACGCACGCGGTATTGCTCGCGATGACAACGACGACAACGCGCCGGTACAAACCGACAGCGCGAGTATCCTCGTGCGCAATCGGCCCTTGCTCCTGCTGGCCATCGCGCTTGCCGCGTTCAACCTCGGCAATTCGGCGATGCTGCCGCTCTACAGTCTCGCGGTCGCATCGACACACAAAGCGGGCGCAAGCCAGATCACGGCGGCGAATATCGTGATCGCGCAGGTCGTCATGTTGTTGGCGGCGGCTTTCGCGAGCCGTCTGACGCGGCGCTTCGGCTTCTGGTGGATCATTCTCGTCACGCTTCTGACCTTGCCGTTGCGCGCGGTGACGGCAGCGTGGTTAGAGCCGCCATGGGGCATTCTTCCCGTGCAGATTCTCGACGGCATTGGCGCCGGTTTGCAAAGCGTGGCCGTGCCGGCGCTTGTCGTGCATCTTCTGCATGGCAGCGGTCGCGTGAATCTGGGGCAGGGCGCGGTGCAGGGCGTTCAGGCAGCGGGCGCGTGTCTGAGTCCGCTTATTGGCGGATGGCTCGCGCACCTGTTCGGCTATCCGGTTGCGTTCATGCTGCTTGGCAGCGTGTCGGTGGCATCGTTCGCGATATGGATTGGCTACGGCGGCCAGATCCGGCAGGCATGCGACGAACGTGGCGAAGAGTTGTCGAAGCTCGCGGATGTGGATTCGTCACCGCTCTTTCGCTGATACGCGGTCCTCAAAGCATCGCGAGAATCGTGCCGTCGTGTTCGCGAGCTTCATATGTTCTCGCGTAAGAGTCATCGCGGCACGACGATGCGACCGTCAGCGGTCGCACATGCTGACCGTTGCTATCGAAGCGCCAGCCATGCGATGCGCACGTGATCAACCCGCCCGTCACGCGTCCTGTCGACAGTTCATTGCCTCGATGCGGGCAAGCATCGTCCCAGACATGGATGCCGCCTTCGCCATCGCGCCACACGACGAGTCGTCTATCTCCATACGAAACGGCTCGCGCCGCTTCGCACGGCACGTTCTCCGACGTGCACACGTGAGCCCATCCAGACATTTCCTGCAGTTTCAACGACTTCATACGCCAACGACTCTCTGTGTTTGCACGGGCAACGCGCCTTACGCTTCCTCCTGAGCTTAAGCGATAAGCCCAAGGGCGCCTAAGGTTATCGCGCTAATTGTCTGCAGACATGCTCCCCGAAAACGCTCACCTTTGGTCGAAGAGCGCGTCCATACGCGGAGCGTGAGCAAACCAAGCGTCATGCCGCTTGTCCTTATGCAGCAACGCTTCGCGCGTTTCGAGCAGCGCATCCAATGAAGCGAAATCCAGGCAATTGAGGCGCCCAAACACACGATCCCGCAAACCCTCACCTTTCGCACGTACATGAAGCGCCGCGCAGTCAAGCTGTGATACGGTTCCTGATCGATTCCACTCATTTCTCTCGTTCAAGTAAGGAGCTGCCTTGTCATCGATTCAAGCCTCATCGCCCTTGCGCCTCGGTATTCTCGGCGGCGCCAATATCGCCAGGCAATTCGCGCGTGACGTGCAGCCAAGCGAAAACGTGCGCATCGTCGCGGTGGCGAGCCGCAGCGACGACAACGCAAAAGCATTCGCGGAAGCGAACGAAATCGGCGCATGGTTCGGCAGCTATGAAGCACTGCTCGCCAGCCCTGATGTCGATGCCATCTACATTCCCTTGCCCAATAGCCTGCATGCCGAATGGGCAATCAAGGCAGCAAACCACGGCAAGCACGTCCTCTGCGAGAAGCCGCTCGCGTTGTCCCGCGACGAAGCCGTAAGCATGTTCGAGGCCGCCGAGCGCAACGACGTGCTGTTGCTCGAAGCCTTCCCGTGGTACTTCCAGCCGCAGACCGCGCAGATGATGTCGCTGATCGGCGAAGGCGCCATCGGCGCGGTGCGCGCCATTCAGGCGAACTTCGGCTTCACTGTCGGGAACCCGGGCGCGAACATCCGCATGAAGCCGGAACTCGGCGGCGGCGCGCTGCTCGATGCAGGCAGCTATCCGCTAAGCCTGATTCGCCTCGTGACCGGAACCGCACCGCAAAGCGTGCAGGCCGTGGCGACGTGGGCCGATACCAAGGTCGACATCAGCCTCATGGCGACGCTCATCTATGCCGATGGCCGCCGCGCGCAACTCTCCTGCGCAATGGATGGCGCGAATCATCGATATGCGACGATCGTCGGTTCCGAAGGCACGATCGATACCGAGTATCTCAACCATACGAGCGATCTGACGCACGGGCATCCGTATGGCTATCTGCCGAGCCAGTTGCGCGTGCGGCGCGGCATTCCCAATTCGGTGCCGTTCGAAGTAGTGCAGGCGGACACGGGCAGCGGCTTCTTCTTCACGGCGGAAGCGTTCGCCCGCATGGTCGCCACGCACGATACGGCGGCCATCGAGTTCTACGCGCAGGCGAGTCTCGATAACGCGGCGACGCTGGCCGCTATCATCGAAAGCGCTCGCACTGGAAAGTCCGTGGCGCTCGCCTGAATGACGAACGGCCTCACTTCGTCTGCGCAAGCGAAATCACGAGATCGAGAAACGCCCGCGTCTTCGCGGGCGGATGATGCCGCGACGGATAGTACGCGTACAGCGGGAAGCGCTCGTCGGGCCAGTCGGGAAAAAGGTCGATCAACTTGCCTTCCGTGAACAGATGTTCGGAGCCGAGTTCGAGAATCTGCGCGACGCAATAGCCCGACAGGCTGGCGCTCAACATGGTGCCGACATCGTTGAGCGTGAGGCGGCCGCGCGTATCGACGGTCATGCGCTTCTTCTTGCGGTGAAACTCCCACACGAACGGACGCCCTGTTTCAGGATCGCGAAACTCGACGCACGTATGCGCGTCGCTTTCCAGCGCTTGCGGTGTCGCGGGCCGTCCGCATCGCGCGATGTATGAAGGCGCGGCCACGGTGCGCACCGGCGTGTCGAGCAGCTTGCGAGCGACGAGACTCGAATCGCGCGGCTCGCCAAAACGGATCGCCAGATCGAAGCCGTCCGCGATCATGTCGCCAAGGCGGTCGCTCGTGATCAGTTCGAGTTCTATCTCCGGGTGCGCGTCCATGAACGCGTAGAGCTTCGGCCCGAGCACGAGGCGCGAGAAAATGGGATCGACATTCACGCGCAACCGGCCGCGCACGGCGGTCGCGCCGCCCGAAGCGGTGGCCGCCGCTTCTTCCAGTCCGTTCAGATGCGGCATGATTTGTTCGAAGAAGCGCCGGCCGTCGTCGGTGAGCGACACGCTGCGCGTCGTGCGATCGAATAGCCGCACTCTCAAACGCGCTTCCAGGCGGGCGATGGCGCGGCTCACGCCGGGCTGCGACATGCCGAGACGGTTGCCCGCGGCGGCGAACGTGCCTGCATCGACGATAGCCGCGAACACGCTGATGCCGTTCAGGATGCGTTCGTTGAAGCCCGCCATTCATGCCTCCGCGTCATCGATGAAATGGCTTTCATGTTATCGCGAAGCGACGCCTTCACGCGCAGAATGGGCTCTGGATCAATCGCCATAGGAGCGTTGCATGTCACGAATTTTCATCACCGGATCGAGCGACGGGCTCGGTCTCATGGCCGCGCGTCTTTTGATCGAACAAGGGCATGCCGTGGTGCTGCATGCGCGCAACGCGGCGCGCGCCGAGGACGCACGCACTGTCCTGCCGCAAGCGCAAGGCGTCGTCACGGGCGATCTCGCGAGTCTGAAAGCCACGCGCGGCGTGGCGGAGCAAGTCAACCGGCTGGGACACTTCGATGCCGTCATTCATAACGCGGGCGTGGGGTATCGCGAGCCGGACCGTATCGAAACCGTCGATGGCCTGCCGCATGTCTTCGCCATCAACGTGCTTGCGCCGTATGTGCTGACGGCGCTGATCGAGAAGCCATCGCGGCTCGTGTATCTCAGTTCCGGCATGCATCACGGCACGCCCGCGAATCTCGACGACATCGAATGGACGCAACGCCGCTGGAACGGCTCGCTCGCGTATGCCGAAAGCAAGTTCATGGACGTGCTGCTCGCGCTGGCGGTGGCGCGCTACTGGCCGGATGTGCTGTCCAACGCGTTAGAACCCGGCTGGGTGCCGACGAAGATGGGCGGCGCTTCCGCGCCCGACGACATGGACAAGGCGCATCGCACGCAAGCGTGGCTCGCAGCCAGCGACGACGACAAGGCGCGCGTATCGGGCCGCTACTTCTTCCATCTGCGTGAGCGCTCGTGCGATCCGGCCGCGCGCGACGAAGCCATGCAGGACCGCCTGATCGGCATTTGCGAGCGTCTGTCGGGCGTGCGTATCGACAGATGAGTTCGTGCCGGACGAAAAAAAGCCGGGCTTCGAAAAGCCCGGCAATCACTCCAACATCGCGTGTTCTTTCTGATCAGGCGTGCGCCTTGGCGGTTTTTTCCACGGCCATGGAGTCGGCGCGCTGACGGTCGTATTCCTGCTGGGTCATCGGCACGGCGTCCGGCTTGCCCAGATCGTTCAGGCGAACGCGGAAGGTCTCGCGAGCCGACCATGCTGCAAGCGCCGCGATGATCGTGACCACCAGCGTGATGCAACCGACCGTCATCGGAATATTGTTCGATCCCGGCGGCGCGACCGCTGCGAAGAGGGCGGGCAAGAGCGCGGTAATGGTGGTGCCGATGTTCTGCGCGATCGCCATGGCCGAAACGCGGGAGCGCGTCGGGAACAGTTCCGGGAAGAAGCTCGGGAAAATCGCGTTATAGCCCTGATACACGAGACCCCACATCAGCAGCGACATGACGATGGCAACCGGCACGTTGTGGATGCTGATCGCCCACAGATAAGCGAACGACAGCAGCCCCGACAGGATAGCGCCGACGATGATCGGCGGACGGCGCCCGATCTTGTCCGACAGATTGCCGACGAACGGAATCACCAGCACGGCGAGGATGTTGCCCGCGACCGGAATCCACAGATACACGCTCTTCGAGAAACCGATGCCGTAGGAAGCCTGCACCGCGTAAGCCGCGCCGAAGATCGTGGCGACCACGGGAATGACGTTCATGAGCGCCATGCAGATCACGCGCAGCATGTCAGGCGTGCTGTTGGCGAACGCTTCCTTGATCGGCGACTTCGGCAGATCGCCGTGCTTGCCTTCTGCCGTGAACGCCGGCGTTTCGTGAACCTCGCGACGGATGATGTAACCCGCGACCAGCACGCCCGCCGACAGCAGGAACGGAATGCGCCAGCCCCATGAGTTGAACGTGTCTTCCGGCATGAAGTACGCGAGCGGCAGGAACACGGCGGCGGCGAGAATCTGGCCCGCCTGCACGCCTTGCAACGTGAAGCTCGCGAAGAAGCCGCGTCGTCCGAAAGGCGCGTGTTCGAGAATCATCGAGCTTGCGCCGGAGATTTCGCCGGCCACGGCGAAGCCCTGAACCAGACGCAAGATCACGAGCAAGGTCGGTGCGAGCATGCCGACGCTGTGATATGTCGGCAACAGGCCCACGGCCATGGTGGAAAAGCCCATCAGGAACATGCAGACCAGCAGGACGTTCTTACGGCCGTGGGTGTCGCCCAGATGGCCGAGCACGAATGCGCCGATAGGACGCGCGACATAACCCACGCCGTAAGTCGCGAGCGACGCGACGATAGCCACCTTCGGATTGCCCGAGGGAAAGAACAACTGCGGGAAGATGAGCGCTGCCGCCTGGGCGTAGATGAAGAAGTCGTAGTACTCGAGCGCCGAGCCGATCCAGCCGCTCGCCGTCGCTTTCTTCGCCTGGCGGCCGCCGTGTGCTTCGTCCTGAAGGCTAGCCATGTAATGTCTCCGACAATGGTTATGAGTAGAACCCGTTTGCCACCGAGGCCGCCGCTTTCTGGCCTGCTGCTCGTGGCCGAGCGGCAGGGCATTCGGATCACCGGAATACGCCTCGCTCAGAAGTGTTTCGAGCATAAGAGCGCTGGCTGATCGCGGCAACGACTTATGACGCATTTTGCGCGATAATCGTACGCGTGTGTCCGATAATCGACCGAACTGGGGGTTAGCACTGACCTTTCGGCTTTGTCAGTGCACGCCGGCTGCCCCATTCGAGCAACGAACATGACGAAAACATCGACACTCGACAAGCGCGACTGGATCGCCGGACTGGAGAAAGGTCTAGCCATTCTCGAAGCCTTCGACGACCAGCACGCTCGCATGACTCCGACGCAAGCCGCCGTGCGCACCGGCATGACGCGCACGGCCGCGCGCCGATATTTGCTGACGCTGGCACATCTCGGTTACGTGCAAACCGATGGCAAGCTCTTCAACCTGACGCCGCGCGTGTTGCGCGTGGGCTGGTCGTACTTCGACTCGGCGCGGCTGCCGCGTATCGTGCAGCCTTATCTGCAGCAGTTGAGCGCGCTGATCCACGAGTCAGTGTATGTGAGTGTGCTGGACGAATGGGATCTCGTCATCATCGCGCGAAACGGCTCGACGCGCGTCATGACCACCGGGTTCGTGCTCGGCGCGCGCGTGCCGGCGGCGTTGATGTCGGGCGGCATCGTTCTGCTCGCGCACAAGCCGGACGAGGAAGCGGTGCGCAAGTGGCTCGACGCCACGGAGTTCAAGCCGTTCACGCCGCTCACCATTACCAACAAGGAAAGGTTGTACGAAAAGATTCGCGCGGCGCGCGTGGAGGGTTACGTTGCAATCGAACAGCAATTGCAGGTGGGCGTGCGCGGGATCGCCGTGCCGATGAAGAACCGTCACGGGCAGGTGGTCGCGGCTTTGTCGGCAAATATGCCGATCGGAAAAGAAACGAGCGAGGCTGCGCTCGCTCGGGTCTTGCCGCCGCTTCAGGAGACGGCGTTGAACATGCTCAACGTGATCTGATCAGTCGAACATGTCCGGCTGCGTGGCGACGAGGTCGTTCCAGATAGTCTGGAAGTGCAGCCAGCCGATATAGTCGCTGCCCACGTGTTCGCGGCTGTAACGCGCGCGGTCCGGCGTGACGAGCTTAGGCGTGATGCCGGTTTGCTCGATCATCAGTTGCTGATGGCAGCAGCGCTCCAGCGCAATGAACCAGAACGCCGCGGAGTCGATACTGTGGCGGCTCGCCGTGAGCAGCCCGTGGTTCTGGTGGATCGCGGCTTTCACGCCCTTGAAGGCGAGCGCGACTTTGTTGCCACCTTTCACTTCCACTGCAACCTTGCCCGCTTCCTCGCCGATCACGACGTGATCTTCGAAGAAAGCAGCGGCGTCTTGCGAGATCGGTTCGAGCGCTTTGCCGAGCGACGCGAACGCGGTGCCGTAGAGCGTGTGCGCGTGGCACATGGCGACGATATCCTGGTGCATCTCATGCACGGCCGCATGCAACACGAAGCCGGCGCGATTGATCGCGTGATTGCCCTCGACGACGGTGCCCTTGTGATCCGCGCAGATCAGATTCGACACCTTCACTTGCGAAAAGTGAATGGCCATCGGATTAGTCCAGTACAGGCCCGGGTTTTCCGGATCGCGCACGGTGAGATGCCCGGCGAAACCGTAATCGAAGCCTTGCAGCGCGAACGCGCGACATGCACCCACTAGCCGCTCTTTCAAATACTGCCGATGTTCGGCCGCATTCTTGAATTCCGGCAATTCAGGAAAGATCAGCCCTTCCTGCTCCGGCTGATAGATCGATACCTTGCCTTCCTTGACGATCGACAATGTGGGTTTTTCGAGCACTTCGTTCATGGCGGGTCTCCAATGTTTGTTGCCTCGTTATCGTTATAGTCTCCCCGCCGCGATCCGATGACAAACGATCGATGTTCATCCATGCATGAACCCGGCTCATGTATGCAGTCAACGCATGACGGCCAATCCATCTTGCTTGCTTCATGTTGCACTGCAAGAGGCTTGTCTAGCGTTTGGCCCAGAACTCGCGTTGCACGCGTAGCACCTCGTCTTCTACTTCGGCAACCGGGCCGATCAGTTCGACGGGCTTCTGGCAGTGATCGAACACGTAGCGTGACGAGACGCTCATGGTCGGATTCTCTTCGTGATTGCCGGTGGCTTCCAGCAGACGCGCTTCCGTCAGTCCATACACCACGCGTCCTATATTCGCCCAATACGCGGTTCCCGCGCACATGCAGCACGGCTCGACGGACGTATAGAGCGTGCAGCTCCACAAGTACTCTGGCGTGAAGTTGAGCGCCGCGACGCGCGCGAGCACCGACTCCGCGTGATTCACGGTATCGACATTGCCTTGCTCCATCAACACGGTTTCCTGGTCAGGACCGACGAGGATCGCGCCGAACGGATGATGACCGAGCAAGGTTGCACGCTCGGCGATAACGCTCGAATGCCGCAGATGCCGGATGATCTGCTCGCGCGTGGGCGTGAGACCTTGCGGCGGAAAAGCGTCGCTTTGCTGCTTGGGCGCGGGCGCGGTAATGCTCATGGACTTGTCTCCTGCAATCGCCGTTGGAAGGAAAGGCAGCATAGCGCAGGCAAAAAGCCGCTAGCGCGTGCGAGGCGGATGACGTGTATCAGCGCGAAAGGTGAGGGTATTCGGGAGGCATGCTCGCGGTTGGCACGGAGCCTTGAAAACAAAGGGCTTTTCCATCGATTTGGCGGCTTTCGAGCGTCTAAAGGTGAGCGCTTTCGGGAGCCGTCGTCTTCGGCTGCTTACGAAGCCGAGCTTCATTGCGCCCAGAAGTAGTCCGCGCTTCGGTCAGGCGCGCTCGCCGAGATCGAGACAGCCGAGTCCGACGAGCGTGGCTTCGACGGCTTCATCGAGCGGCGTGTGCGGTTCGTGGCCGAGCGTATGGACGAGCAAGGCATTGTTCATGCGCACCGGCGTGCGCCATAAGTAGCGCATCTCGCGCAGCTCTCGAAACGTCGTATTGAAGGGCGATGCCAGCGCGAGCAACCACCACGGAAACCCGACGATGCGCGGCCGGTTGCGCGCGGCGACGCGCTGGATAGCACGAGCGAACTGCATGCCGTCTTCGTCCCAATGTCCGCCCATGTGAAAGCGCGCGAAGGGTGCGAGCGTATCGCGGCGTCGAAGCAACTCGATCATCGTGCGCGCCACATCGGGTAGATACGACCATTCATGTCCGACACCGCGCGCACCGGGACAACTGATTTTCCTGACCGGTTTGCCCGGCGTCACGAGTCCCTGCGAAAACCAGTTGTTGCCCGCTTTCGGCCCGAAGAAATCGCCCGCGCGCACGATCAGCACGCGCGCGCCTTCCTTGCTCGCGCGTTCCAGTCGCGCTTCCATCTCCACGCGTATCGCGCCTTTTTCCGTGAGCGGACGCTGTGGCGCGCGCTCATCGATGAAGGGCAGCGCGTCCGGCCCGAAGTTGTACACCGTGCCCGGCAGCACGATGGTCGCGCCCTCGGCTTTCGCGGCGGCGATGGTGTGATCGATCATCGGCAAGACGAAGTCGGCCCAGCGCTTGTAGCCCGGCGGATTCACCGCATGCACGATGACCGCGCAGCCCCGTGCGGCGCGCGTGACATCCGCGCGGTTCATGGCATCGCCCTGAATCCATTCGATGCCGTGCACGTCGGGCCGCGCGTCGGGTGCGCCCCGCTTCATGCCGCGCACGCGCCAGCCCGCATCGCGCAGCTGCCGGGCCACTTCGCTGCCAATTCCGCCGCTCGCCCCGAGCACCAATGCCTGTTCGCCGTGTGTCATGTCTTGCGCCTCTTATGGATCGAAGACCTTATTCTGTGCCGTGCAGCGATACAATAAAATTGCCTAACCTCGTTGAGCAGATATACAAATTCGTATGGCAGAGAGTATTGGCTGGGAGCTGTACCGCACTTTTTTGGCGGTCTTGCAGGAAGGTTCGCTTTCGGGCGCGGCGCGTTCGCTCGGCATCACGCAGCCTACTGCGGGACGGCATATCGAGGCGCTCGAAAAGGCGCTCCGCGTAAGCTTGTTCACGCGCTCGCAAACCGGCCTGCAACCTACCGATGTCGCGCTCGACCTGCGCGCGCATGCCGAGGCGATGCACAGCACGGCCGCATCGCTCGAACGCGCCGCGACGGGTCATGCGGATGGCGCAAGCGTGCAGGGCGCCGTGCGGATATCGGCGAGCGAAGTCGTGGGCGTCGAACTGTTGCCGCCCATTCTCGCGGCGTTGCGCGAGCGGCATCCGCGTCTCGTGATCGAACTCGTCCTCAGCAATCGCGTGCAGGACCTGCTCAGACGCGAAGCCGACATCGCCGTGCGCATGGTGCGGCCGAAGCAGACGCAACTCGTCGCGCGGCGCGTCGGGCGGATCGAAGTGGGCTTGCACGCGCATCGCGACTATCTCGCGAAGCATGGCACGCCGCGCAACGTCGCGGCGCTGGATCGGCATGCGATCATCGGTTTCGATCAGCCGAACGCCTTCGTACGCGAAGCGAGCAAGTCGCTGCCGGAATTTTCGCGCGATACGTTCGCCCTGCGCTCGGACAGCGACCTCGCGCAACTTGCGCTGATCCGCGCGGGCGCGGGCCTCGGCATGTGTCAGGTGGCGCTCGCCCGGCGCAACGAGTCGCTCGTGCGCGTGCTGCCGAAAATATTCACGTTTCAGCTCGAAACCTGGGTGACGATGCACGAAGATCTGCGCGGCAGTCCGCGCTGCCGCGCCGTGTTCGACGCGCTGGCGGATGGCATCGAGCGCTATGCGGACTGATCACGCACTGGCCTGCCGGTTCACGTGGGAATCGTGCATGTGCGGGGGTGCTTCGGTCGGCGAGAATATCGGCGGGCGCGAAAGTCGCGCTCATCGGCAAACACTCGACTCGCCGGAGCCACTCCATGTCTGCTCACGCATTTGTCAGCGCCAACCTTCTGCTGGCCTATTCCGCTTATTTCGTCGGCACGGCAAGCCCCGGCCCGAGCAATCTCGCGATCATGTCGATTGCGAGCACTTCCGGCCGGCGCGCGGCGTTCGCTTTCGCGGCGGGCGTGATCTCCGGCTCCTTCTTCTGGGCGATGCTCGCCGCGCTCGGCCTTTCCGCCGTGTTGACGGCATACACGGGCTTTCTCGTCGCGGTAAAGCTGTGTGGCGGCGTGTATCTCTTGTGGCTCGCGTTCAAGTCGGGCCGCTCGGCGTGGCGGCCGGCGCGCCGTGCATCGTCGGTGGAAACGACTGGGCAACCAGACACGCGCAAGCTCTATGCACGCGGCGCGCTGCTGCATCTGACCAATCCGAAGGCCATTCTCGTATGGATGTCGGTGGCGGCGCTCGGCTCATCGGCGGGCGAGGGCACCGCGCACATGCTCGCGGTCGTCGCGGGCTGTCTGTGTATCGGCGTATGCGTGTTCGGCGGCTATGCCGCGCTTTTTTCGATGGCATCGGCGCGCCGCATCTACACGCGCATCCAGCGCGGTCTCGACGCCGCGCTCGCGCTCGTCTTTGCAGTTGCAGGCATTCGACTGCTGACTTCGCGGGTCTGACGCAATCCGCCGTCTTTTTGTCTTGCCTTTGCGCTCGGGCCGCATCGCGACTACGCTGCAAAGTGCATCCTCGAAGACGCTCGGACAATGCCCAACGAAAACTCGACCCGAGCCGCCCCGCCGCTCGAACGTGACGCCCTGAGCGGCGTGGACGCGCTCGCGCCCGTTCTGCGCGATGCCTTCGTCTCGCTGGGCCGCGAACTCATCGCGATCAAACCGACGCCCGAGCGCGCGCTCTTCGCCACGCAGGCGATGTTCTCGGTGGCGCTCGCGGTCGCGCTAGCCTACGCGTTTCACTTGACGCACATCTGGTGGGCCGCCATCAGCGGCTTCGCCGTCATGCAGACCAAGTTCTCCGCGTGCGCGCAACGCGGCGTGCATCGCGTGCTCGGCACGGTGGCGGGCGCGTTGCTCGGGGCGGTGGCTGGGCCGCTCATCGGCGATGTGCCGTGGCTCTTCGTGCCGCTGCTCGGGTTGATCGCAGGCTTCTCGGTGTTTCGCGCGCTCGTTTCGGATGCCGGCTACGCCTGGGTGCTCGGCGCGGTGACCGCGCTGATGGTGACGTTCGAGGCGCATCGGCTCGATTCGGCATCGGCGACGGCTTCGTTCGCGGTGCTGCGCGTGGTCGAGGTGATCGTTGGCACCGTGGCGTGCGTGGCCGTGTCGGCGCTCTTTCACGCGGGCGTGCAGCATTATCGGAAAAAGCGTGGCGCGGCGCTCGTGCCGGGCGCGCAGGCGTCGTCCACGGCCGACAGGGTGAATGCCAACAGCCTCGCCGTCACGCATGCCATCACGCTCGTTCCCTCCGATGCCGCGCAAGCCGTGCAAGCGCTCGAAGCCGCGCACGCGCAGCACGTTGCCGACGTCATGCGCAAGCGCCTGGCATGGCAGTCCGCGTGGTCGATCATGATTCTCGCGGCGCTCGCGTATGCGTGGAATCTGCCCGGCTTCGCGCAGGCGATGGTAACGGCCGTTGCCGTGCTGATCTTGCCCGCATCCGCACTGGACAAGCCGACGAAAAAACCCGTCACGCAGCGCATGGTGCAGCGGCTCGTCGGCTGTCTGCTGGCGGGAGCGGTGAGCCTCGCGCTTTTGCCACTGCTGGGCGACAACGCGTTCGCCTGCATGCTCGCCCTGTGCGCGGGCGTGTGGCTTGGCTGTCACGTGCAGACGGGCTCGCAGGGCGCGAGCTATGTCGGGCGGCAGTTTAGCATCGCGTTCATCATGGTCTTCGTGCAGGACCACCATTGGTCGTCGGACCCGATGCCCGCCGTGCTGCGGCTGTCCGGCATTCTGTGCGGGATCGTCGTGCTCGCCTGGGTGATGGCGGTCGGCACGGCGTGGTCCGCGCGGCAGGGCGCTCGCTCGATGATGCGATAAAGCGCCCGCCGCGAAGTCAGCGTGAAGTCAACGCATCACGCTTCCTCGGCCCACGCGAGATTCTCGCGCGCCATCAGTGCCGATGAAGCCGCCGGGCCGAACGTTCCCGCCGTATAACCGCGCGGCTTGTCGCCAAGTTCCTTCCAGCCGTTGAGAATGGGCTCGACCCACGCCCAAGCCGCTTCGAGTTCGTCACGGCGCATGAAGTGCGTGAGACGGCCGCGAATCACGTCGATCAGCAAACGCTCATACGCTTCCGCGCGGCGCTCGGTGAACGCCTGCTGCAGATCGAGGTTCAGATTGACGGGCAGCATTTGCATGCCGCTGCCGGGTTCCTTCGCCATCATCTGCAACTGGATGGATTCTTCCGGCTGCAACGTGATGGTGAGCCGGTTGCCGTAATGACGCGGACCCGCCGGAATGATCGAGAACGGCAAGTCGGCAAAGTCGATGACGATCTCCGAGCGCCGGTTCTGCATGCGCTTGCCGGTGCGCAGGAAGAACGGGACGTTGGCCCAGCGCCAGTTGTTGATATGCGCGCGCAATGCGACGAAGGTCTCGGCGCGGCTTTCGGCGGGCACGTTGTCTTCCTGCAGATAGCCCTTCACCGCCTCGCCGCCGACCGCGCCCGCCGCATACTGACCGCGCACGGTGTCGCGGGCGATATCCGCGACCGACATGGGCCGCAGCGACTTCAGCACCTTGAGCTTTTCGTCGCGCACGGCGTCGGGATCGAGCGAGACGGGAGGTTCCATCGCCACGATGCACAGCAGTTGCAGCAAGTGGTTCTGCACCATGTCGCGCAGCGCGCCGGTGTGGTCGTAAAAGCCCGCGCGGCTGCCCACGCCCACCGTTTCCGACACCGTGATCTGCACGCTCTTGATGTAAGGCGCTTGCCACAGCGGACCGAAGATGGCGTTGCCAAAGCGCAGCACCATCAGGTTCTGGACCGTCTCCTTGCCGAGATAATGGTCGATGCGATAAATCTGCTCTTCCTTGAAGCGCTTGCCGACGGCGTTGTTGATCTCGACCGCCGAGGCGAGATCGTGACCGAGCGGCTTTTCCAGCACGACGCGCGACTGCTCGTCCACGAGACCCGCTGCCGCGAGATTGTCACAGATGGTGGTGAACAGTTCCGGCGAGGTCGAAAGATAGAACACGCGCTGCGCGTTTTCGCGCGATGCTTCGGCGAGACGGCGGAAGTCGTCCGGGTTTTCGACATCCACGCGCACGTAATCGAACAGCGCGAGGAATTTGTCCCACGACTGCGCATCGAAGCCTTTTTCGTCGATGAACGGGCGCGACTGCTTCTCCATGAAATTCTTCAGATAGTCTTCGCGCGTCCAGTCCTTGCGCCCGATCGCGAGAATGCGCGTGTCGGGCGGCAGATTGCAATGCGAATGAGCCATGTAGAGCGCGGGCAGCAGCTTGCGTGCGGCAAGGTCGCCGCCGCCGCCGAAGATGATCATGTCGAGCGGGCGTTCATTCGAGGAAGATGTTTGATTCGTCATGGTGCGTGAGCCGTTGAAGGTTCAGGAAAGCCGAAGCGCGGCGACCGTGACATCCGGTCGAGAGAGCTATGTTGCATGGTTTGCCGGCATTTTGCACGGGGCGCGCGCTAACGGCCGTTCGATTCGAGCGGACGAGCTTCGAAGCGCGCGTATCTTGCCCGCCGCGCGCAACCAAAAACTAACGCCAGTTAAGCGATGGATTCGCGCGCAACGCAGGCACGGCGAGATCGAGAAAAGCGCGCACCTTCTGCGCGACATGGCGCCCTTCGCGATGCACGAGATGCACCGGCAGCGGCGGCGGTTCGAAATCGGCGAGAAGGGTGACGAGCGAGCCTTCGTTCAGATGCGACGCGATCTGATAAGAAAGCAGCCGCGCAATGCCGAAGCCCGCGAGCGCGGCTTCCATCGCCGAGTCGTTGGTCGTGGTGGAAAGGCGCGGCCGCGCGCGCACGACGATATGCCGCTCGCCCTCGTAAAGACGCCATTCGGGCGGCGTCGAGGAGCCGGTGGACGTGATGATCGTATGGTCATCGAGGTCGGCGGGATGTTGCGGCGTGCCGTGTTCATCGAGATATTCGGGCGACGCGCACAGCACCCGCCGCACGTGGCCCACGGGAATCGCCTGCAGCGACGAGTCCGGCAGTTCCGCGATCCGCACCGCCACGTCGATACCTTCGTCGACGAGATTCACCACGCGATCGACAAACCAGCAACTGGCGTCCGCTTCCCGATAGCGCGAAAGGTAGTCGAGCATCACCGGCATGACATGCAGTCGGCCGAACATGACTGGCGCGGTGATGGCGAGGACGCCACGCGGCGACGAATGGGTGCCGGTCGCGGCGAGGTCGGCGCTGTCGAGTTCGCCGAGAATGCGGCGGCAGTCCTCGAAGTAGCCACGGCCTGCGTCGGTGAGACGCACGACGCGTGTGGTGCGCGTGAGCAGCCGCACGCCAAGCCGTTCTTCGAGTTCCGTGACGACGCGGCTCACCACCGATGGCGACACTTCGAGCTTGCGCGCGGCGGACGCGAAGCCTCCGGTTTCGACCACGGTGACGAAGGTCGACATTGCCTGGAAACGATCCATGTTGGGGCGCACGGCCTGCGGGCTGGGAAGTTGCCGTGCATTCTCGGGCATGCTGGCGCGCCGCGCAATCTAGAGATCGAGTAGCAGCGGCGCGCTTTGTTCCGCGGGAAGCGCGCAGCAGATCAAGGCTTCGTCGTCGCCGACATGAAACGCGGGCTCGCTTGCATAGGTCACCGCGCCTTCCCTGATGCGCGTCCTGCACGTGCCGCACGTTCCACGGCGACAGTTGAACTCCGCGTCGACGCCGTTTGCTTCGGCCAGATCGAGCAACGAGCCGCTTTCGGGCGACCATTGCACGCGCTTGTCCGACTTGAGGAAACTCACCGATACGGCTTGCGTGGCCGCTGGCGGCATCGGCTTCGTCTCGATACCGCGATCGGCCGTGCGTCGCAGCGATGCGGGACCGAAGGCTTCGGCATGGACGCGCGTGTCGGCCAAGTT
Source organism: Caballeronia sp. GAFFF2 (assembly GCF_023631485.1). Taxonomy (NCBI): domain Bacteria; kingdom Pseudomonadati; phylum Pseudomonadota; class Betaproteobacteria; order Burkholderiales; family Burkholderiaceae; genus Caballeronia; species Caballeronia sp. GAFFF2. The sequence continues at coordinate 265,999 of NZ_JALQDA010000028.1, read as the reverse complement.
GAGCGCGCGCAAGCCATCGTAGAGCGATTGCATGAACGCGCCCGGTCCGCACAGATAGAAGTCGTAGTCGTTGAACGGCAGAAAGCTCGTCAGCAAGTCGATATCGATCCGCCCCGACACCTCGTAATCTTCCTTGAAGGTCGCGCCTTGCGGGTCGCTCAGCACGCGAATCACGCGCACCGCGCCGCCCGCGCTTTGCACCAGTGCATCGATCTCGGCGGCGAACGCGCGATTGGCGAGCGTTCGCGCCGATACGATCAGCCACGTCGGGCGGATGCGGCGCTTGCGCAGGCCTTCGTAGACGACGTGCCGCAGCATCGCGATCATCGGCGTTATGCCGACGCCCGCCGCGATCAGCACGGCCGGGCGTCGCTCCAGCGCGTCGATGGTGAAGTCGCCCGCCGGCGCGCGCGCCTCGACGACATCGCCCACTTTCAATGTGTCGTGCAGATGCGCGGACACGCGTCCTTCGCGCTTCACGCTGATGCGATACATCCCGTCCGATGGCGCCACCGACAGCGTGTACGTGCGGATCAGCGGCTTCGCTTCGCCGGGAAGATGCGCGCGAATCGGCAAATGCTGGCCGGCCGCGTGCGCCACAATGCCCGCGCCATCCGCCGGTTGCAGATGGAAAGAGCGGATGACATCGCTTTCATCGACGATGCGGCTCACCCTGAACGGCCGCCACGCGTTGGCGAGCGCGGCCGCCTTCATGCGTTCGGATGCCTCCGCCCAGTCGCCCGTCATCAGCGCATTGGGCGAAAAGCCTTCGCGGCGCAGCGCCCAGCGCAAGGGCAGCGCATTCTCGCGCAGCACGACACGACGCGGCGTGAAGCGCCACAGCCTTTCCGCGCCTTGAAACGCCGCGATTTCGGGTGAATCGGTGAGCACTTCGGCGTCGCCCGTAAGTTGCAGCAGCGTGCCGCTTTCGAAGTCCGTAAAGAGCAGACCGGCGCGTCCGTTCACAAGAATATTGCCGAGCGTGTTGAAGAAGAGGTTGCCCGCGAAGTCGGGAATGGTGAGCACGCCATCGTCGGAGATGCGCACGAAACCCGCCTTGCCGCCGCGATGCGACACATCCACTTGACGATGCCCGTCTTCGCGGTCGAAATACGATGCCACGAAGAAGGTGTCGGCGCGTTCGATCATCGCCCTTGCGCGTGGCGAGTGCGGATCTTCTTCGACCGGCTTCGAGCTCGAAGGCTCGGAAGGCTCGCGCACGAATTCGAAATCGCGCAGTTGAATGTATTGCGGGCAATTGCCGAAGCTCTGCTCGACGGCCACTTTGAACGCGCGGTCGCCATGGCGATGTATTACGCCGTTCATGCGATTACGCCGCCGCGTATGCAGTTCGATGCCGAGCATGCCGACCGATGCGCCATCGTTCATGCCGGCATCGGCGGGATCGTTCTTGTCGCGCGGATGCCTGACGGCGAGAGTCGTCGCGTCAGGCGTTTGCAGAAAGCCGGGACGGCCCGCGAGGAGCGTGGCCCAGGCGTCGCCGTTTCGATCGACCGCGCCCGTGACGATGAACGGCAGCTGCGCGAAGAATTGCCGATGCTGCTCCGGCATGAAGCTGCGCACCACGCGCCGCCCTTGTTCCTGCATGCGCTCGTAGACGCCCGCGGTTTTCTGCAGCGTGATTTCGCCGCGATGCCACGGCGCGTCCATCGTGACGGGACTGGAGAAGGACATGATCGTCTCAGGCCCGCAGCCCGGCCGCCGTCTTTTGGAACTCGATGAATCCGGGCAGCGCTTCCACGCGCGCCAGCCACGCGTTCACATGGCGATAACCGGACAAATCGACGTTGCCTTCGGGCGCGCTGGAGATGTAGCTGTAGAGCGCGACATCCGCGATGGTCGGATGCGAGCTGCCGATATCGGCGATCCAGTCGCGCGACTGCAATTCTTCGTCGATCACTTCGAGCGAAGCGTGCGCCCGGCCGATGACTTCTTCGGTATCGAACTTCCGGCCGAACACGGTGACGAGACGCGCCGCGCATGCGCCATAGGCGATCTGGCCTGCGGCAACGGAGAGCCAGCGTTGCACCTGGGCCGCTTCGAGGGGCGTTTCGGGGAGCCAGCGGGCATCGCCGCTTTTCTTCGTGAGGTAGACGAGGATGGCGTTCGAATCGGCGATGACGTGATTGCCGTCGGTAAGCACCGGGATTTGGCCGAAGCGATTCAGGCGCAGGAATTGAGGCGACTTGTGCGCGTTGGCGGCGAGGTCGACGACTTCTTCTTCGTGATCGAGGGCAAGAAGGTGCAAGAAAAGCCGCGCCCGGTGGGAGTGGCCGGAGAGGGGATGGTGATAGAGCTTCATGGCGGGCTTCAGTCCTTATGGTTGGTTCTTGGCGGTCTTCTGACGCGGAGGCGCGTTTCGCTGACCTTCACGGAGGGTCTCTCCGTGTACGTACCAAGTATGGGGACTTGCCCTGCTGAGTTGAATACCAGATAGATTCAAATCACTGTTCTTGTTTGGAGAACGGTGAGGTATTTGGGAGATTTTGATTCACGCTTGAGTAGGCGCGCGGTGGAAGGGCAGCTTAATTGAACTGCAAGCGACCGCATTTGAAATGCGCGTCGCGAGGCGCTTCGTTCCCGAGCGGATACGAAGCCCGGATTTCTTTTTGCGAAGAGACTCCTGGTTCCCGAGCGGATACGGAGAACGCGCAAAGCGCGGCGCTGCCTCGCGAATACAAGCTCGCAATGGCCTCGAAATTAATAAGATTTTATGAGATGTATGGCATCAAAGGCTCGATACCGCGTGTGCATGGCAAAGGCAAGTCGATCATTTCTTAGACTTGGCCCGCATAACAACACGGGCCATCAGCATCGCGTCAACGCTCTCAATCCAATCCCGCCGCAGCCTGCCATTCCTCGAGCGCTCGTTCGAGACCACTAAACGTCACCGGCTTATGCATATACCCGTCGAACGACGGAAAGTCGTTGTCGCCCAATTCCGTGCGCCCTGTCATCGCGATCATGTATGCATCGTGAGAAGCGCCTTCGGCCCGCAAGCCCTCACACATTTCACGGCCGTCGCCATCGGGTAGCTCGACATCCGCGAGTATCACATCGAAGGTATGTGCATGCGCAAGTTCGCGTGCGACGCCGCAATCGTGAGCAAGCTGAACCTGATGCCCCAGTTTGCCGATCAGCGAAGCAATGCCTGCCGCGAAATCGCGATCGTCGTCCAACACCAGAATTTGCATAAGTCGCCCCGTTCGCGCGTTGGTTGAGTTGCTAGCTCCGTATGCAAGGACAGTGCCATCAGCACGCGATAAACACAGCGCCTTGCGCCGTGTGGCCGAGCCAACGAAGCGAACGGTCGTATCAGCCGCGATTTGGAATAGTTACCGGGCAAGCGCGCTCATTGTTAACGAGACTGCTACGCGCATCAGGCGCCGCAGGCCACGCGCAACCTTAATTCTGGGGCGGCACATTCGCCTTGTTCCCCGCCAGCGGCGACCCATACCCGCCACTATTCGCGTTATTAGGCAGTCCATTGACTAGTTGCGCTCGCGGATCGCTCGGATTCAAATTCAACTCTCCCGCCTGCGCATTCCCGTGCGTCGGGTACTGGCTTCCAAGCGGCGCGTCCGGCATGAGCTTGGGGTTGTTCTGAGGCGCGCTCATATCCGTTTCCGCACTCGGCGGATGCAACTGCGCAAACGCGCTCGACGCCGCGAGCAACAACCCCGTAAAAACACAAAGGCGAACGTTCATGACAAAACTCCCGAGGTGGCGGCGCGAAGCGGTCCGCATTGCTTGAGTCTAAACCCGCGCCGTGCGACGAACGCTGATCTCCCTACCGTCGACCAGTCCAGCGTTTGTCTCAAGCGCGCGCTATTTCTTGTGTTTCTTGAGTTTGGCTTTGCGCTTGCCGCGCTCATCGATTATCCGCACGCGATGCTTGTCCTTCATCTTCTTCCATTCCTTGCATTCTTCCTTCGTGCGCAGGCAACCAATGCAGAAGCCCGTCTTTTCATCGAACTTGCAGATGCTGATGCAGGGCGAATCGACTCCCATGATTTATCCGTGAAAGTGCCGCATGGGCGTGACAGTGGGCCAACAATTTCGCACGCTGCGTGCCCGCGTCGCCAACTGATTGTTTCGATGATCCTCATAGCGCCGCCTAGCGGTGCCCCGCAAACCCTCACCTTTGACCCGAATTGCGGCATGACGCTTGCTTCATGCGGACAAATGCGTGACACGTCCGTTGCGCCGATGACGCTTTTCCCTCCTCACGAGCGAGCGAATAATTCAAATGCCTCCCGCACCCGGCTCGCGCCGTCCACCCGCCAAAATACTGCCGCCCGACGCGCCTGGCCTGCGCGCGCTGGCGTCGCTGGTGACTGGTGTCATCGTCATATGCGCTTTGTACTTCGGGCGCGCGGTACTTATTCCGATCATCCTCGCGATTCTGCTGAGCTTTCTGCTCGCGCCTTTCGTCGATATGTTGCGGCGCATTCGCTTCGGGCAAGTGCCATCGGTGATCGTCGCGGTGTTGCTGGCGTTGTCGGTGCTGACGGCTGTCGGCGCGCTGATCGGCGCGCAGGTCGCGCAACTTGCGGGCGATCTGCCGAAGTATCAGGTCGCGGTCGAACGCAAGATCGACTCCGTGCAGCGCCTGACAGTCGGTCGCGCCGACGAATTTCTCGGGCGCGCATCGCGTGCGCTCAAACGCATTTCGCCCGCGCGCGAGCAGGAGCAGCGCACCGCCGAGAACAATCCCGCCGCCTCGCCGATCGATCAGCCGATGCCGGTGGAAGTGCACGAACCATCGCCGTCGCCGCTGGAACTGGCGCAGCGCTTTCTCTCGCCGGTCATCAGTCCGCTTGAAACGACGGGCATCGTGCTGGTGGTCGCCGTGTTCATCCTGTTGCAGCGTGAAGATCTACGCGACCGGCTGATCCGTCTATTCGGCTCGCGCGATCTGCATCGGGCAACCACCGCGATGGACGAAGCCGCGCGCCGTCTTTCGCGCTATTTTCTGGCGCAGCTCGGCATCAACGTGAGCGTGGGCATCATCATTTCGATTGGGCTCGCGGTTATCGGCGTGCCGGGCGCATTGCTGTTCGGCGTGATGACGGCGCTTCTGCGCTTCGTGCCGTACGTCGGGACGTGGATCGCCGCGCTCGTCGCAGTGGTGTTCGCGGCGGCGGTTGGCCCCGGCTGGACCATGCTGATCTGGACCATCGTGTTGTTCGGCGTGACCGACATCGTCGCGGGACAGATCGTCGAGCCGCTCCTGTACGGTCACAGCACCGGGCTTTCGCCGTTCGCGGTGATCGTCGCGGCAATCTTCTGGAGCTGGATCTGGGGGCCAATCGGTCTCGTGCTGTCGACGCCGCTCACGCTGTGCCTCGTGATTCTCGGGCGCCATGTGGATCGCCTCGAATTTCTCGATGTGCTGTTCGGCGACCGGCCAGCGCTCACCCCTGCGGAAAATTTTTATCAGCGCCTGCTTGCCAACGATCCCGACGAAGCGCTGGCGCAAGCGGAATCGCTGCTGACGGAACGCTCGCTGATCGCTTACTACGACGAAGTCGCGCTCGAGGGCTTGCGGCTCGCGCATAACGACGTGCTGCGCGGCGTGGTGACGGTGGATCAGCTGCGGCGCATCAACGAGTCGGCGCTTGACATCATCGAAGGGCTGGAGGAAACCGACGATACCGCCGTGCTGCCGCCGCCTCATCGCGAAGATCCGCCCGCGAGTCTGGAGTCGCCGGACGAAGCGGTGCCGCTCGCCTACGAAGCGCCGCCGCCGCATTTCGACGCGCAAGCGGAAGGTCACACGGCGTCGGTGTTGTGCATTGCAGGGCGCAGCGAACTGGACGATTTGGCCGCGACAATCGCGGTGCAACTCTTTAGGAAGCACGGGCTGGGCGCCGATCTGGCGGGCTACGAACGCTTCTCGCGCGGACGCTTCGGCGAAGTGAACCTGCACGGCGTGTCGATCATCTGCGTGGTCTCGTTCGATGCCGCCGAGTCGCCGCCATATCTGCGCAATCTCTTGCGCCGCCTGCATCAGCGTGCGCCGGCAGCCGAGCTGATCGTGGGACTCGTGTTCCCCGAAAGTCCGCTGCAGGGCGAAGCGCTGGTGCGCACGAGTTCGGCGGCGGTGTCGTTCAAGGAACTGGTCGAGGCATGCGTGGCGGCGGCGCGCCGTCAATCGACCGATGGCGTCTCATGGACCGGACTCGATCCCTCGGATGGCGAAGCCGCGCTCGAAGGACCGCCCGCGCCCGAAGAGGACGCGCCGGCGTTGCGCAACGGCTGAAGCCTGCGGCCGCCTTAGCGGTTGCCGTCGAACAAGTCGTTGAGCATGGTGTCGAATGCGGCTTGCGCCTCTTCGAGCTCTTGCAGGGCGGCGTCGAAAGCCGTCAGCGCGAGTTGCGTCGGGCGGCCGTCGCCTTCGGGCGCGAACTGCTTCTGCAAGGCAAGAAAGGCGGATTGAACCTGGCGCGTCGCGTTGACGATGCGTTCCATCGCGCGCGCTTCTTCTTGCCGGTTGGCTTCTGCGGTCATGTGGGGCACTCCTTGTTGACAATGCCCGATATTATCAAGCGCGGAAGCCTTCGCGGTCCAACTCCGACTCAAGCCGTCGCTTTTGGGCCGGCGACCGTGAACAATCTTACCGCTTCCTCCAGCACCACCGCCCGCTTCGCCGGGCGCTTGGCCGTCACCGCCGCCTGTTCGACCAGCGCCGCGTTCTGCTGGGTCGAATCGTCGAGATGCGAGACTGCCTGATTCACTTGCGCGATCCATCCGCCTGCTCGCTGCTGGCTTTCGCCACTTCCATGATGATCGTCATACGCGGTTCACTGCTTCGTCGATAGCACGCATTGGCGCGTCGTGCGCGTGACGAGGCGTGCGTTTCGTGCCGATAACGGTGCCGCTTCGCTGGGCGCTTTATTGCGCGCTCCAGCCGCCGTCGATCTTCAACTCCGAACCGCGCATTTCGCTCGCGGCGTCGGAGCAGAGGAACACGGCGAGATCGCCGATCTGCTCCGTCGTCACGAATTGCGCCGACGGCTGCTTCTCGCCGAGCAACTTCGCGCGGGCGTCGTCAGGCGAGAGCGATTCGCGTGCGGCGAGATCGTCGATCTGCTTCTGCACGAGCGGCGTATGCACGAAGCCGGGGCAGATGGCGTTGACCGTCACGCCGCTTCGCGCGTTTTCGAGCGCGGCGACCTTCGTGAGTCCGAGGATGCCGTGCTTGGCCGCCACATAAGCGGACTTGCCGACCGACCCGACGAGTCCGTGCACCGAAGCGATGTTGATGACGCGTCCCCAGCCGCGCTCGCGCATGCCGGGCAGCGCGACGCGCATGGTGTGAAACGTCGAGCTGAGATTGATGGCGATGATCGCGTCCCAGCGTTCCACCGGGAACTGGTCGATGGTCGCGACATGCTGGATGCCTGCGTTGTTCACGAGAATATCGACCGCACCGAAGGTTTCGTTGGCGAAGGCGAGCATGGCTTCGATTTCGGCGGGCTTGGTCATATCGGCGTCGTGATGCACCGCTTTCACGCCGATGGCTTCGATCTGCGCGAGGGCGCCGTTCACATCGCCGAAGCCGTTCAGCACGAGATTCGCGCCGGCTTGCGCAAGCGCCGTGGCAATGCCTAAGCCGATGCCGCTCGTCGAGCCGGTGACGAGTGCGGTCTTGCCGGCGAGCGATTTTGATGCGAGTTGAGTCATGGACGGGTTTCTCGATGAGTTTGAAGGGAGATGCGCGTTCGGCTGACTTTACAAAACGTCGCTAAGTTTGCCTAGTGCGTAAAACACCGCGCATCGAAACACGGCCGCAAGGAGCCGATGTTATCTTTGCCAGCAATCCCAAGGAGCCCGACCCATGCTCTCACTCATTTACCGCGACTACATTGCCTGCCTGAACGAAAAGGACTGGACGAAGCTCGGGCAGTTCGTTCACGACGAGGTGTCGTATAACGACGTGCCAGGCACGCTGGCGGGCTATATCGGCATGCTGGAGCGAGATTACGAGCAGATTCCCGATCTGCATTTCAATATCGAACTGCTCATTGAGGATACGCAGACGGTGGCGGCGCGCCTGCTGTTCGATTGCTCGCCGAAAGGGACGTTCCTCGGCGTGCCCGTGAACGGCCGGCGCGTGTGCTTTCGCGAGAACGTGTTTTATCGGTTTCGCGATGAGCGTATCGAGCGGGTGTGGTCGGTCATCGATAAGGCGGCGATTGAAGCGCAAGTCTTGTGAATGATTACATGCCATGTAATCGTTGCGGCCCGCTAAGCCTTTGCTGGCGGGCCACCGTCTAGAATCGTCTACTATTCGTCTGAAACGATTTATATGGCAATTTTCAATTCCGTCCATTCCGCGCCGCGCACGTCGCGGTACAAAGACGTCATCTCCGCCGACTTGTGACCGAGGAGCGCCTGAGCGAATTTCGCATCGTACTGCTCGGTATAGAGACGTGCCGCAAGACTCCGAATCTCGTGGAACGAAGCCGGTGTGCGACCATCCTCCCACGTTAAACCCGGTGTCGAGTTGCGGGTGTCTGCAAATGCTCGTGTGAGTTTTTCAGCTGTTACGCGGGCGCTTCTTCTCTGACCGCCGCGCGTCTCGGTGTAATGCAGCATGTACGCGGATACGGCGTCGTCTCTGCACCGCTTCACCACGTCGTCAAGCGACAGTTTGATCGCCCCTAGTCGAAGCGACAGCGGAATGCGCAGCCGCACAGATCCTCGCCCTTTGGTCTGAACGACCGCTAAGAATCCATCTTTCGCCTCGGCAAACTGCATCTTCGAGACATCCTCCCGGCGCTGCGCAGTGATGAGTGCCAACTCCATGCTTCGCGCGATCCACGGATCAGGCGACTTCTGCGCTTGCTTATAGATGGCGAGGAAGTTCTCCAGGGTGAGCCGCGATCTCACGACTTCAATGTCGGGCCGCCGCGTGACGGAAACAGGATTCTTCCCTCCTTCGATCAAGCCTTTCGTCTCAGCCTCGCGAAACATGTCGTGCATGGTCTTGCGTATCAGAGCGGCCATAGGCGCGCCGCGTGCCGTGGTAGCGGTCAGAATAAAGTCGGCGACCTCGCTTGTTTTCACCTCTCTCAGGAGCCTGTCGACGAACGGCGCGGTGCAAACGGCTCGGATGCCGGCGCGAACAGTCTTCATCGTGCTCGGTGTCGGATTGCGAGTCTCCGCATAGATCACAGCGTACTCTGCCGACCAGGCGCGCAGCGTCCTGTCATCCGGTGCAGTCATGCGCTGCACGATCGATCGATGGCCTCGACTCTGTTCGAGCTCTGCGTTGGCGGCGCGCGCTTCGCCAAACGCCTTCGCCTGATCGCGGCCAATACCGTAATCCTTCTTGGTGTCAGGATTGCGCCAGTAGAAATAGCCCGTGCTGTTCTGATACAGGTTCGCGGGCCAGTGCCAGCGCTTTGCTTCACGACGCCTTGCGGCCATTCCCAAATCTCCGTTGCATCTCGCCTGCATCGTCGTAGTAAACGGCGGTCGGTTCGACAAAATACTTGGCGCCGCATTTGATGGGCTGCGGCACGATACGGCCATTTTTACGCCAGTTGCGCAGCGTGTTTCGATGCGGCTTCTCTTTTCCGAACAGCAGTTCAGCCCACTGCTCAAGGGAGACTAGCTTCGCCATTTCTCGACTCCGAGATACGCGCGCGTCACGCGCATGAATTCTTCGATGTTGCAGGTCACTTCAGTTCCGATTCGATAATGGCGCGCAGCGCGGCGACCAACTCAGGGTTCTCGTCGCGCCATTGCTGCCAGCTTGCATCCGTCAGCTTCCAGGTGATCCAATCTGGATGATCAGGCTTCGCATTGAAGGGCTTTCGGCGCTTCTCGCATCGCTCGCACATCTGAGGACGACGCATCGGCAGGTACATGTGGCGGGCACAGAAGTAAAGACCGCAGCCTCGCTCTCCGCCGAATATGTCGCCGCCACACACATACGACAATCCGCGGTCAATCACCTCATTGCATTCCGGATGATCGCAGTACGTCGGTACGCCATAGCCGACATCGCGCTTCCAGTGTTCGTCGTATCCGATGCTCCAGCCCATCATGCTTCTCCTTCCGTGATATTCATGCTTCCGCAGTGGGCGCACATGGCTTGTTCTTGGCTTCGTTGATGAATGCCTGTGCGGCTTCGCGTGACTTGAACCGCTTGAGGCCGCGGCTCTTCGTGTATATCGCTAGCCACACCTTGAACTCAGGATGACGCGTTTCCACGGAATACACAGGCTCGAGAGTTTTGATGTCTAGCCAAGGTCGAACCCGCATAGGCCATTGAGGATTGAGCGTCTTTGATTCAACTCCTGGAATCTTCATCGCTTTTCTACTGTCCGGTATGCGCGTCATCCAATACCAACTCGCGAATATCTCGCGCAGTACAGACGAGCGCTAACGCAGCGGTTGCAGTCGATGGAACGCTTTCGAGCGCGGCTGCATTGTCGTCGCACATCTGCGCCGCACGCTCAAGTGCCTGCTTTTCAGCGATGATCCACGCTGCCCATGCGATCGGGTGTGCCTCGATCACGCCAAACTCTTTTTCGAACCGCTCTTGGCTGTCGTTCATTTTCATAGATCCTTCGTGATGGCGGCGTCTCTTCGCACGCCACGTGTGCGGCGTAGCGAGATATTGCTTCCCTTCTGCGTTTTAAGATCGCGCACTGTGCCGAGCAGACCCCATTCGCACGGACGCATGATTCGATTTGGGGCAGGTCGGTCGGTGGTGCTCGGCGTTGGTAGTTTTCGAACATCGCTCACGTCTTCTCCTTCGTGTCGGTGGATACGCTTATCAGTCGGTCTCATCAACCACTGTCCATTGCTTGCCGCATGAATGACAGCGATAGTGATAACGGTCATAAGCTCCGTCGAACGTCTCATCGGACGTGAACCACACGTCAGCGACTTTGCAGTGTTTGCAGGGCCAGTCAGAGCCGCGCGATTCGTTACAGGATCGCTCAACCATTGGAACCCCCTTCCTCGGATGCGCGGTTAGCTGCGAGATTGAACTTCGCGGTCTCCATGAAACGCTCGAACGAATCATGGTCGTAGGCGATGTTGTATAGCTCTTTCCAGTCCTCGCGGCTCATTACCGCCTCTTGCTTGTCGCTTTTACGCAGACGACAATTTGCTAGTTTTTCACATGGACCCAAGCCACTGCACCTGCACCTGCAGGTCATCGCCTCTTGCTTGTCGCGCTTAGCAACAGCCCGAACGCCATCATCAATGTCGCATTCGTCTTCTGGACACACGACGCCATCGAATTTCGCGGCATGACAAATATCGTAATATCCTGTGCGGCAACTCTTCGCCTCTTTCTTGTCGCTCTTCATTGATTCAATGGCGGCTTGCCACGTTTTCTCCGCAACGCTCCGAGCGAGCTTAGACCCGCTCCATACCTGTTCTATGAACCATTCATCGAAGGTCATTTATTCATCTCCGCAATGATTGCGCGTGCTCTGCGTCTTCGTGCTCATCTTGTTCTCCTTAGGCGTTCGAGCTCATTGCTTCGTCAGCGGCTTCGATGAACGCTGCGGCTTGGTGCGGATTGATCGCGTTGCCGTAGGCGCGCAAGCGTCCCACGCGGGAGGGAGCCCCATCACCCAGCGGGAATGTGCGGGGTTCAACTGGCCGCCACTTTTCGTCCCTGCAGAGAAGCCAATCAGCATCTCGCCAGAAGCCGTTAGTCGGGCCGGCAACATGCTCTTTGCCATCGCCCCGAGGCTCTGTAGCGTCAGCCGGGCCCTTTCTCCGCCGCCCCGATTCGTGCTCATGTTCGGCGCATCCGGATGCGCATTCGGAGTTGGCCAACTCGCAAGGCAGGCCATCGCGGCAAGGTCGGGCCCGTGCGATCGCATCGCCTCCCGAATTCCGCCTTCCGTCGAGCGCACACCCTTGTCTGCGAGTGCTGATGTCGGTGTCGGCCAACTCGCGAAAGTCGCGACGTGATTCAAGCTCACTGCCACCTTGCGCCCGTCTGACGTCTGACCCGTCGCGCTCAATCCGTCGAACGACTGCGATCCCTTGCTGTTCCCGACTGTCGGCGTCGGCCATCCTGCCAGCGCTACCTGCGTTCTCAAGTCCGAGCACTGGCCGCCGCCGTGCGATCCCTGGCAATGAGCTGCCGCTGGGGTATTCCAAGCTGCCAGCGTTGCCACTGCCGACAATGGCTTGCCGCGAGCGTGCGCCCATCGTTCCGCGTTGAATTCGTCCGTCGCGCTTTCGCTTTTCCAATCCCTGGCTGCTGGTGTGGGCCACAAAGTACGATCGGTCGCGGATGTGCGGAGCACCGACGCCCGCAGACGGGAACGGGACACACCCGAGGGCGTAACCCATCGCTTCCACGTCAGCTTGAACAAGGTCGATCCAAGGTTCGACGTCTTTGCTTGCAACTTGCTCTCCAAAGACGACTGGAGGCCGGCACTCGCCAATGAGCCATGCCCAAGCGGGCCAAAGGTGCCGCTCATCATCAAACCCAAGTCCTTTGCCTGCCGCGCTGAAAGGTTGGCACGGACAGGAACCGGTCCAAACAGGTCGGTCGTCAGGCCATCCAGCGAGACGAAGGGCATACGACCAGACGCCGATTCCGGCGAAGAAATGACATTGTGTGTATCCGCGCAAGTCGCTAGGTCTGACATCCTCGATGCTCCGTTCATCAACGTCGCCGGGCGCGATATGCCCGGCTTCAATAAGATTGCGCATCCACTGCGCGGCGTATGGGTCTATCTCGTTGTAGTAGGCTCGCGTCATTCCGTTTCGGGCGTGATGCGCACTCGATAGCGCTTGCCTTCGTCCAGCGTCACGATGATTTCCATGTCGTTCTGCGCCACCAGGTGCGCGATCGCGCCGTTAATGCACTGCGCGGTGACGTCCTGTTTCGACGTTGCAACGCGCCCGTGTGCGTCGGCGCGAGACTTGCCGATGAAGATCCGGTTCGTCAGTGGCGACATCCACATTTCGAGCTTTCCGGCGTTCACGTTCTTCTCCTTTATGGGCGCGGGTGCGATACCGCAGAAAGCAAATCAGCCTGCCGAGTGGCCACGTTCTTCGTTGACGCGCCGGAGCGCACGCTGAAAACCCTCTTCGCCTTTGTCGATGAGCTTCGCTATCGCGTGTTCGATAGCCTCGTCGATCGTGTCGCCGCCCGCGACGCGGGCTCCGCTGAGAACGTGTGACACCCGGAACAATTCGCTCTCGTACAACGGAGCCGCGCCGCCGTACGCTTCGATGAAATCGTTCTTGAAGAACGGGTTGAAGTGCACGACGAAAAGCTCGTCGCCCGTGTTCGGCAGCGCGACAGGATCGCCGACTGTTTCGAGAGACTCTCCGTTTCTGCAAGCGATGGTGAATCTCATGCTTTCTCTCCGGTTGCCTTGATATGGATGGTGACGGGTCCGTTGCGCATGTCGCCGGTCATCGTTCCGTCGAGGGAAAGGCGCTCAGCAGGCGAGAGATTCCGCCATTTGGCAATCGCAAAGTCACCACGAAGAAGCCCGCGAGGTGCGCCTTGTTGCGCAGCGCCGACTGAGTAGCCGTTTTCTGCGCACCATGCCTCGGCACTGTAAACAGCCTCGAATGCGCGCTCGCCCCAAAATTTGATCTCCGCGCCGCTCATGCTTCGATCCTTTTGAATTCGACGACCCAGACCCATGGATTGACGTCCCAGCCGAGACCGCGTGAGGCGTTCAGGCTGTCCCAAAGCGACGCGAAGGAGCCGCGCGGGCTCGCCGCGTGAAAGTGTCGCCCGCCGTCGATGTGGTAGCCTTCGTGACCTCTTTCGACACCCTCAGCAAGAGCGTCTTCTTCACCGATGTCCTCCAAGCGCTCGACGCGCACGCCGGTGATTTCGAGCGCGATGCGCGACGCCCAGCGCGGCATGAAGATTGACGGCTTCCAGCCCTGATGCAGGTTGTCCTCGAAGTCGACGTACTCCGGCGTCGGACCTCCGTCGGCGCGGTACTCGCAATACTTCGGCGAGTGGTAGTCAGTGTCCGGATCCCACGTTCCTTCCTCCCACATAGGGCCTTGGAACGTCTCGCGCACCCACAGACGATCACCGCGCGCACCGTACGGGCATGGAATCTGGTGATTGTCAGAACTACCGTCGGCCTGCAGCGTCCACCATTGCGCCGTGTTCAAGTCCTCAAAGCCGTAGCATCGCGGGTCGTTCTGGTCACCGGCGCCGCCGACGAATCCAATGGGCCAGCCCGGTCGCGCCTTCACGACGCGCCGCGTCTGTGTCTTGCGTCCGTCGAGGATGGCTCGTACCATCGCGCCAGAAAATAAAATCGGGAGGTCACGCATGAGTTGGCACCATGAAGATTGGCTCTCTTTTGCACAGGCTTCCGCTGGGACGCTTGCAGTTGTAGTTGCGGTCGGGACATCTGTTTTGGCTTATCGAACAAGCTTGGGCATCAATCGAACGCGTGCTGCGTTGGTTGCGGCAAAACTTTATCCAAGACTTGCCCGTCTTCGCTATCAGTTGGCGGCAGCATCTGCGCGCCTTGATTTTTCGACTGACAACGATAGAGGCGATGCTAAGCAGGAAGCAGATGAATTTCTGGATATTCCGGTTCTGCGCGTTTCGAGCGAGGATCTTGAGGCACTCGCCGAACTGCCAAAAAAAAGCGGGTTCAGGCTTGCCAAAGCAATATCGCTTCATGAAGTCGCGCGAGAAGAGATCGTCAAACAAATAGCCAGAGGCTCTCAAGATCCCACAGTCCCCATTACCGAAGATATGGCTCTCAATTGGAGCAAGCGGATAGATGAGATCGAGAGATACATTTCGCTCGTGATGCAGCAGTGCCAAAGCTTCGCGTCGACCCATGCAGATGAACCGAGCGGCCAAGAGCTTTATGGAGACGACTGAGGTGAAGGCTCTCTGGGGCATCATTTGCGGATTCTCAGTTACCGGATGAAACGCGCGTCGACTCGGGCTGCGCTACCGCATAGACTTGCTGGCCATCGGCGTTCGTCGTTGTCGTTTCCGTCTCGCCCTTCAGCAGCTTGTGCTTCACGAAGATCGAGCGGACTCTCGGGTCGATCGAAGCGAGGATGTCCAGCGCTGCCGATCGGAGTTCTTTTGCGTTTTCGGGATCAGATACCGCGGCTTGCTGCACGCGTTCGAAGGTGCGGAGCATCACGCACGCCTCGTCGATCTTTGGCGCGCCAACGCTTACCGCGAAACCCGGTCCGCCAGCGGCAAGACCAGCCGTTCCGCCGCAATAATCACCAGAGAACGAACCTGCGAAGCCAGGGAGGACCGCATTGCCGGTCGTGCGCGCCGTGTAGCTGCCGCTGTACTCGATCTTGTTGGGGCTGTTGAAGGTGATCTGTTGAGCGTTGCCTTGATTCGTCGCGCCTGCCACGGAAGACGTGGTTGACGTGTTCTCTGCGTTGCCCGACACTTGAGCCATCGCGGGTGCAACCGCGAAGAGCGCTATGAGGGCGATGAAAGTCGTTTTCATGTGAGGCTCCTGGGCGCGGGGTCGGTCGCTCGACCCCGCTACCGGTTATGGGAAGCGCTGCGCTTAGTGGATGACCGAGATACCTGCGATACCGCCGATTGCACCAACCGCGCCGATGGCGCCCGTCGCGAACTGCGCACTGCCTTGTGCGGCCGTCGTCGTGTTGCCGTATGCCGCGCCGCCATTCGCGATGCTGTTGCCGACGTTCGTCGGGGCATTGCCGACCGCCGAGCCCGTGACACCTGAGTTCGAGAACTGCGTCGTGTTGGTGACGACCGTCGCGCCGACGCTATTCACGCCACCGCCAATCGTTGCTGTGCCGCCCGTGTTGTTGAACGCGTTCTGATACGAAGCGCCCGTGCCGCCGACCTGCGCGGCCGTCACTGCGTTGCCGTTGCTGATGCTGGCAGCCGAGCCTGACACGCTGCCGCCGAATGCCGATGCTCCGGCGCCGACGACGATCCCACCTTCGATACCCGTTGCGTGAGCAACGTTGAACAACGATGCGAATGCTGCTGCGACGACTGCCAATGCGATTTGCTTCTTCATTTCTGGTGCTCCTCGTGAAATGCACGTGGCGGACGTGCGGCCGTTTTATATGTGCCGGTTACCCTTCGTCCGGCGCCGGGAATATTCACCATCTCCGGCGGGTAGGCCGAGGAGCCCGTCCTCAGCTAACGGCCTACGCCTGCAACTTCCGCGTAGGTGCTGCGGGCTTCGCCCTGTGCGTTCTGTTCAAGGGTGGCGGCCGGTGCTGATCTCCGGCGTTGCCGCTTTCTGACATTCCACGCACGCATGCGCGGATGTATCGGCATCGGTTCATGCACGACCGCATCAGCCTGCGCATTCGCCACACTTCAACAAGCCGTCTCTCCGGCTGTCACACCACTCTTTGCGCCCACAACAGGCCCGGCAGGTGTCGCGTCGTGTCCCGTTACTCGACCTTCTTTTGTAGGAGTTCCAGTCTTTCGACAATAAATTCAAGCTGTCCAACAAACGCGTTGCTCTGGTCCTCATCTGCCAAGCGCAAGCAATCCATAAGTTCAACCCGCACGTTTTCCAGCTTGTCGGCTAGTTCGCCCATTTCGTTTCCCCTGTTAGTTGGCCGTCTCTCCGAACTGTCACGCCTGGTTCGATGGACGGCGGCCTCCCCTCGCTGGGTGATTAGTTCGAGGCGGGGCGCTGGATCTGCACCGAGTCAAGCCACTGCTGCTGCTTTTCGAAAGCAGCGGCGCCGCGATTGAAGAGAAGGGCAAGAATTGCGGCGAGCGACCAAACGGTGAGGACTACTATCGGCAAAGTGGACATGAGGGTGAGCCTTTTCGGGATGCGTTATCAGATGCAGCGCGTATGCGCGCAGCGTTCCATTTCAGCTTTGCGGTGAGACGTCTCGGAATCGATGACCAGGAACACGGCCGCGACGATGAGGACGACGCCCCAGATCTTCAGCAGGCTCATTTCCAGAGCGCTCCGGCCGGCACAGCGACGCAGAGGAACCAAACCATCCCGATCGAGATTGCGACCGCCGAGCCCATGCCGATCGTCTTGTAGATCCGATCAACGCGGCTCAGTCGAGCGATGTCCAGCAGAGCGTTGTCGTTGATTGCGCGTTCCATCGTCTTTCCCCGGTTAGATGGTCATGAGCCAAAGACCACCCGCCGTCGCGAGGATGCCAACGAAGAGACCTACGCTTATTGCAGCGAGCTTTCCCATGTTCGTCTCCCGAGGTCGGTGAGTGAGTGCATGGGAGTAACTATACGTCGATGAATAGACGCAGTCAATACGCAAATGAATAGATCGACGGATAAATTTGTAACAGCCGGGGAGGGTGCTGCGCGTAGGCAAAAAAAATCCCGCACCGGGGAGATTGGTGCGGGATTGGCCTCAAGTCGTGTGGACGACTGAAGTTGAGCTATGGCCGATTCGAGTATAGGAGACGCATCAACGAAGGCAAGCGTGCGGGCAACAAAAAACCCGCCGGAGCGGGTTTCGTATCCCAATCAACGTTGGACAGGATTTACCTGCGCGGCATCAACAGACAAATTAGTGATTTCATCGACTCGCTGGATGCCTACGCCCAGAATAGGGATTATGGCTGTGGGATTCAGGTCGTCCTTCTCGGGCCCAGATCCCATATTGGCAGCACCGAAGCCCAGATTGAACGATAGCTGCCAAATGCCGCTGTGAACGTCAGCCTCTTTCACAAGCACTGTCACAAGCTCTTTATGAGTTAACATAAATTGAGTAGGTTCAGCCATGGATTACCTCAACGCCCGTCACAGTCTTGGTAAGAGGAGCTAGCGCCTCCGGAGATGCAATCATCGTCCCCGCAGTTGGGAGCTTTCGCGTTACGCGAAAGTTCTGCAGGCTGCCTAGGTTGGCAAGGTTGATGTGGATGGGAAAGAACATTGCGGAAGCCGCGTTTCGTATCGTCTCCGCCCCGCCAATGTAACGGGATACTGCGTGAACAAGCAGTTGGTTGATGCTGGTATGCTCCAGTTCAGCGAACTCGGCCACTTGTCGATGAAGGGTCCGCGGCAAGCGAAGAGCGATCTTCCCGCTGTAGCCGTCGGAATCGAATGGCTCGCGGATTGGGTTCCCGTTGGCTAGCGCCACCGTAAGCCAAGACTCGGCCACCTTTTCCAGTTCAGCCAAAGCATCTGATGCAGAATCGCCGTAAGCGAGGCACCCCGGAAATTCCAAAATTGATGCCGTGTACGCTCCGCTCTCATCTCTAACAATCCGGCGCGCGTAAGGCTTGCTGAGGATCTCACTAGGAGTCGTCATCGTCGTATTCATCTTCGTCCTGAAGAAACTGTATCCACTCATCTACATCGTCGATTAACTGGTCTACGATGCTTCTAACGGTTCCTGGCGGAATATCTTTAGAGTGGTGCGGTATGCTCAATGGAGGACTGAGCTGGGGGTCGATTTCTCGGACCCAAGTGGGTTCTTTTCCGCGGTTATCACGCTTCCTTCCTACTTGCTTAGCAAACGCTTCAAGTTCAGTTGCTCGTCTGTTCTGAGGATTCCGCCTTACCTCGCGAAGCTCGCGCTTGACCTTCTCAAGTCTCGCATTATTCATGATATTGTCTGTGATAGCACATTTCAACCCGGCTAGCCGAATATTTGTGCCGAACCACACCTAGGATGTGGGACTAAATCTGTAACCGTCTACATATTCACAAACACTTCCTCACCACATCAACGTACCTATGCTCGCCGAAGGCGGCCCCGCGATGCGTAGCTTCACCGCGCCTTACTTGTCGAGTAGCTCCGCTACGTCGACTGTGGTGCTGACGACTAGGCCGGCGATCTGGTCGAGAAACGTGCGCACCTCTGGAGTAAGCGCAGCCCCTTGCAGCTGCCCGGAGAAATCGTCTGCCCGAGCGGAGATTTCTGCTAACCCGGTTTGGTAGGCCCGGATGGCTTTGAACATCTGGATTTTCGTCCAGGCGACATCGTTTTCATTCATAGGTCCGCCATCTTGTGGAAAGACATGGGCGTTACAAACACTTCCGCGCCACATCGATGTACTTCTGCTCGCCGAAGACGGCGCGGCTGTAGAACGTCACTCGCCGCGTATCGCTATCCGCTACAACGTCGAGCAGGAGATATGTTCCCGAGACACCAGTGGTGCTCAACGTAACGCCGCCAGGCGTAGGGACGAAATTGACGCCAAGGTAACCGGCGTCGATCCAACCCTGTTGCACGCAGCCGGCATATTCGACTGCCGGCCGGGAGGTCTTTCCAGAAAATACAGGCGCGCGCTCGCGCATGTCGCCGCTCGATGCGCAGCCTACGATCGAGGCGCTAAGTACTAAGGCGAAAACGTATCTGCGCATGCGTTCAGCCTCTGTAGACAATTGCTTCGTTCAAGGCATATACCACGCGCCGGACGAAATCCTTGTCGCGGGAGGTCAAAGCTTTGATTTCGCCAGACGCGGTTTGCAGTCGGACGTTGTATCTCCCTTTTCCTTTCCACAGATAGATGGCACCGCCCAAGACGAAAATGACGCCCATCGCGATCAAGCTTGGGCTTAGACACAAGAAAACACCGCCGATGATCAGAAGGTAACCAAAAACGAGCGCCGGATCTTTCTCGATATGTCTCACCGAAGTGACGCCGCTCATTGCGAAGGTGTTCCCCGGAACCAGGAACCGCGCGCTCGTCACGCGAATAGGTCCCTCGTCCATGAATACCCGCTCAGTCCTCGATGACGCTGCCGTCGTTTCTTCCTGCCATGCCGGCTCTCTCGTGGTGTTCATATTTTCCTTTTTGTTTTAATCAGGGCGCCATGCAGAAGGCTTGGCGATCCATCCTACGTAATGCATCTTCTCTATTTCCTCATCCGCAAACGAGATGGTGCCGTGCTGCTCGTTCGTTGAGATCAAATGCACGCGCCCAGATCGCTTGTACAGGAACTCCTTGACCATCACCCGGCCGTCTTTCGACTTCACGAGCACTTCGTCGCCTGGCTCGATCGGATGGTTCGGCTCGATCACAACGAACTCACGATCCTTAATCCGCGGGCGCATGGAATCCCCGCTGCAACGAATGGCGTACGCGTCCTTGTCCTTCGTCGGCACATCTACGAAGCCATCGCCTTGGCCGACGGGGTACTCCACGTCAGCCCAAAAACCGTTGTCTCCTAACTGGGCCATTCCCACTACCGGTACACCCCGCCAGCCTGTGACAGGGATTGGTTCATACGGGTCGTTGTGCCGGATAGCTGTCTTCCGCGGACCCTTACCGAGCATCAACCAGACTGAGTTGACACCGAAGGCCTCCTGCATCGCAACCGCCAAATCGACGTCCAGACGCTGAATCTTGCCGCTGAGAAGGTCGAGCACCGTCGCGAGATCTGTCTTCGCGCCCGCTGCTAGGCGGGTCTCGTTCCCGCCTAAGTCCTCCAGCAAAGACTTAATTCTAGCGGCGAGGCCGCCGTCCCCAATCCCGTGAATAACGGGGTCTTTTGGCCGGTGATCGGGGCTATCAGGCCCTGGGCCGAGGCCCTCGGCAAGCCAGTTCACATTGCTCTCGAGCGCAGTCGCGAGCTTCTGAAGCGTCGGAACGTCCGGACTGGAGGTCGTGCCTTTCAGGATACGGTTGATAGTCGGCTGAGGAACCCCTGAGCTGCGCGCGAGCGCGCTTTGGCTGCCGATGTTGCGAAGCTTCATCAGCAAATCGAGACGGTCTGAGATGTTCATCCCGTGAATATACGCGGGCGTATAAGAACTAGACAAACAAGTATCCATTGATGTATTGACCGTCTATCCATCTGCGTATAGAATGATTTTTATGAACACGCCAACTGCCCGCCAAATGCTGAAAGAGATCAAGTCCGCTTTGGGGCTTGGTGAGATCGCGCTCGCCGAGAAATTGGGCACCTCGCAGCCGACCGTCAACCGCATCCTCAATGGTCAGCCTGACTGCAAGGGCACAACGCTGCAGGCGATTGTCCGGCTGTACGAGCAGGTGGTGTCTCAGCGGGCGGCTGTATGACCGAGACGCCAATCAGCGCGGCTGTCCAGAAAGAGATTCGAACGATGCTATTCGGTCTTATCGCGGCGGGGATTCGAGGTAACCAACTCGACGAGGCGCGTAAAGAAGCGGTCCTGCAAGCCCGCAAACTGCACACGGACTCAGCAGGACCAGCAAAAGTAACGAAGTAAGCGGCGCCGAGTCTGCTGCCGGTTTGAGTGGATGGCTCACCGGTCTGTGATTCGCAGTACTAACGGCGCTTTGGTCACTCGCGCTTGTTGTCATTTTTGTTTTACCCCGTTCATGTCGTTCTTTTTACCTACGACGCCACTGTAACCGGGTCAACCCTTAGTAAAAACGTTCGTCTGGAGATTCAATTGAACATCCTCGATACAGCGCACGCAGTTGCTCACGATTACAAAGGCGGGTGTGAGTCGCTCGCGCCGCGTCTTGGAATGTCGGCAGCTGTGCTTCGCAGCAAGGTCAATCCGAACACTGAAACCCATCACCTGACGCTGATGAACGCCGTCCAGATGACGGAGATGACCGACGACGAGCGAATCATCGAAGCTTGGCTCGCGCAACGCAATGCGGTGATGGTCAAGTTGCCGGACGCGTGCGAAGAGCCCGACAACGAAGAGATCGTCGACAAGTTCATGAGCCTGACCGTGCACTACGGCCAGCTCGCCAAGCGCTTCCGCGAAGCTACCGCTGATGGCGAAGTCGACGATCAGGAAATGGCTGACCTTGAGCGCATCGGCGGCCTGATTCACCGAGCCGTCGAGGAAATCAACATGCTGACGAAGCGCATCTACCGTCGCGAGCCGCAATCGGCTGCCGCGGCGCTCGTGAAGAAGGTTTCGTGATGAGCGCCGGCCCTGGCTTCATCCCGATGGCATTCCCCGACTTCATCACGACCGGCCGCATGTTCGACGGTCCGCTCACTGCCGAATGGCAAGAGCGCGAGCGCGCGCAACAGCCGAAAAAGATCTGCATCGCGTGCGGTGCGAAGCAAAACGCCGACGGCTCTTTGCCGTGCGGTCACGACAACGACCTGTGAGGTCATCCATGAACGACATTGCAAAACTCAGTGGCCCGACGATGTCCAGCCGAGAGATCGCGGAGCTGACGGGTAAAGAGCACCGCAACGTGCTCGCAGACATCCGCAAGATGCTTGTGGATCTTGGAAAAGCTGCGGCTGACTTTTCAGCAGTAGCAAAAATTGCAGGTCCGAATGGCTCGGTTCGTGAAGTGGAAATCTTCGAGCTTCCGAAGCGCGAGACGTTGATTCTCGTCTCCGGATACAACATCCAGATGCGCGCTCGCATCATCGATCGCTGGACGGAACTTGAGACGCGCACGCAGCCGACGCTCTCGCAATCGAAACTTGCGGGCGAGATCGCTATCGCTGAGTGTTTCACGCGTCTGCTGAAGCCTTCTCCGTCGAGCCAGATCGCCATGCTGGCTCACATCGCCAAGAACCATGGTCTGGAATCCACGTTTCTGCCGGCGTATGCCGTTGATGCTGCTTCCGATTCGACGGCGGGCAGTTCGATGGAAACCAAGCCGCTGACGGAGCTGCTCGTCGCGCACGGCATTTCGATCTCGCCGCGCACGTATAACCGCCTTCTCGCCGACGCGGGCATGCAAGCCGAGCGAGTGCGCAAAAGCACGTCGAAGCGCGCCGTAAATGGCACGAAGCGCTTCTGGGCGGTCACCGAGGCAGGTCTTCTCTACGGCAAGAACATCACCAATCCGAACAGCCCGCGCGAGACGCAGCCGCACTGGTACGTAGAGCGATTTGCTGATCTGCATGGGCTCGTGTCTTCGCGCGTCGTGGGAGCCGTAGCGTGAGTATCCAAGCAATGGCGTGGGCCATCGAACAGCAGATCGTCACCGAAGCGCATGCGCGCCACGTGCTGTTGTGTCTGGCCAACTACGCAGACAACACCGGGAAGGCAGCATTCCCATCGACAGCGACTCTGCAGCAAGACACGGGCATGTCGGAAAGCACCATCCGCCGCAAGCTGGATTTGCTTGAAGAACTCGGTTTGATCGTGAAAGGAAACCAGAAAGTCGTCGCGGCATATATCGCTCGCGGTGACCGTCGGCCGGTCTGCTACGACATGTCGATGAAGAAGTCACGGGGTGTCACCGTGACGGGTCGTGACGAACGGGGTGTCACGGAGACGGCAACGGGGTGTCAGCCAGACGCTAACGGGGTGTCAAAAGAGGCATCACGGGGTGTCACGGTGACACCCAATCCGTCCTTAACCGTCCTTAAACCGTCAATGAACCAAGTACAGGATGCTGCGCATCCCGCGCGCGCCCGGAAACGTGCTCCGACAAAGACGACGATTTCGGCTGACTTCTCGATCTCTGAGCGCGTTCGTACCTGGGCGGCGGAGAAGGGTCATCGCAACCTGCAAGCGCATTTCGATTCGTTCGTCGGCAAGTGCCGAGCCAAAGGCTACACGTACGCCGATTGGGATGAGGCCTTCATGGAGGCGATCCGAGCAGATTGGGCCGGGCAGAACAAGCGCGGCAGCACGGGCAAGAACGATCGATCGGCAGCAGCTGCCGCGATTTTCCCGGCCAGCAACGTTCCTGCGGAGTACATCGATGTCTGACGCTATCGACGAAGTGCAAATCAAGAACTTGTTCATGCTTCTGCATGGCATGTACGGGAACTCGGTGCTCGACAAGTATCGCATTGGCCAGGTTGAGAACGGCGAAGACGTCGGGATGGTGTCGGCGCGCAAAGTTTGGCTCAACGGCTTGCGCGAATTTTCGCAGCCGCTGGTGCTGAAAGCGCTGGCGAAGTGCTCGGAAAAGCACAAGACGTTTCCGCCGACGTTGCCTGAGTTCCGCGACATCTGCAAGTCGCTCATGCCGCGTCAGTGGATCTCGAAAAGCGACGTGCCGCGCTTAGAGATGAGCGAAGCGCTGCGCACCGAGCAGATCGAGCGCGCGCGCCGTGCGATCGCACAGACTCGACTCGAACGCGAAGGCGGCCTGACGACCGAAGACGGCATCCGTGGCCTGCACGTTCTAATCGCGAAAGCTGTGGGCCACGCCGGAGGCGACGAGGCCGCGACGCTTTTGCAGCTAGACGATAAACGCATGGGTGCCGCATGACGAAGCGCTCCGCACCTTGGCCGATGTACGTGCCTGAAGGAACGAAAAACGTCGGCACCGCGCGCGTGCGCGACGACAGCGTTCTACCTCAGATGACGCACGCCCAGCGCGAGATCTACAAGCGCACCGGCAATCCGCCTCAGTCGAGTGCGCTGGACGACCCGCTTGACCCGTTTGGCAAAACGATCGCGAGTTGCGCCGCGCGGTTCGAGCCGTCGCGCGAACTGATGCTTCACATGCAGTCGAAGAAGCCGCCGAAGTACCGCAACTCAAAGTGCGAGCACAACGGCATCAAGTTCGACAGCGAGAAAGAGCGTTCGCGCTGGTTCCACTTGGTCCAGTTGCAAGCCGCCGGCCGCATCCGCGAACTGCGTTTGCAGGTCCCGTATGTCCTCACCGCCCGCAAGCAGCGCGACGACGGTACATGGGAACGGGCATCGAAGTATGTCGCCGACTTCGTCTATTTCGATGTCGATGCCGGCAAGGAAGTCGTCGAAGACGTGAAGTCTATCGCGACGCGGAAGAACCGCACCTACATCCAAAAGCGTAAGCAGATGCTCGCGGTGCACAACATCTCGGTGAAGGAAATCTGATGGGCACGACCAAGAAACCGCGCAAGCGCTACATGCCGAAGTCGAAGCGGACCGACATCATCTCGTTCATCTCGAACGGATCTGAGCCGCTCGATGCCAATACGCGCACGTCGATCTTAACGGCGGTGCATGCTGCCGCGTTCTCGCTGTCGCGCGGCACGAACGAGAAGGACGCCTGGCATACGGTGACGAACGCTCTCAACATCGCCCAGATCCTTTGCGAGGAAGCTGGCAATCGCGAGATCGGCATCAACGTGATCTTCGCTGCCCAGAACGCCATGATCGAGTGCGCTGAAAACTTCAACACTCGCGCGCGGCTCGTGTTCGGCACGGGTGGCTTGCCTGCGGTGAACGCTGGCATCGAGTTGTTCGAGCAGTTGCTGGAGACGGTCACAAAGCTGCAATACACCCGTGCGAACGGCGAATCGCTGCGCCGCGTCGAGTCGCGTCAGGTCGTCCGCGTGAAGCGTGGCACGTTGACAAAGCGCTTCGAGCTGGAGGCTGCGTAATGGGCGGCAAGCGCTGGAGCGACGAGGAAAAGGCTGTGCTGCGCGAGATCTACGACGCTGAAGCATGCCTTTCCGAAAACATGCATCGGCTTCCAGGCCGCACATTTCACTCTGCCAAGTCGAAGGCATCGAAGTACGGGATGGCTATCGCTAATGAGCGGTTTTGGAGCGAAGAAGAAAAGGCCATTCTCGCCAAGATCTGGCGCGGCAAACAGTCCATCAAGGTCGGCTTGAAGCAGTTGCCTGGCCGTTCGTACGACTCCGCGCGCGCCGAAGCGCAACGCCTTGGTCTGACCTACCGAAAGAAGAAGCTCGGGCGCACCGGCTATTCGCATCTCGAAAGCGTCGTTGCTGCGATTCTCGAAGAAGGGATCCCTTTGACGATAAAGGAGATGGTCGAGCGCACCGGACATTCGTTTCACGGTATCGAGACGGTGCTTCGCCGCCGCCACGGCAGAGCGTTTCACATCGCAGGCTATCAGCGCATGAGCCAGTACGGAAATCTGACTGCGCGCTGGATGGTCGGTAAAGCCGATGACGCAGTGAAGCCGCCGCGCAAATCGGCCAGTCAAGCCTGCCGTGAGTGGCGCTTCCGTCAGCAACTGAAGCGGCACGGCCACAACCCGTTTTCAACCATCGCCCAACAGGTGGCCGCATGAATCTCGCCGAATGGCTCATCTCGCGTATCACTCGCCGCGTGCCCGACGTCGTCATCGGCGGGCATGACGACCCGTATCTAATTCGCTGGTGGGTGATCCCGCGCAATCGGCTCTTCAACGTCTACTTGCATCGCTTCATGCGCAGTGACGACGACCGCGCGCTGCACGATCACCCGTGGTCGAACCTGTCGATCTTGCTACGCGGTACGTACACCGAGCACACGATCGATCCAGGCGGCATCAACGTGCGCACGGAACGCACGGCCGGCCAATGGAAGCTGCGTTTGCTTGGCACGTTTGCGCACCGCATCGAGCTGACACACGGCGAGTGCTGGACGCTTTTCGTAACCGGTCCGCGCTATCGCCATTGGGGCTTTCACTGTCCGATGCAAGGCTGGGTGCACTGGCAGAAATTCACCGCGCCGGGTGATTCGCACGTCGTCGGCAAAGGGTGCGACCAATGAAGCGCTCCGCTTTCCAGCGAAAGCCCGGCAAGCAATACAGCAAGATTGCCAGCCGCTCGACGATGCAGCAGCGCGCAAAGATCAAGGCGCGCGTGAAGAAGCCGACCGTCGCCGAAGGCTCGAAGTATCTGGCGGCATGCCGCGGAGAGCGGTGCTTCCTGGCCGTGCCCGGTGTCTGCATCGGCTCGGTCGGCGGCACGGTCGTGCCCGCGCATAGCAACCAAGGCCGGCACGGCAAAGGCATGGGGATCAAAGCGCGCCACGAATTCACGGTGCCCGGGTGCATGACGTGTCACGCATGGATCGACTGGGGAAACGCATCACGCGAGGTCAAGTTCGCGACGTGGGATCGCGCATACGAGCGCTGGGAGCCGGTGCGTGCTCGAAAGATGGGTCTGAAAGAGGAAGAAGCAGCGTGAACACGATGGAGCCGAAGAAGTTGACGGTGCGGATACCCGTCGTTGGTCTTGTGACTGAGCAAGGCATGCGCGGCCGCTACACGTACATGACGCAGAAGACGCCGAAAGACACGATGGTGCACGGCCTGCGCCGCGTCCGGCATCTCGACCGTAGCGGCGCCGAATACATGTGCTTGGCACTGGCATTTATTCCTGAAGGCTATCGCGGCTCGATCCCGAAGAAGGCATGGGTGGATCGTGAATACGCCTGGGTCGATTGCCTGTACGCAGAGAACTGGAAGTCGCTAGCCGAATTTCGCGACTGCAACGATTACATCTGGATGGCGCCGGACGCGCCGACATCGAAAGGAGCCGCAGCATGAACGAACTCGATAACTCGAAATTTGCACCTGCGTTCGATCAGGATGCATGCCGGAAAGCTGTCTCTGAAAGAGCGCGTGAACTTGCCGGCATGCCCCTGAGGCTTCCCGATGCCATTGCGGAGCTCATTGCCGTCGGGTTTGAGGCAGGTCTCAAACGAGGTATCAAATGATCCCAGACAACTTCGATCCTCTTTGGGTGGCGCTCGGCATCAAGCGCCGTGATTGGACTAAACCTGTGGAGCAGAAATGAACGCGTGGATCCTCGTTGTTTCGACGGCATGGAATTTCTACTCGGGCGGCATATGGGCCCCAGCAACATCCGTCGCCATGCAGGAGTTCGGTTCGCAGTTGGCCTGCGCGAAGGCTGCGGACACCGTCCGCGCGCAGGTGAAAGCGCAGACCGAAGAGCTTTATGGGAGCAGCCGAGCATCAGTGCACGCTCTTTGTGTGCCGAAGGACGCCAAATGAACGTCGATCAATTGACCGGCGCGCAGCTCGACTATTGGGTCGCGAGAGCCGAAGGCATGCAAGCTGAAGTGAAGCACGCGTGCGGCGCGGACTGGTGCCAAATCGACGTGCAACACGTCGGCTATCTCAAGTATCAGCCGTCTGAGAACTGGCACATCACCGCACCGATTGCCGAACGCCAGCGCTACCTGACATATCCGCGCCTGCGCGAAGACGGAAAGCTCGAATGGCTGGCGGAAGCGCACCTCAATCCCGACTTTCATGGCATGTGCACGGACGAGTCGCCGAAGGTGGCGATCTGTCGTCTGCGCGTGGCCGAGGCGTTCGGCTTCGAGGTGGCCGAGTGATACCGCGCGCGCCGCGCTCATTCCGCGATCCGCTTCGGCAACTGATCGACAAGGAGAGCAGCACCTGCAAGGGCTGCCCGCACCAACGAACTTTCGAATTCATCGGCTCCATGCAAACCATCTGCGCCATTGGCAAGAATCACGGACACCGCTGCGAACAATACGGAAAGAGGACCAACATGACGACGAGCGCCATTGCTGCGGACGAGATCAACGCTGTGCTGACTGAATGGTATGAGTGGAGTCAGGCCTATGAGCCAGCGCTCGGATATGGCCGGGCGGATTCTACGTGTCGCGATTTCAAGATCAGCCGACAGTGGATGGATCATTCCGAGCTGAGCGACCTAGTAGACAACCAGCTTCGCGCTGCAACCGGCAAAGCTGTTGATCCGATCATCCAGAAGCTGTCGCTTGCGCATCGCATCGCTGTGATGACTGCCGTGCGCAACTTCATCGCGGGCGCGGTTGTATTCCAGAATCCGCGTAGTCCGGCGACGCAGGACCGCGACTATGTGGAAGCGAAAGCTCTGATGCGGCCGGCATTAATCGGGAAGGGGCTTATTTGCACGAAGGGGTTGTAAACCCGTCCGTCGTATCGTACTATTTCGCGCGTGGGGCGTTCGCTCGCCCAAAGAAAAGCCCGCTCGGTTCGCGCCAAGCGGGCTTTTTGCATTACTTCTTCTTTTTCGGCGGCTTCTTTTTATCAGGCGCTTGGGTGAGTACCGACCCAGCCAATTCTCTTGCAGCCTTAGTCGAACTCTTTTGCGATAAGACTTTACCGGCAAGCGAAGCCATCGCTTTCGATGATTTCTCGTTCTTAGCCATAATTTTTCCTTTGATGTGCCGGCCCACCCGGCGCAAAGATTCTACAGCGGGTGTAAGCCACCGGTAGACAGCGAGTCTCATAAGCTCGAAGCATGCGGTTCGATTCCGCACCCCGCTACCAACAAGCGCCATGAACCGACCGAAACTGCAAACGCTCAAGCCACGCCTGCAACAGGCGAGTGCGCGAGTGGCAACGATGCAGCCCGGCTCATGGCGCACGGACAAGACGAGCAGCGCGCAGCGTGGCTACGGCTTCAAGTGGCAGAAAGCGCGTGCGGCGTTCCTTGCCGCGCATCCCTTTTGTGCGTTCTGCCTGCGCGACGCTGGCATCACGGCGACGAGCATCGAAGCCATCATCCTTGCATGCACTGAGCGCCGCCTCGCTTTGCCGTACGCATCGGTCGTTGACCACATGGACCCGCATCGCGGCGACATGAAGGTCTTCTGGGACAGTGCGCGGTGGCAGTCGCTGTGCGCGCGGCATCACAGCGGCGAGAAGCAGCGACAGGAATCGCAGGTCTGATGCGCAAAGCTGGCATGGTTTTTACTCGGCAATATAAGTCTTATTGCTGAGTGGGAAAAAGCATGACGAGGGCTCTGGATTGCCTCATATATGAGCAGCCGGGCCGTATTTCGTGAAACTGTTGTGTGAAACCAACGAATGGTGCGCGACCAGCACCAAATCGGTGCGGATTGTATAATTTGCCGTTGTAAAGGTGGGGGTGGGTCAAAAGTTCACAGGTAATTTTGGCCTAGACCGCCCGTTCCCGCACGGACAGAAAAAATCGTCATTTTGAGGATTTGTTAATGGCTTTAACAGCAAAGAAACGGCTGTTTGCCGACGCTGTTTTGGCCGGCAAATCCAATAAGGACGCGGCTGTCGCGGCGGGCTACAGCGTTAAGACGGCATCGGCTGCTGGCTCGCGTCTTGTTAAAGACTTGGACATCGCTGCGTACCTGTCCGAGCGGCGCAAAAAGGGCGGCGCGAAGGCTGTACGAGCACCGAAAGCGGCCTCAGCGTCCAACGAGGCAGAGGAAGCGGCGGATGAAAGCGATGCGGTAAGCGCGGCTGACGCTATGGCGAGCGCTGCGCGCGCGGCGGGGTTCGACCTGAACGCGATGACGCACTTCTCCGATCCGAAGGCGTTTCTGCTGGCGGCGATGAACGATGGACGGACGGAGCCGCGGCTGCGCGTCACTGCCGCGCAGGTTTTGATGCCATTCATGCACCAGAAGCTTGGCGAGGGCGGCAAGAAAGACGCAAAGGCTCAAGCCGCTAAGAATGCCGCGAGCAAATTCGCGGCGCTCACTGCGCCGAAACTGGTCGCGAATGGCGGCAAGAAGGTCTGAGCGTGGAATGGACGACGGCGTGTCTCGATTGGGCTGAGCGGCTCAAGACGGGGCGGTCGATCATTCCGCCGCCGATCTTCCCCGAGCAAGCCGAGCAAGCGCTCGCAGTGTTCAAGGAGCTCAAGATCGTCGACGCGCCGGGCAGCCCGACGTTCGGCGAGTCGTGCGCGCCGTGGGTCTTCGATCTGGTCGCATCGATCTTCGGAGCTTACGACGCCGAATCCGGCCGGCGGCTTATCACCGAATGGTTCGTGTGCATCCCCAAGAAGAACAGCAAGTCGACGCTGGCGGCCGGGATCATGATGACCGCGATGATCCTGAATTGGCGTATGTCGGCCGAATACGCGATCTTGGCGCCGACGATCGAGGTTGCGAATAACTCGTTCGCGCCGAGCCGCGACATGGTCAAGCACGAGGAAGAGCTCGACGATTTGTTCCAGGTGCAGACGCACATCAAGACGATCACGCACCGCACGAGCGGCGCGACGCTGAAGGTCGTCGCGGCCGATTCAAACACGGTCGGCGGTAAGAAGAGCGTCGGCACGCTTGTCGACGAGGTGTGGCTGTTCGGCAAGCAGCCGAATGCCGAGAACATGCTGCGCGAAGCAATCGGCGGCTTAGCGTCGCGGCCTGAAGGCTTTGTCATCTGTCTGACGACGCAGTCCGACGACCCGCCCGCGGGCGTCTTCAAGCAGAAGCTGCAATACGCGCGCGACGTGCGCGACGGCAAGGTTCACGATCCGTGCTTCGTGCCCGTGATCTTCGAGCATCCGCCCGAAATGGTCGCCCGCAAGGAGCATCTGCTGGCCGAAAACCTCGGCATGGTGAACCCAAACCTGGGCTTCTCGGTCGACGAAGCTTTCTTGCAGCGCGAGTTCCGGAAGGCGAAAGAAGAGGGCGAAGAGTCGTTTCGGGGCTTTCTCGCCAAGCATGCGAACGTCGAAATCGGCCTCGCGTTGCGCAGCGATCGGTGGGCCGGTGCTGAATTTTGGGAGCAAGCTGCGCGCGCGCCGCGCATCACGCTCGAGCAACTCATCGAGCGCAGCGAAGTGATCGATGTCGGCATCGACGGTGGCGGGCTTGATGACTTGCTGGGCCTAGCCGTGGTCGGTCGCGAGCGTGAGACGCGCCGCTGGCTGCTGTGGACGCACGCATGGGCGCATCCGTCCGTATTCGAGCGGCGCAAAGAGATCGCGCCGATGCTTCTCGACTTCAAGAAGGAAGGTGACCTCACAGTTGTGGATCAAATCGGCGATGACGTAACGGACGTCGCCGATATTGTCGCGACTATCGAGCGCGCGGGGCTTCTCGATCGCGTCGGTGCGGACCCGGCGGGCATCGGCGGCGTGCTCGACGCGCTCGTCGAGGCGGAAGTGCCTCAGGACAAGGTCATCGGCATCTCCCAAGGATGGAAGCTGTCCGGCGCGATCAAAACGGCGGAACGGAAGCTTGCTGAAGGCGTGCTCATCCATGGCGGCCAGCCGCTTATGGCGTGGTGTGTCGGAAATGCGCGCGTCGTGCCGGTGGGCAACGCCGTGAACATCACAAAACAGGCCTCGGGGACGGGAAAAATCGACCCTTTGATGGCGACTTTCGATGCGATTTCGCTGATGGCTCTCAATCCTGAAAGCCTCGCGGGCATCAACGACTTCTTCGAGAACCCCATCATCGTATGAAACAGGACAAGCAAAAGTCGCCAGGGCGCGTCAAGGCGAGCGTTCTGAAGTGGCTTGGCGTGCCTATTTCACTGACGGACGGCTCGTTTTGGGCAGCATGGGGCGGTCAGAACTCGTCGAGCGGCGAGAACGTGACGGTCGACTCGGCACTTCAGCTGTCCGCCGCATGGGCATGCGTGCGGCTCATTGCCGAGACGATCGCAACGCTTCCGATGAACCTTTACAAGAAGGCTTCGGACGGTACACGCAGCATTGCGACATCGCATCAGCTTTACGGCATCTTGCACAGCCAGCCGAACGCCGAGAACACGGCGACCGAGTTCTGGGAAGTGATCGTCGCGAGCATGTTGCTGTGGGGCAATGGCTATGCGCGCAAGATGCGCTCTGCAGGCGTGCTCATCGGCCTTGAAATCATGCTGCCGCAGCGGACGCAAGTGAAGCGTCTCAACACCGGCGCGCTGCAATACACGTATCAGGACCTCGACGGCACGACATCGACCTTGTCCGAGGACGATGTCTTGCATTTCCGAGGGTTCAGCCTAGACGGCCTGCTTGGCCTTTCGGTCATCACGTATGCACGCGAGGTCATCGGCAACGCCACTGCGGCAAATAAGACGAGCAGCAGCGTCTTTCGCAATGGCTTGCGGCCGTCCGGCGTGCTGTCGACTGAGCAAGTGTTGGCGAAGGAAAAGCGCAACGAGATTCGAACGAGCCTGACCGAGCAATTCGGCGGCGCGATGCAGGCCGGCAAGACGATGGTGCTTGAAGCAGGCATGAAGTACCAGGCGATCACGATGAATCCCGGCGACGTGCAGTTGCTGGAGACGAAGGCATTCAACGTCGAAGAGATCTGCCGCTGGTTTCGCGTGCCGCCATTCATGGTCGGCCATAGCGAGAAGTCGACGAGCTGGGGGACTGGAATCGAGCAGCAAATGATCGGCTTCCTGACGTTCTCGCTGCGTCCGTGGCTCACGCGGATCGAGCAGACCGTGCGGAAGGGCTGTCTGTCGATCTCCGAGCGCGATCAGTACTACGCCGAGTTTTCAGTCGAGGGTCTTTTGCGCGCTGACAGCGCCGGGCGCGCGGCTTTTTATTCACAGATGACGCAAAACGGGCTCATGACGCGCGACGAATGCCGCGTGAAAGAGAACCTGCCGCCGATGGGCGGAAATGCGGGAGTTCTCACCGTCCAGTCGGCACTTCTGCCGATCGACAAGCTCGGCGAGACATCGGCGGCGTCGCAAGCGCAGGACGCGCTAAAAAATTGGCTGAATCAGGAGCAAAAGGATGAATCGTAAGAGCGGCAAGGGCGGCTATAAGGTCCGCGCGTTCGATCTCGACGTCAAATCGGTCGATGACGCGGGGCACTTCTCCGGCTACGGCTCGGTCTTCGGCAATGTCGACAGCTATGGCGAGATCGTCGCGCCTGGCGCGTTTGGCAAAAGCCTCACGGAACTCAAGTCGAGCGGCCGCGCGCTTCCGATTCTGTGGCAGCACGACAGCTATACGCCGATCGGATCGTGGTCGGGTTTGAAAGAGGATGATCACGGCCTCTTCGGCGATGGCGAGCTGTGGGTCGACGATGCGCCGAACGCGAAGATCGCGTATCGCGGCATGAAATCGAAGGCCATCACTGGCCTGTCGATCGGCTACTACGTGCTGGACTCCAGCTACAACGAAAAAACCGGCGTTCGTACGCTGAACGAGCTGGATCTCGTCGAGATCAGCATCGTGACGAACCCGGCGAACCCAGACGCGCGCATTGAAGCCGTGAAGTCGGTCATCGCACACGGCGGCATGCCATCTCTTTCAGAATTCGAGCGGTTCCTGCGTGAGGCAGACTTCTCGAAATCACAGTCCGCGGTGATCGCCAATCGCGGGCTGAAGCACCTGCTCCAGAGTGAGTCTGGCAGCGAGGCGAACGATGTAGGTAATCGGCTGCTGGACAGCCTCAAATCTCTCACTTTCTGAGGAAACTCGATATGCAACGCAACATTCTGGGCAAGGTTTTCATGGCGGCGGGCGTTCTGCTCGCTATGGTTTTCGCGGTCGACGCGCATGCCGCTTCCGTCATGGTGCAGCACGCTCTTCAGCACGGTGACATGCTGGGCGCGCTCGGCGATCATGCGTGGTCGCTCGCTGGCATCGGCTCCATTGCAGCGGCGGAAGGCTTCCGTCGCAAGAACGGCGGCGCGGGCGGCGACAATCCCGAGCAGGTAATGGAGAAGGTGACCGCGGAGCTCAAGCGGATCGGCGACGAGGTGAAGAAGTCCGGCGAAGAAGCGCTGAAGCAAGCGAAGTCCGCCGGCGATGTCAGCGCCGAGACGAAGGCCAAGGTCGACGAGCTGCTGCTGAAGCAGGGTGAACTGCAGGCCCGTCTGACGGAAGCTGAGCAGAAGCTCTCGCGCCGCGGCAGCGAGGGCGGCGAGCAAGTCAAGTCGCTTGGCCAACTCGTGACCGAAAACGAGGGCATCAAGGCAGTGATGGCGGCGCGCGAAGGCAAGGCGCGTATGGGCCTGAAGGCGATCACCAGCCTGACCACGAACGCGGACGGCTCGGCCGGCGCGCTGGTCAACGCTGACCGCGTGCAGGGCATCGTCGCTCCGCCTCAACGCCGTATGACCGTGCGCGACCTGCTTACGCCGGGCCGCACGACGTCGAACGCGATCGAGTACATGCGCGAAACGGGCTTCACGAACAACGCAGCCATCCAGGCGACGGAAGGCGCGGCGAAGGCCGAATCGACCATGAAGTTCGACCTGCAAACGACGACGGTCGCGACGATCGCTCACTTCGTCAAGGCATCGAAGCAGATCCTCGACGATGCGGCGATGCTCGCCTCGTACATCGACGGTCGCTTGCGCTACGGCCTGGCCTACGTCGAAGAACTCGAACTGCTGAAGGGTTCGGGCACCGGCGGCCATTTGAACGGCATCTACACGCAGGCTATCGCCTACGCCGCGCCGTTCGTCCTGTCGGGCGCGACGAGCATCGACATGCTGCGCCTCGCTTTGCTGCAGTCGGAACTCGCGGAACTGCCGGCAACCGGCATCGTGACGAACCCGACTGACTGGACTCGCATCGAACTGACGAAGACCACGGACGGCGCCTATCTCTTCGCCAATCCGCAGTCGATCGCCGGCCCGACGCTGTGGGGCCGGCCGGTCGTGAACACGCAAGCGATGGACGTCGATTCGTTCCTCGTCGGCGCGTTCAAGCTCGGCGCGCAAGTGTTCGATCGCGAAGATGCGAACGTGCAAGTGTCGACGGAAGACGGTAACAACTTCACGACCAACATGGTCACGATCCGCGCGGAAGAGCGCCTCGGCTTGGCGGTGTATCGCCCGGCAGCGTTCATCAAGGGCGATTTCGGCCTGGTGTCGTAAGCAACCGCACCTACGGTAGCGTAAGAACTGAGAACCGCCTCTTCGGGGGCGGTTTTCTTTTTGGAGACGGACATGAGCAAGGTAAAAGCGAAGGCCACGACCGGTTTCATGCACGGCAAGAACTATCGCAAAGGCGATGCCGTGCACGACACGCCGGAAGTGATCGCGGATCTCGAAAAGGCCGGTCTTGTGAAGACCGAAGCTCCGGTCGAAGATAAGGCTGCTCCGGTGCCGAGCAACAAGAAGGCCCCCGAGCCCGAAAACAAGAGCAAGGCGGCGAAGTAAATGGCAGATCCGACGCCCATCATCTCGACGGCGCAGGCGCTCGCGCATTTGCGCACGGATGCCGGCGCGGAAGATGACCTGATCGCGCTTTATATCAGTGCGGCCGTGCAGTCGGCATCTGACTACCTCGACCGCAAGATTTACGCGAACGCCGACGACATGGCAGCGGCTGTGCTCGATGGCACCGCTGGCGACGATCCGATCGTCATCAACGACGCGGTGCGCGCGGCAATTCTGCTGATTCTCGGCAAGCTCTATGCATTCCGCGAGGATGTTGTAGTCGGCACATCGTCGAGCGTCATGGAATTGCCGGCCGGCTCGAAACAGTTGCTGTTTCCATACCGCGCAGGGCTCGGCGTATGACGGTGCGCGCGGGCGATCTAAACCGGCGCGTGCGCATCGAGCGCAACGGCGGCGGCTTCGACGATCTCGGTCAGCCGATCGAGGGTTGGATGGAGGTCGCCACGGTTTGGGGCAATGTGCGCATGCTCACCGGCAAGGAAACCCTGACGTCGGACGCTGATGTCGGCACCGCGTCGGCAAGCATTCGAATCCGCTATCGCACGGACATCACGAACGGCATGCGGGCGATCGTCGATGGCGTGATCTTCAACATCCTGCAGCCGCTTCCGAATATCGCCGCGCGCGACTACACGGATTTGGCGTGCAGCACGGGAAGCAACGATGGCTAGCGCGGAATCGGTCACCTTTGGGGCGATCAAGACGCTGGCGGGCGGACGTGTATATCCGGACGTCGCGCCTGCGAGTCCCGTTAAGCCATACATCGTCTATCAGAGTGTCGGCGGCGTCGATGAAACGACGTTTGACGGCGCGGACACGTTGCAAAACAGCCGCATGCAGGTTTCGGTTTGGGCGACCAGCCGAGGCGATGCGGCAACCATCATTCAACAGGTTCGTGCTGCGCTGACTGCCGAGCCTGTTCGCGGTGTGCCGATCGGCGCGCCGGTGAGCGTCTTCGATGACGACACGAAGCTATACGGCAGTCAGCAGGATTTCTCAATCTGGTGGAAGGAGTGAAAAGATGACCAGCACCGCAATCTCGTCGCAGGGCACGAAGATCTCGAAGAACACCGGCACGACGCAAACGCCGGTGTGGACCGCGATCAAAAACGTGTCCAACCTTAACGGTTTCGCCGGCTCGGCGAGCGACATCGACGTTACCGACTTCGACAGCACGGCGAAAGAGTATCGCCAAGGTCTGCAAGATTGGGACACCGTGTCGTTCGACATCAACGTCAACATGAAGGAAGCAAGCCACGCTGCTTTGCTTGCCGACAAGCGTTCGGGCGTCGTGTCGCAGTATCAGGTGCTGTTGAGCGACGGCACGACGATCGAATTCGAAGCCTATGTGAAGAGCTTCCCGATCACGGCAGGCGTCGACAACGTCGTGAAGGGCACGGTCGCAATCAAGATCACCGGCGACATCGATGTCACCCCGGCGACCGCCTAAAGGAGCGCTGAACAGCATGCTTACGAAAGAGCAACTTCTGGCATTAGCGCAGCCTGCGATCGAGACCGTAAACGTTGAAGGTCTGGGCGAAATCCGCGTGAAAGTCATGGACGGCTTCGCGCGCGATCTGCTCCAGAAGACGCTGCAGGAGCAAGGCACGAGCGATAGCGTCTACTTCTCTGCCGTGATCGTGGCGACGGTTGTCGACGAGAAGGGCGAACCCATGTTCTCGGCTGCCGATCTGGACATTTTGCGAGGCATGAGCGCTGAGACCGTTCGCCGGATTGGCCTCGCCTGCTCCAAGGTCAACGCGCTCGGCGCGTCGCAGACGCAGGAAGCTGAAAAAAACTCCGGCGCCATCCAGAGCGACTCTTCTGGCACCGCCTAGCACTCGCGCTCGGAATGTCAGTGGTGCGCGCTCAACGCGAGATCGATAGCGTTGAGTTCGCCGACTGGATGGCGTTTTACAACATAGAGCCGTTTGGCGAGCGGATAGCAGACATCCGCATGGGCATGCTGGCGGCGACAACGGCAAACATTCACCGCGACCCGAAGACGAAAGCCTTCGAGCCAGCGGACTTCATGCCGTGGGTCAAGGCCCCGCCGAAAGCTGTCCTTTTTGAGGATCCGAAAGAGCAAGCGCAGTTCGTTGCGCTCGCGGTATTCGGCATCGACCTCGCGAAAGCCAAAGGCAAGAAGTACAGAATCAAGCGAGGCGGCGGTGGCAAAAAAGATTGAGATCGTCAATC
The DNA here is from genome assembly GCF_023631485.1 of Caballeronia sp. GAFFF2. Lineage (NCBI taxonomy): Bacteria > Pseudomonadati > Pseudomonadota > Betaproteobacteria > Burkholderiales > Burkholderiaceae > Caballeronia > Caballeronia sp. GAFFF2. Next base: position 228,322 of record NZ_JALQDA010000028.1, on the reverse strand, counting down.
CGTCGGCACTCACCGACTTTCTAGACCGTCTCGAAACCGTCGCGAGTGAAGAAGTGCTGCGGCAGGCGGCCGTTGCAGGCGCGCGCGTGATCCATGCGGAGGTGCGCCTTCGTGCGCCGATCGGTATCGCCTACGAACGCAAGGGAACTCAGCACACGCCGGGCACGTTGCGACGCTCGATCTTGATCGCGTACGACAAGGAAGAGTCGATCACCGGTCACTTGGCTATCTATCTCGTGACCTGGTCGAAAGAAGCGTATTACGGTCGGTTCGTCGAGTTCGGCACGTCGCGCGCTGCGGCGAAACCGTTCCTTCGACCAGCATTCGAAGCGAAGAAGCGTGCTGCGGCTGACGCAGTCGTAGAAGTGATCCAAAACAAGGCTGAGGAGGCCAGGCGTGGCGAATGAAACCGTCGTTAAGGTAGGAGCCGACGCGTCCGGCTATACCGCCGAGCTTGAGAAAGCACGTAAGTCGGCAAACGCGTTCATCAACACGCAGTCGGACATGGCGCAGCGCAGCGCGGTCGCGCAGGCGGCGATTGCAGAAGCGACGGCGAACGGCTCCGACGTTAGCGCAAGGGCGGTAAAGTCCTTCACTGATGCGCTGCTGAAAAACGCGGCCACGGCGGGCAAATCTCGCGCCGAAATCCTTTCGATGCGCGCGGCGAATCTCGGCCTGTCGGACTCCGTCAAGCCTTTCATCGATCAGATCGCGAAAGCATCGGAGCACACGCACGGTTTCAGCCTTGAATCATCGGCGGCAAAGCGTGAATTGCTTGTGCTTGGGCATGAACTGTCGCAGGGCAATTACAAGCAGTTCGCCGGCTCGCTGCTGGTCATGGCCGAAGCGACCGGCGCATTCAATGCGCTGCTCAATCCGGTCGTGCTCGGCGTAGGCGCGTTTATTGGCGTGCTGGCAATTGCTGCCCATGCCACATTCTCTGCGCGCGAAGAGCTCGCAACGTACGGCGAGACGGTCGAGAAGATTTCGAAGCAAACGGGCGTCTCGACCGATGATGTCCAGAAGTTCGGATTCGCTGCCAAGACGGTCGGCGTCGAGATGAAAGACGCCGCGGATGCACTCGCGGATCTGACGAAGGCGCAGAACGAGGCGCAGCACGGCAACAAAGATGCGGCGGCAGCATTCGCGGCAGTCGGGATCAGCCTCAAGACGCTCAAGACGGCGACTCCTGAAGACCTTCTTGGACGCGTCGCTGATGCGTTCGCGAAGAGCGCTGACGGCGCGGGCAAGGCCGCGGTGGCGAACGAACTCTTTGGCACATCGGGCAAGAACCTCATACCGCTGCTTGATCAGGGTTCCGCGCGCCTAAATCAGCTCGGCGCGACTGCGACTGACGTCGGCGCCGTGCTGTCCGGCAAGACCATCGCGCAATTGTCGGCTCTGCAAGAGCAGCTCGAACTGTCGCACGCGAAGATGGAGGCGCTTTCTCTGTCGGCGAAGACCGCGCTGCTGCCCACGATCATCAATTTGACGGACGCGCTTGCTGATAACGTCGCGCTGAAGCCGCTCCTCACTGATTTCTATACGGGCGTCGCCTTCATCATGAAGAGCGCGGCGAGCGCAGTTGCCACGCTCGTGATTGGCTTCGAACAGACAGCGGAAGTGGTCGCTACGCTTGCCACAGTTGTCGGATATGGTCTGACCGGGCAGTTCAAGCTCGCCTCGGCGGCTGCGCAGGTCGGCTTCGATAACTTGAAGCGGCAGGGGCAGGGCTATGCAGATTTCATGTCGCGGCTTTGGTCGAATACCGTACCGGGCGGCGATAGCCATGGCGGCGCTGCCACCGGTCAGATTAATTTTTCGAAGGGTAACAACGCTGGACCGAAGCCTTATGAAGAGAGCCACGGCGACACGTTACTTGATCAGGCGAAGCAGGCCCAGGCGACTCTCGAAGCGTCGTTGAGCGGGCAGGAAAAGCTGACGGGCTGGGCAGCCAAGGAAGTCGAACTGCGAGCGGAGATCGACGGCTACGCGGGCAAGACGCTGACGAAGGCGCAGCAGAGCGTGCTCGCGCACCAGAGCGAACTGCTCGCGCAGTACAGCCTCAATGCGTCGCTCGAAAAGCAGCTCGACCTGCGCACGCGAAGCGACAAGCTGAACCAGGACGCCTACGAGACAAACCTCAAGATTGTCGACCAAAACGACGCGATCGCTAATCAGCACAAGATTCAGCTGGATACGCTGAGCCTTGGTACTAAGGAGCGGCAACGCCAAGTCGAGCTGCTCAGCATCGAAACAGAACGCCAAAAAGAATTGGCGGAGTGGCAGAAGAAAGCAGTAGGGCTGCGTCTAGACGGCACGCAAGACGATAAGGACGAGCGCGACTCGATCAATAAGCGCTTCGACGCCAGGCGCGACGAGACGTCGAACTTCTTCGACAAAAGCGACATCGCGAGCCAAGACTGGATGTCTGGCGCGAAGGGTGGCCTGCAGGACATCATCGATAAGACAAACGATCTTGCATCTGCCGCGAATAACACCGCGCAGAACGCTATCGGCAGTCTCGGCGACGCAGTTGCAGAGTTCGCGACGTCCGGGAAACTCAGCTTTGGCGATTTCGTGAAAGCGGCGGTCGGCAGCCTTATCAAACTCGAGACCGAAGCGCTGATAGCGAAAGCAATTCTCGCCTCGTTCAACTTTTTCGGTGCGAGTGGAAGCGAAGCGGTGGGCGCTTCCGCAACTAGCACGCCTGACGATCTCATCGCAGGGTACGGCCACGCCGCTGGTGGCTATATCTCTGGGCCAGGCTCCGGCACAAGCGACAGCATTCCGGCGCGCCTGAGCAACGGCGAGTTTGTAATGACCGCTGACGCCGTGCGCCGCATAGGCGTATCGAGCTTGAATGCAATGAACAGCGGCGCCGCTGTGCACGCCATAGCGCGTTTTGCCTCCGGCGGGCTAGTCGGGGCAGCTTCAGGCGTCTCGCCTGGCGCGCGCGGCGACATCACCGTAAGTGCGCCAATTTCTGTGCAAGGAGGCGCTGATGCCGGCGCCAACGCTTCAGGTGCCGCTGATCTCCAGAAGAAAATCACTGCCGCTGTCCGAGCCGTCGTCGTGAACGAACGCCGACAAGGCGGGGCGCTTTGGAAGATGCAGCAAGGAATTGCGTGATGGCCGATACATTTATCTGGAAGCCGACAGTTGCGGGCTCGTCTGGCAGCACGACGCTGAAGACGCGGAAAGCTCAATTCGGCGATGGATACGCCCAACGAGTAGCTGACGGTCTGAACAACGCCTCTTCGAGCTTCAGCCTTCAATTTATAGGCGACGCCGCGACCATCAGCGCGATTGTCGCTTTCCTGCGCGCGCATGCCGGCGCGACCGCGTTCCTGTGGACACCGCTTCTATGGGCAGCCCCGGCGCTGTTCACCTGTGAGACGTGGAGTGAGCCGACGAAAGACGGCAACACCTACACGATCACCGCAACCTTCGACCAGACTTACGCACCTTAAACCTCGATGAGCACACTCCAGAAGGTCAACCTCGGCACTCCGCCGACAGCGGTTGACGGCGACACCGTGCGCGGCGCAAACACGAAGGCCAACGCGAACGTGGACGTGCTGAATGCTCAAGCCACGCTCACGAGCGCGGCCGCGACGATCACGAGTGCCCAAGCACTCACAGCCGCGCACGTTGGTAAGCGGGTGAACATCAATCTCGCCGCAGCCGGCACGATCAATCTTCCGTCGGCTGCAACGATGGGCCTTGATGGCATCGTGCATCTACGAAATCAAGGTTCAACGCTTGTCACTTTAGCTATTGCGTCTGGCTCCGGTGATACGATTGCTCTCACATCGCTCGCGGCCGGCGAATCGACGATCATAGATTCGGATGGCATTCACACGCTTGGATGCCTGATGCGAAGCCGCACTTACAGCGCAAACGAAACCGTTTCTGGCGCTTTGACTGTGGGCGGGAACATCGCCATCGCGCCGCTCGCATCTACTTATAGTTCCCAGTTGACAATGGTGGCGCCGAACGGATACACGGCGCGTGTGAGAGCGAACGGCACCGCGTCGCTGACCGAATGGGTCAACACGGCTAATAGCGGCGTCACGATGTCGCTATCCGACGCTGGACTTTTGACCGCGCAATCTTTGGCAGTGGCGGGCGCGGCGAACTTCAACGGCACGACCGTCTTCGGTGGAGGCAGTACCACCGTCAAGGCAGTTGGTACCGCAGGCGCAATCACGATGAAATGGCAGACCGGTAGCGGTGCTATCGGTCAGATTCAGTATGATCAGACGTCATTCGGCTTTTCGCTGGTCAATAGCGCCAACAGCGCATACATCACGCTCACTTGCCTCAGCGTGACGCAGACGTCCGATGCAGCACTAAAAACGGCCGTCGTCCCGTACACATCGGTGCTCGAAAAGCTTCGCGACAAGCGAATTGTCAACTATCGCATGAAGATTGCGGCGGTTGATGGCGGTGGCGTCGGCCCGTTGCAAGTTGGAGTTATCGCTCAAGAGTGGAAAGACGATTTTCCCGAGTTGGTCAGCGAAAACGGAGCGGAGATCGACAGCGATGGAGACTTCGTTTCGCGCCAGTTCGACGAAGACGGCGTAGAGCTATTGCCGCCAAGCGGGCCGATCGAGTGCCGACGCGCTTTGACATTCAACTATTCCCAAGCGTCTGCCGTGGCAATTCAAGGTGTCGTTGAAGTTGATGCTGAAGTGCAGTACTTGAAGTCAGCGTTGGCTTCTGCGCTTGACCGGATCGCGGTGCTCGAAAGCAAGGTGTCGTCTTGATCTCGTCGGACATTCAACAACTCGAACCGGGTCGGTTGATCGAGTTGTTTGAGGTCGATTGCACTGCTATTGGCGGCGATCTGCTTCGCTTCCAAGGACACCTCCAGACCGCGTCGATCTTCTGGCAGGGCAACGAATATAAGCCGTGGCCAATTCAGGGCACTGGCTTCGAACACACGTCAGACGCGCAGCAGCCCGAGCCGAAGCTGACGGTCGGCAACACGGGCGGCACGATCTCCGCACTGTGCGTTTTCCTCGCTAATCTGGTAGGCGCGAAAGTGCGCCGGCGGCGCACGCTTAGCAAGTATCTCGACGCCGTCAACTTCCCAGGCGGCAATCCGACTGCGGACCCGTCGGAAGAGATGGCGACCGAGCTCTGGTACGTCGAGCAGAAGAGCAGCGAGACGAACGTGCAGGTCGAGTTCACGCTTTCGAGCGCTCTTGATTTCGGTGGCCAACAGCTTCCCGCGCGGCAGATCGTGACCATCTGTCAATGGCAATACCGTGATGCGAATTGCGGCTACACGGGCAGCGCTTACTTTGACGCGAACGATCAGCCGGTTGGCGATCCGGCGCTAGACCGATGCAGCAAACGGATCAGCGGCTGTGAATGCCGCTTCGGCGTGAACCAGCCGCTGTCGTTCGGCGGCTTTCTCAGCGACACCCTTTCCTGATGAACGAAGAGACGAAGAAAGCGATCGCAGATCATGCGCTCGCGGAGTACCCGCGCGAGTCGTGCGGACTTGTCGTCGCGCACGACGGCATCGAGCGCTATGTCCCGTGCCGCAATCTCTCTGCCGCGCCGGGCGAGCACTTCGTGATGTCGCCGGAAGACTACGCGCTCGCGGAAGACATGGGACCGATCCTCGCTGTCGTGCATTCGCATCCCGGCGCGCCGGCGCGCCCGAGCATGGCGGACAAAGCGATGGCGGAGAAGAGCGGCGTCGACAAGTGGGTAATCATTTCGGTCGGTGTGCAGGCGAGTGGCAGCAACGGCGTTGAGGATTGGTGCGAATTTGGCCCGAGCGGGTATGTCGCGCCGCTCATCGGCCGCGAGTGGGCACACGGAACGCTCGACTGCTACGGCATCGTGCGCGACTGGTACCGCATTGAGCGCGGCATCGAATTGCCCGACTTCGAACGTGCGGAGAAGTGGTGGGAGGACGGCGAAACGAATCTCTATATGGATCACTTCGCCGAAGCGGGTTTCGAAGACCTCGGCCAGAACGCTGCGCTGCAGGAAGGCGATGTCCTGCTCATGCAGATCAGATCGAAGGTGCCGAACCACGCGGGCATCTATCTCGGAAATAACCAGATGCTTCATCACATGTACGGCCGCTTGTCGGGTCGAACGGTATGGGGTGGTATGTGGGCGCACGCGCTGCGCACGGTGCTTCGATACAAAGGGGAAGGGGCGTGAGCGACAAACTCCGGACCATCCGTCTATATGGCGTGCTCGGCGCGCGCTTCGGGCGCATGCACCAACTTGCCGTGTCGTCGACGAGCGAAGCTGTTCGCGCGCTTAGCGTCATCCTGCCCGGATTCCGCAAGTTCATGTTGAACGCGAAGGACAACGGCCTGACGTTCGCTGTCTTCAATGGCCGCCGCAATCTCTCGGAAGAGCAACTCGCGCAGCCGATAGGCGACGATGACATCCGGATCGCGCCGATCATCATTGGCAGTAAAAGCGGCGGGCTGTTTCAGGTGTTGCTCGGCGCCGCGCTGATCGGCGCGTCTTTCATTCCAGCGTTTGCGCCCGCGTCTTCGCTTTTGCTTGGGCTCGGTGCTTCAATGGCACTCGGCGGCGTTGTGCAAATGCTCAGCCCACAGACCAGTGGGCTTGCGAGTTCGAGCGGCGACAACGGCACGTCTTATTACTTCAATGGCGCCGTCAATAGCGCGGCGCAGGGCGACTGCGTGCCTATCGTCTACGGCCGCATGCGCGTCGGCTCGAAGAGAGCGAGCGCGGGCATCTACGCAGAGGACCAAGTCTGACATGCGCCTCTACGGTTCTAAGGGCGGCGGCTCGTCGAGCACGGCAACCGAATCGCCCGATAGCCTGCACTCGACCGCGACCGCTAAGGTGCTCGACATCGTTTCTGAAGGTCCGATCGTCGGCTTGGTGAACGGCTTGCAGTCGGTCTATCTTGACGACACGCCGATTCAAAACAGCGACGGCTCGACCAACTTCACGAACTATTCAGTCGACACGCGGACAGGCACGCAAGACCAGACCTTCATGTCTGGCTTTCCGTCGGTTGAAAACGAGATCACGGTCAGCACGGCGCTGACGTCGGACACGCCGTGGGTCCACCAACTCCAGAACGTGCAGCTCACAGCGGCACGCATTCGCTTCGGCGTGCCGCAACTGCAACAGTCGAACCAATCGACGGGGGATGTCACCGGCTACCGAATCGAGTATGCGATCGATGTCGCGGTTGATGGCGGCGCATATGCGCAGGTGCTAAGCGGCGCGTTCGACGGGAAAACGACATCGCTCTATGAGCGCAGCGTGCGCATCGAACTGCCGCCGGCGACGACCGGCTGGCTCGTGCGCGTGCGGCGCCTCACGGCTAATGCGCACAGTTCCCTGATCGCCGACACGGTGAACATTGAGGCCATCACCGAGATCATCGATCGGAAGCTGCGCTATCCGATGAGCGCGCTCGTCGGTTTGTCTTTCGATGCTCAATCGTTCAGCTCGGTGCCGACGTGCGCCTACGACATCAAAGGCCTCATCATCCGCGTTCCGACGAACTATGACGTTGACACGCGGACATACGCAGGTACTTGGGACGGCACATTTAAGACGGCTTGGACCGATAATCCGGCGTGGATCTTCTATGACTTGGTGATCAACGACCGGTACGGTCTCGGGAAGCTGGTCGACGCGTCGATGATCGACAAGTGGAATCTGTATCAGATCGCGCAGTATTGCGACGTCATGGTGTCGGATGGAAAGGGCGGCCAAGAACCGCGCTTCACATGCAACGCTGTCATCCAGTCGCGCGCCGATGCATACAAGGTTCTGCAAGACCTAGCGACCGTGTTCCGCGGCATCGCATATTGGGGTCCGGGGCAAGTCGTCGCCAACGCGGACATGCCGCAAGATCCTGAATACGTCTACACCGCCGCTAACGTGGTGAACGGGACTTTCGAGTATGTCGGCTCGTCGCGCAAGACGCGCTACACGACGGCACTAATCAGCTGGAACGATCCGGCGAACGGCTATCAACAAGCCGTCGAGTATGTGCCGGATGAAGACGGCATGGCGCGCTACGGCGTGATGAAAGCGGAGATCACCGCGTTCGGCACCACGTCGCAGGGGCAAGCTCATCGACTCGGTTTGTGGACTCTTCTCACAAGCCGATATGAGACAAACACCGTCTCTTTCAATGTCGGCCTTGACGGTACGCTCTGCCCGCCGGGCAGTGTCATTGCCGTGGCCGATCCGGCGAAGGCAGGAAGACGGACGGGCGGGCGCATTCGCGCGAGCAACGGGCGCGTCATTACTCTCGACAAAGCACCGACCGTCGCCGCTGGCGACAAGCTCACGGTGATCCTACCGTCGGGCGTCGCACAGGCGCGCACGGTGCAAGGTGCAGCCGGCGATGCTGTCACGGTGACCGCCGCCTTCGACACCCAGCCGTCGGCCGGCGCGGTGTGGATGCTCGAGAGTTCGGACCTCGCTGCGCAACTGTTCCGCGTCGTGAGCGTGCAGGAGTCCGACGACGATGAACAGATCACGTACACGGTCAACGCAACGCAGTACGAGCCCGGCAAGTACGCGGCAATCGACAATGGCGCCGCGATTCAAGTGCGGCCGATTACGGTCATCCCGCCTTCGGTGCAGCCGCCGCCGACGAATGTGCGCGTGTCCACTTATTCGACTATCGACCAAGGCATCTCGAAAACGACCATGGTCATCGCCTGGGATGCGGCCGACAAGGCCGTGTCGTATCTGCCCGAGTGGCGCAAAGACAACGGCGAGTGGGTAACGGTCAGTTCGACGGGCGGGCTGCAGGCAGAAGTGCCGGGGATCTATCAGGGCACGTATCTCGCGCGCGTGCGTGCGCAGAACGCTATGGGCGTCACGTCAGTGCCGGCCTATGGCGTAGACACGCAGCTCACCGGTAAGACGAGCCCGCCGCCGTCGATGACGTCGCTCACGACCATCTCGCAGATCTTCGCTATCGAGGTCGATTGGACGTTCCCCGCGGACGGTTCTGCCGGCGACACGCAGCGCTCGGAGATCTGGTATAGCCGCACGAACGACCGGTCGACTGCAGTGAAGCAGGCGGATTACGCATACCCGCAGTCGCAAGCGCATCTGATGGGGCTCGCGGCGGGGCAGCAGTTTTTCTTCTGGGGGCGTCTTGTAGACACGTCGGGCAACATCGGGCCTTGGTATCCGACGGACCCGAACGCGGGTGTGCTCGGGGCATCGAGCGACGACGCCGACGCGATCCTGACTTACCTGCTTGGACAAATCACCGCCACGCAACTCGCGCAGGATCTGCTCTCCGAGATCGAGCTGATTCCGGATCTTCAGCAGAGCGTTACCGAAACCGCCGCGGCGATCACGCAAGAGACTGAGTCGCGCATCGAAGGTGACAACGCTCTGTCGACGCGGCTTGATGTCGTCAGTGCGCAAGTACTCCTTCCACCGCTCGCTGGCTCGACTGGCGATTATGCTGGTTCAACGCAGATCTACGCCGGCGTGTGGTCCGAGCAAAGCGCGCGCGCCGAGGCGGATCTTGCGATTGCCAAGAATGTCGAGACGGTGACGGCGCAGATCACGTCGAACAATTCCAGTCTCATTGCGGCAGTCCAGACCGAGACGCAGGCGCGAGTCGACGCCGACAGCGCGCAGGCATCTCAGATCACGAACGTTCAGTCGCAGGTGACTGCGAACAACAACACGCTCACTGCAGCGGTTCAGACCAATGCGGCCTCCTATGCCGATCTGAATGGCCGGGTCGCGGCGTCTTACACCATCAAGACGCAGATCACGTCAAACGGTCGTACGTACATCGCCGGTGTCGGTATCGGTGTCGACAACAGCAGCGGCGTCGTCGAATCACAGGTGCTGGTCGCGGCGAGCCGGTTCGCCGTGCTCGACCCGAATGGCTCGGTCGTGACGCTGCCCTTCGTCATCCAGGGCGGCCAAGTGTTCATCAGCCAGGCGCTCATTGGCACGGGCTGGATCACGAACGCGATGATCGGCAGCACGATCCAGAGCGACAACTATGTCTCCGGACAGCAAGGCTGGCAGATCAACAAGGCGGGTACGTTTGAGATCAACGGCACGGGCGGAGGAGGGCGCACTACGCTAAATAACAACGGCGTTTATGTATATGACACCGGTGGCGTGAATCGTGTGCAACTTGGATACATCGCCTGATGGCTTACGGTCTTCGATGCCGCGATGCTAGCGGCAATATCACCGTGGACATTACCGATCGTCTAACGCGCGTGATCGGCACGTTCTCGACGGGCGGCAGCGACGGGAGCTTCACGGTCAACGTGACCGGTTCTGTCTGGTTCATGGTGTTGGACGATTCGCAGTATTCGCGAACGGTTCTGGCGCCGATCGTCACGCTGAGTGGCAATACGATCTCGTGGACGTTCCCGTCTACGACTTATGGCACGCGTGCGGTGACCGTGATGTATGGGGTGTACTGATGGCTGACTTTGGCCTGAAGGTCGTGAACGCGAATGGCTTCCTGCAGATCGACAGCACATACGCCAATCTGGGGCTCCGTCAGAAAGGCTCGATCACCTCGGGCGGAGCGGCGACGGCAAACGGATGGTACGCCGCAACCCTGACCGTCGCATACGGCGTCTCGCCTATGTTGGCGGTTCGACCAGCGTCCGGGCAGTGTGTGCTCGTCTCGACGAGCGTGAGCGGATCGAACATCACGTATAAGTTCTACTGCAACGCAAGCGGCGTCGCCATCACGTATTGGTTGTTCGACTCGCCGGCAGGCATCACCGGTTCGGGATCGTATGGGTTGATCGTGCGGAACAGCAGCGGGTCGCCGGTGTTCGACAGCCGGATGTCTTACCTGCGCATCCTCGATTTCATCAACGGCACTGGCACGAATGTTTCGCTTTCGACGCCGTATAGCAAAACAATCGCAGTGGTGCAGACGCAGCTCTGGTATTCGTGGGGAATTAGCACACCACCGTATCCGCAGACTGGCGGCATCGTGAACTTTTTGGCTATGCCATTTGCAGTTTCTAACAACACCTTCTCTGCCTCTTCAGGGCAATTGATCGATTACTCGCGGCAGGATCCAGCGCCGGCTATCAATTCGACGGCGCGGAACGGCTACGCGTACATCATCGTTGACGTCACCAACATGTAATTGAGAGGAAAACCATGTCCATCATCATCGACTACGTAACGCCTGGCACCGGCGCCACGGCGAGCTTTCACGTCGTCCAGCAGGTAACCATCGACTATCGCAATGGGCGCAGCGCCGCGCAGTTGGAATCGTTCGTGAACCAGCAAACCTTTTCAGATGGCAAGCAGCCGGTATTTACTCAGTCGATCGAGTTCTCAGAGCTGCCGACGGCGGGTCTTGATCCACGCGAATATGCAGAGCAGAAGATCGTCGCGAGCGCCGACGACAAGACGTCGCCGACTGCCGCGCGCGCGAACTTCATCGGCGCACAAATTGCTGATTAGGCAGCAGACCACTGTAGGGCGGAATCTGTGCTTAGACAATTGATGACCGGAAGACCGGCTTACGAGGGTTCGAAATGGCGTTGGATGGGGACTCGATCGGCACAACAGGCATTCTCGGCGGCATAGCAATTTATGCGCTGAAGCGTGTTGTCGATTGGCTCGGTGAAAAACGCCAGGATTCCAGCCTCTACAAAAAGGAACTCGAAGCGCACAAAGCGACGCGCGAGCGCCTTGAAGCAGAGATCGAGGAAGAGCGCGTTTTGCGAAAGGCGGCCGAAATGGACCTACGCACTACCGAAAGAGAACACGACGCCGATCGTAAGGCGTGGCGCGCCGATCGCGAAGCGGACCGCGAAGTCATGGAGACGTTGCGAAACGAAGTCGCAATGCTCAAACGGAATGTCTCTGAACTCACCGCACTGGTGGATCGAAGGAATCAACGGAATGCCGATTAAGGAAATCTGGCGCCGCGTCGACGGCCCAGTTTTTGGAGTGGTCTTGCTTGTTGCATGCTGTGCTATCACGTATTCGGTTAAGGACCGCGTCGATGCAATAGCCCGTGAGTCATGGGAAACGGAGCGTGCGGCGTACATCAAGCGCTTTCCAGAAGTGCGTGCGGAAGAGCGAGCGTCCTGCACCCGCGAGTACGAGGCGAAGCTCACCGGCGTACAGGCGCTGTCGAAGCAGCAAGCCGATGATGTCGCCGACATGAAGAAGCTGATGGCCACGACAAACGATCTCGCAGCTTACACGCTTCGCTTTCTCGGTGATCGCGCCAAGATTAACGATCAACGCACCGCGGCCATGATGAAGCAGACAAAGGTCGCCGCGCAGGCTGCGGTCGACGCAAAGCAAACGGCGCAGGTCGCCGAGCAAAAAGCGAGCGTGGCTGCGGCGAAGCTTGAAGAAACCGCGACCGTCGTCAAGTCCGTCGACAAAAAACTTGAGACTGCGCAGCATCCCGCTCTTCCACCTCAACCCTGGGCCGGCAACCGCCGATAGACCATTTCATTTCACACCAACCCGGCCGCGCGCCGGGTTTTTGCATTCTGGAGGTCGCATGTTCAATATTCCCTTCACTCGCTGGCGCCTCACGCTCGCGGATAACTGGCGGAAGCTTCACACCCGCGGCACCGTCATCGCCGGTACGGCGTTCACGACGGTTGTCGGCTTAGGCCCGGCGCTCGCAGGTGCATGGGCCGGTATGCCGATGGAGCTGCGCGCAGTGCTTCCGCAGTCGGCGCAGCAGTGGATCGCCTATACGATCTTCGGGCTGACGTTCCTCGCGATCCGCTACACGTCGATCCGTCGGATTCCAGCCGTCGATAGCGAGGCGCGGCAATGAGCTGGCTCGACGCTATTCTCGCGCTGTTCAAGCCAAAGCAGCAGGGCGGCGGTTACCAGCCCTTGCCGACGCCTGAGCCGCTTCCTCCGCCACCTGCGCCCACGCCTTCCGCGCCCGCCGTAGCTCTGTCGTCCCGGCTCCCGACAATTACGCCGCAGAACGAGATGCAACTCGTCGACGAGCTGCGGCGCGACGAGGGCGTGAAATACACCCGCTACCTCGACTCTAAAGGCATACCGACGACCGGCGTAGGGCACAACCTAAATGCGAAGCCGCTGCCGGCCGGGTGGACCTACCCGCTGTCGGACAGCCAGGTCGATCAGCTGCTCGAGGACGACCTCGACGACGTGTACGTCGATCTAGATCGCAACCTGTCGTGGTGGCGTGCGCTCGACGATGTCCGGCAGCGGGTCATCGCGAACATGTGCTTCAACATGGGAATCGGACGTCTGCTCGGGTTCACGAAGATGCTCGCCGCGGCGCGCACGGCGAACTATTCGACGGCCGCCGCCGAGATGCTTGATTCGAAATGGGCGCGCGAAGACGTCGGCATTGGCACGGCCGCGAAGCCGGGCCGCGCGCTGCGCCTCGCCAACATGATGAGGGACGGGAAATGATCGAACTAGTGATGAAACTTGGGCCATGGATCGTCGCTGGCCTAGTGGGCGCGTGGGCAGTTTTCACGCACATGAACGCCAAAGCGACGGTCGCTGATACGAAGCAGCAGGCTCAATCCGCCATCGCCGCCGCCAAGGCACAGCAACACGTTGCCGAAGACAACCTCAACGCACGCAAGACGGCTGATGTGCAAGCCGACGCCGACGCGGCAAAGACTGCGGCCACCGCCGCGCAGGAGAGAACCGATGTTGAAAACACTCAGGCGCGTCTCGATGATGACGCTGCTCGCGATGAGCTTCTCAAGCTGCTCCACGGCTCCGGTGCAGACAACCCCGGAACAGGTCAAGGAAGTGCCGGGACCGACCCGGGTCGTCGATAACTCGTGTCTGTATTTCAAGCCCGAGACGCCGACCGATGCCGACGTGCGCGCGATGTCTCGACCGTTCCTTGACCAGGTAACGGCGAACCTCAAAATGGGCATCGCGCACTGCGGCTGGAAGTTAGGCGACCGAAAGTAACGCCGTCTAGAATGCCGCTGTATGTCTTTGATTCTATTAGTGCCGTGTTGTGCATTTCAGGGCATGCGATTTCGTGCGGAAAACGAACCTAAGTGGATGACAGGAAAGAGAAAAGCGCGAAAACGCCTAATTACATGCCATGTAATTGGCGAGCCTCACGCGCGCTCCTACTCTCTCATCATCGCGATGCAGCCATGTTGGCCGCAGCGTTCGAGAACAAGGAGCCTCTCATGTCGAACCATACCGTTCATACGATTCAAACCGCCCCCGAGCAATCGAAGCCTGTGCTCGAACGCCTGCAACGAACCTTCGGCCTCGTGCCGAACATCGCGGGCGCGATGGCTGCATCGCCCACGCTGATCAATGGCTTCATCGGCTTGTTCGAGCGCGTGCACGCGAGCAGGCTCAGCGAGCCGCAGATTCAGACGCTGCTGCTCACCAACGCGGTGACGAACCGCAGCGAATGGGCCGCCGCGTTTCATACGGCGCTCGCGTTGCAACAGGGCGTGAGCCGCGCCGATGTCGATGCCATCCGCGAAGCACGCTTGCCCGCCGATGGAAACCTCGCCGCGCTCTCGGCGCTGGCGCGCACGCTCATCGACAGGCGCGGCCGGATCGATCGCGCCGACGAGAAGCGTTTCATCGATGCCGGCTTCGGCGCCGCGCAGATACTCGATGTAATCGCGGTCGTGGCGGCATCGACCATCACGAACTACACCGGTAGCGTCACGCAACCGCCGCTCGAAGCGCAGTTCGCCGAGTATGCGTGGCAAGCGCCGACACGTTGAGGAAAGCACATGACGACAGCCGCTCACGCCGAGAAAAGTCGAACGTCGAACGCTATCGGCGACCTGCTGCGTTACTGGCGCGATGTGCGCGGCGTGAGTCAGCTCGGCTTGTCGCTGGACGCGGGCGTATCGCAGCGGCAGATTAGCTTCATCGAAAGCGGCCGCAGCGTGCCGGGCCGGCAGACTGTACTTGATCTTGCCGAGACGCTCGACGTGCCGCTGCGCGAGCGCAATGCGCTGTTGCTTGCAGCAGGCTACGCGCCGCTCTATTCCGATGCGCCGTGGAACGCCGAAGAGATGCAGGGCGTCGTGCGCGCGCTCGAACGCGTGTTGCGTCAGCACGAGCCTTATCCCGCCATCGTCATGGATCGGCACTGGAACGTGCTGATGACCAACGCTGCCGCGCCGCGCTTCTTCAATCGTTTCATCGATATGTCCGCGCGCACGGGGCCGCGCAACATGCTGCATCTGATGTTCGATCCGCTGGGCATGCGCCCGTTCATCGCGGACTGGGGTAACGTCGCGCGCAGTCTCTTGCAACGCGTGCATCGCGAAGCAGTAGGGCAGTTTGTCGATGAAGGCACGCGTAATCTCTTCGATGCCTTGCTCGCTTATCCCGATGTGCCGCGCGACTGGCGCTCGCGGGAAGTATCACGCGGCGCTTCCGCGTTGCCGGTCGTTCCGCTCGGCTTCGTTTTCGAAGGTACGGTGCTCGACTACTTCTCGATGGTGACGACGGTCGGCACGCCGCGAACCATCGCCGCGCAGGAGTTGCGCATCGAGTGTCTCTTTCCCGCCGACGATGCAACGGAAGCGCGGCATTTGGCGACGTTCTCGACATAGGCGCTTGCAGCGCATAGAGTGCTTCATTCGACTCTATGAAGGAGAAACGTATGACGACCACGGACAAGGTTGCACTGATCACGGCGGCGGGCAAGGGCATGGGCGCGGCCATCGCGAAGGAACTCGCGGCCAACGGCTACAAAGTCGCGCTGATGTCGCCTTCGGGCAGCGCCGTTACGCTCGCGGAGCAGTTGAACGGCTTCGGCATGACGGGTTCGGTGGCGCAGGACGCGGATATCGAAAAGTTCGTGCAAGGTACGCTCGAAAAATACGGCCGCATCGATGCCGTGGTGAACAACACGGGGCATCCGCCCAAAGGCGATCTCCTCGCACTCGACGACGCCAAATGGCACGAAGGCCTCGACCTCATCATCCTCAACGTGGTGCGTGTGCTGCGCCGCGTGACGCCGGTGTTTCAGAAGCAGGGCGGCGGCGCCGTCGTCAATATTTCGAGCTTCGCAGCGGTGGCGCCGGAGCCGGTGATGCCGGTTTCATCGGCGTTGCGTGCGGCGTTGAGCGCATTCACGCGCCTCTATGCGGAGCGGCACGCGGCGGAAAACATTCGCATCAATTCCGTGCTGCCGGGGTTTATCGATAGCTGGCCGGAAACGCCGGAGATCGTCGCACGCATTCCGGCAGGGCGCTTCGGTAAGACCGAAGAGATTGCGAAGACCGTGGCGTTTCTATTGTCGGACGGCGCGGGCTATATCACCGGACAGAACATCCGCGTCGATGGGGGAATCGTTCGGGCGCTTTGAATGCGATGCCCTGTGTCCGGCGTCGCTTCGTGTGGCCGTGATCTCAAGGCGCGATGGCGTCCGCCGTTTCCTGATCCCAATACGGCGGCAGCGCCTTATAAGGATTCGAACCGGCAAGCGACGTGACATACACGCCGCCCGCGCCATGTGTCTTCGCATACTGAACGACGCCCGGCAACTGCGCGGCCGTTGCGCCATACACCATATGCACGAAGCGGTTCTTCGGATACGCGGCTTGCCAGCTCATCGGTTGATAGCGCGCGTAACTCTTGACCGTGCTTTCGAAGACCACGAACTGATCGGCGGTCGGCAGGCTCGCATAAAGCTCGGGAACGTTCGTTCCCGGGTTACCCATGACCGAGTATGTCGACTTCAATCCCTTGATGTAGTTGTAGATGGACTGATAGAACTGGACGTGCGACATCTGGCTATCGGCCGTCATCTCGTCGATGAAAAAGCCATCGACCTTATAAAGCGTCACGTACGCGTTGATGTCCGCCACGACCGCCGAAAGCGAGCGCTTTGCATACGACGTCGATACATAGCCAATCACCTTGCCGCCCGCCGCATGAAGTCGTGTTACGGCGGCGGCATAGGCGACGTCTTCCTTGATACCGGGACCGCTGTTCGGATTCAGAATGGCCGTGGTCGGAACCTTGCGCGCGGTGGCGGTCAAGCTGTTCCAGTTCGAGACGCTGCTCGTGGCATTGAAATACGAGGGGATGACGACGCTGGTGGCCGTGTTGACCGTTGTGGCCGCGAAGGCCGTGCTACCGGTGCCCAACAAGGCGGCGAGAGGCATTGCCCACTTCAGACAGTTCAAGCATTTCAAAGCTGCGTTCAGCATTTAGCCTCCTGACGCGGTCATTCACGCCGCTGTCTTTTGGCCCGCCGCACAGACGGCGGGCAACTGGCAAACTCTCGTTAAGAAAGTCCCTTTAGTTTTGCGTCGCCGGATCACTCCGGTTTTGCCCCTCTCCCCTAACGGCAGGCTTTGAGATTTCTTTAGCGTAATAAAAGGAATCTTTGGCATCGCTTGATGACGCTTGGACGACTCGTTATCTCTCAGCGCGTCGCCAAACGTTTGCCTTAAAGTTCTATTGAACATGGTCGTTAATGCCTAGCAACGTGCACTGGTTTTTTCGATGCATAAGCGGTCTTGAGCGGCTAAAGGTCATGTGCTATCGTGCGCGCCCTTGGCATTTAAGCAAAAAAATATTGCTTCGCGACCCGCGCAACGCGGGCTTTGCGTAGCGCGATTGCGGCTAGCCGAATGAGCTTGCGGTGACGATTTCCTCAAGGCGATGTCCTTGAGAAAAGCGCGCTGCACTCGTATAAAAATCAAACGGGGAAAAGATCTTGCCGATGGAGAAGTGGACCCGGGCACGCGCCGGTATGTTCTCTTGCGCGCGTGCGGAACGGGCGCCTGAACGTTTCGTGATGCGCGTATTGGCAGCCGTTCTGTTGAGCACGGCGGGCCTTGATCCGTTCATCGCTTATGCGCAAGCAGCGGCGCTGCAGTCCAATGCGCCGCGCGCTTCACAGTCCGCTGCATCTCAACCCAATATCGCTTTCTATTACGCGGCGAATCCGCCTGTCGATCAATTGCAGGCATTCGACGCAGTGGTCCTCGACCCGGTAGCGGGCTTCGATCCGTCCATGCATCCGCTCGCGCATACGACATGGATCGCGCGTAGTCAAAGCGGCAATGCCGCTGAAATCGAAGCGCTGTGGCAGCGTGGTTATCGCGGATTTTTCCTCGATACGCCAATCGCTCTTGCCGCAGCCCTTCGAATTCATGCGGCGCATCCGGACGCGCGTCTTATCGCGGGTGGCGAGAACATTGCGCAAAGCGCGTTGCCCTATGCAAGCGCGCTGTATGCGGTCGTCGGCGATTCGCTGATTCGCGGTATAGACGAAAGTGGTCAGTTCACGGAAGTTCCTGAAGCGTTGCGCGCACGGCGCATGGCGGCGGCGCGCGAATTCACGCAGCAGAGCGGCGTGCCGGTCGTGTCGATCGAGTATTGCAATCGCAACGACCGGCAGTGCGCGCGCGATACAGCGAGCCGCGTCGTGTCCGCAGGCATGCTGCCTTACGTGACGAGCAAGGCGCGCGATGTGGTCGGCATCGGCAAGATAGAAGTGCTGCCGCGCAAGATTCTCGTCGTGCAGGACCGCGATACCAAGGACCCGCTCGATTTAAGCGCGGGGGTGCGTGACCTCGCCACGCCGCTCAATTACATGGGCTACGACGTCGAGTACGCCGACTTTTCGTCGCGCTTGCCGGATAACATCACACCCGACCGTTACGCAGGCGTGGTCGCATGGATTCAGCGCGGCGCGGTGCCCGATGCACAAGTCTGGCAACGATGGGTTGCCGCGCGCATGGCGGATCACATTCCTGTCGCGTTTCTCGGTCAGTTCGGTTTCGATTCAGCCGGTTCCGCTGGCGCCGCGCTCGATCTGCAACCGGTCGGCGGAACGTTCGCGGCGCCCGTCACGGTCGTCAAGAGCGATCCGATGATCGGCTTCGAGATCAGCCCGAAACCGGAACCGCGCGATCTGCAAGGCGTGCGCGTGGGTCCGCGCAGTCAAGCTTTGCTGCGCGTCTCGGCAAGCGGAGAGGAGGTGGACCAAGTCGCGCTCACGCCGTGGGGCGGGTACGCGCTGAGTCCTTACACAGTCGTATCGTTGGACAGCATCGAACAGGAACGCTGGGCCATTCAACCAATGGCCTTCATGAAGGCGGCGCTGCATCTGCAAGACATGCCCGCGCCGAGCGTGACGACGGAAAACGGCCGACGCCTTTTCATGTCGCACGTGGATGGCGATGGCTTCGCCTCACGCGCGGAATTCCCCGGTCCCGACTACTCGGGCGAAGCGTTGTATCAGCAGATTTTCACGCGCTATCAAGTGCCGATGACGCTCTCCGTCATCGAAGGCGAAGTCGGTCCTGCCGGTCTGCATCCGGATATCTCGCCCCGTCTGGAAGCCATCGCGCGCAAGATGTTCGCGCTGCCGCACGTCGAGATCGGCACGCATACGTACTCGCATCCGTTTCAGTGGGAACAGGTCGACAGCAAGGGCGCACAGATGGATCGCGGCGGTGGCGACGCGGCGTTCTCGTTGAATATCCCGGGATATCGCTTCAATATCGATCGTGAGATCACGGGCTCGATCGACTATATCAACTCGCGTCTTGCACCTGCCGGCAAGAAGACCGTGCTCCTGCAATGGTCCGGCGACTGCCGTCCGCCTGGCTTCGTCGTGCGCAAGGTGGCCGAGGCGGGCGTCTACAACTTCAATGGCGGCGATACGGTCATCACGAAGTCGGCCAGTAGCTGGACCAATATCGCGCCGGTCGGTGTGGACAAGGGACCCGGCGCATATCAGGTCTATGCGCCGAATCAAGACGAGAACGTCTACACGAACGACTGGCAAGGTCCGTTCTATGGCTTCACGCGCGTGCTGGAAACGTTCGCGATGACCGAGCGTCCGCAGCGCTTCAAGCCGATCGACATCTATTACCACATGTATAGCGGCACCAAGGTGGCGTCGCTGCGCGCGTTGGATCAGATCTTTTCGACGACACTCAAGCAGCCGGTGATGCCGGTCTATGTGAGCGAGTACATCCGCAAGGTGCTCGACTGGCATACCTTCGCGGTGGCAAAAGACATCGATTCGAAGTCCGGTCAATGGCTCGTGCGCGGCAATGGCGAAGTGCGGGAATTGCACTGGCCGCAAGCGGCAAAGCCATCGGTCGATGATGCTTCGGGCGTCACGGGTTTCGCGCCAGGGCCTGACGGTACTTACATCCATATCGATAACGGCAGTGCGCGTTTTGCCATGGGCGGTACCACGACCGCGCCGTATATCGAAGAGGCAAATGGTTTCGTGCGCAACTTTAGCCGCACGCCGCAAGGCATGCAGTTCGAATTTGCCGGCCACTATCAGCCGTTCGTCAAGGTAGCGAACGCGCAGCAGTGCAAGGTTCGCGTCAACGGTCAAAGCGTTGCTGTCCGACGCGATGGCGATTTCCTGCGCTTCGACACGTCGGCCGACGTCGGATCTATCTTGAACTACAAGCCGGTCGAGGTCGCCTGTGCTCGTTAATCGCCCTCGTATTGCGCCAACGTGGCTCGTGATGTTGCTCGCGGGCGTCGTGTTGATCACGCTATGGTTCATGCATCCGCGTGGCGGATTGCGCAACCGCTTGACATCCACCGATGCACCGAGCGATCTCAGCATCGCTTATCTTGAAGCGTGGCTGCGCGTGCAGCCCGGCAACACGGAGATTCTCTCGGTGCTCGGCACGCAATACGTGCGTCTCGGGCGCGATGAAGATGCGCGCCGCATTGCTGACCGCATGGCCGCCGCGCCTGGTGACGAGCTTCATCGCGCCGCACAGTTGCTGCGCCTGACCGTGGATACGCGCGAGACCTTCGCATTGCCCGCGAACGATCCGGGCCGCGAGGCCGCGCTGGTTCGCCTGCGCACGCAACTGACCAAGGCGGCGGCGCTGTCGTGGTCGAATGCGGACTTGCAAATGCTGACCGAAGCGGCTGCATCCGCGAATGCGCAACAGCTTGCGGGGCAGCTCTATGCGCGGCTTGCCGTGCAGGACCCGGCACAACAGACGCGCTGGAATCGCGAAGTGGTGCGCTTTGCCATGTATGGCGGCGACTATCGCGGCGCGGCGGAAGGCTGGTTCCGTTTGCAAGCGAAGGCACCCACGTTCGATGCGAAGCGTGATTGCTTCATCAACGGCATTCGCGCGCTGCAGTCGGGCAATCTGCTCGATGAAGCGCTTGGCGCCGCGAAGGAACATGGCGCAGCGTTCGCGCACGATCACGCGACGCTTGTCGTGCTGCTGAATCTGGCGCGCGCGGCGCATCGGCCGGACCTCGTGGATCGTTATGCAAAGGCGCTCGCAGGGTATGCGCAAGCGCAGCCAACGGATGAAGACGGCGCGCTACGGCTGGTCGCGTATCTTCGCGAGCGCGCATCACAGAAAGAATATGCGTATATGGATGGTTCGCAGCCGATGCATACGCACCGTCACGATGTGCATGTCGTTCGTGTTGCCACGCCTGCATCGGCTCCGAACGCCACGGACGATGTCCCGGGTCTCCTGTATCAATCGTTCCTCGAATCGAACGACTTGCAGAACGCACAGCGCGTCGCGAGCGAACAGGTCGAGAAGAATCCCGGCTCGACGGTGTGGACGAAGCGGCTCGCTCAAGTATCCGAATGGAATCACGCGTCGCCGCTCGCGCTCAAGATGTGGCTCGCTTACGCGCAAGCCACGCACGACCCGGAAGGCTGGAAAAACGTCATGCGTCTGGCTCCGATGCTCAACGACGACAACGCGTATCTCGCCGCGTTGATCCAGGCATCGAATGCCGCACCCGCCGATCTCAAGCTGCTCGACTCGGTCGTCGCGGCATACGAACGTCTCGGCCGTCCGGACGATGCACTGGCGTTCCTGCGCACCCGTCAGCGCACGATATCGAACGAGGCCATCGTTTTGCGGCTCGGCCAACTTGCGGAACGCTCGGGCCACGACGATGAAGCGCTCGCCGCTTATCGCGCGCTGAACAAGCGCAATCTGGCGAACACGCAATACGCATTGCGCACCGCGAGCCTTTTGTATCGTCATGGCGACTACAAGGGTGCGCTCGATGCCTTGCTCGCTGCACGCCAAGGCGCCAGGAACGATGACATTCTGTTCTGGCGCAACGCGGCGCAACTCGCGCGTCTTCTGCAACGCGATGACATCGCCAACGACGCATACAAGCATCTGCTTGCAAGCGGCGAGGCCACGCCCGAAGACTTGAGCGCCATGACGTACTTCTACGACGCTTATCCAGTCGATGCCGCTCGCACCTCGGAGTTGCAGTATCGCCGCGATCGTTCGCCGCGCTCGCTGGAAAGCGCAGTCCACTATTACACCGATGCCGAGCAATACGATCGCGCCGATGCATTGCTCAAAAGCCTGAGCCCGGAGCAACTCGCCGTTGCGTCCGAGTCGCCGTCGTTCCTGCGCATTCGCGCCGAATACTATCGACAGACGAACCGTCCGCTCGATGCGCTCGCCGATCTTCAACATGCCGTCACGCTGCCGGGTGCCGCGCTCGACTTGCGCGCGGCATTGCTCTGGACGCTCGTCGACTACGGCACGGATGCGCAATTGCACGACGCGCTCAAGCCATGGCGCGATACGCCTGCGCAAGAGCCCGCGTTGTGGGGCCCGCTCGCTGCTGCCTATATGCGCTTGAACAAGCCTGAAGCCGCGCTCAAGTACTTGCGTCTGCAAGCGGCGTCCGCATCGCGTGATCCGCTGTGGCAGTTGAGCTATGCCGAGGCGCAAGAGATCGCGGGACGCAGCGACGTCGCATGGTCCATTCGCCGCAATGTCTGGCGCCAGATGCAGGACGAGGAAGCGGCCGTTCGCGCGAACACGGCGGTGGGAAAGAACATCGTGCAGACGCACCAGTCGCAAGGCAGTGAAGTGCGTGAACAACTGCAAGGCCGGCGCGTGACGCTGGCATCGATATTCGAGA
This sequence comes from Caballeronia sp. GAFFF2, assembly GCF_023631485.1. Lineage (NCBI taxonomy): Bacteria > Pseudomonadati > Pseudomonadota > Betaproteobacteria > Burkholderiales > Burkholderiaceae > Caballeronia > Caballeronia sp. GAFFF2. Next base: position 205,423 of record NZ_JALQDA010000028.1, on the reverse strand, counting down.
ACGCGGATGTATCGAAGGCATTGCTGATCGACCTGCTCGCAACCGATGCCGGGCGCAACGACGACACCGCCGCACGCCGCACCTTGTTGGGCGATACGGCCGGTCTTCCCGCTGCGCAATTGGAGGCATCGAACGCGAATGCATCTCCGAAAGAGACACAACTGACCTCGTCCGTTGCACGCGATGTCGCGCTTGCCTGGGCCATGTCGCACGAAGCGAATCCGTTGGCGAAGCGCTGGCTCGCGCGTCAATACGCCGACGTGCTGGTTCAGCCTTCGGAGCAGTTGATCGCCATTGCGCTTGCCGACAACGACAAGCCCGCGATGGAACGTCTTCTCGATGATCAGAAGGCGCGCCTGCCGATCTATGACCGTATCGATGCATCGATCGCGGTGGATCGTCCGGGCGATGCACAAAAGCTCGCGTTTCAAGGCCTCGAAGATGCGCCCTATGACGACGAACTTCATGGCCGCCTCGTGCAGACCTCACTGACGTGGCCGCAATCGCTCGATGCAAGCGTCACGAGTTATGTCGAACATCCGCTCGATTACATCGAGCAGACGCTTGGCGGCAGCCTCAAGATCGCGGACAAATACATGATCGGCGTAAAGGGCGTTCAACGCTTCCAGCATTCGACGGATTCATCGCAACTCACCGATGTCCCTTCGGTGGATCGCTCGTTGGAAGTCTTCGCGCGCAGCCAGACTTACGACACGGCGTTCATGGTCACCGTGGGCCGCCGCGAAGCGCTCGACAGTTTTTACAGCGTATCGGCGGGTGCCGAATGGGGCCGAAATTCCGCTTTGTCGCTCGCCGTGAAGGCGGGCTACAACCAGACCGCACGCGAGTCGCAAGTGTTGCAAGTGGGCGGTGTGAAGGACAACGTCGCAGGCACCGTGATGTATCGCGCGACGGAAAGCCTCTATGCCACGGGCACGGTCGAAGCCGATCGCTTCTATAGCCAGGCGCGTAACTATCTCGGTAGCGGCGTGCTGTCGGCGGGCGAGATCGGTTATCGCATTCGCACGAACTATCCGGATTACACGCTGCGCCTGATGGGCGCGCATGGCGGATACGGCGCAAGTGGCGCCGCCGATGGCCTGATCTCGCGCCTCATTCCGGTGACCGCCGGTCCGGTGAGTGCCGCGAGCTTCATTCCGCAAAGCTACTCGCAATACGGCCTGTTCGTCGGTTTCGGCAACGATCTGCTCGATCAATACACGCGCGCATGGCGGCCATTCTTCGATGCAGGCGTGCTGCACGACTCGAATCAGGGCTGGGGACCGTCCATCAGTCTTGGCCTCGCGGGCACTGTGTTCGGCGGCGATCATGCGGCGCTTTACTTCTCGCATCAGCGTGTGTCGCGTCTCGGTACGCCGGTCACGCAAATCGGTGCGCGCTATAGCTGGTTTTATTGAAACGATTCTGGATCCACGGAAGGGGAAGCAACATGCACGGTATCAAACGACTCGCGCGTTCAGGCGCATGGTGTGTGGCGGCAACCGCGCTCGCGCTTGCAATGAGCGCATGCGGAACGGTGCGTCAGACGGCCGGCCCGACGCTCACGCATGGCGACAAGGTGGCTGTCGTGTCCATCGCCAACTACACGGAAACGCCGGATGCGGGCAAGAGCGCAGAATCCATCGCGGCGAATACGCTGCGCGCAGGCGGTGTCGGTGATGTACGTATCGCTCCCGCCGATACCAACCGCAACGCGCTCTTCGATAACGCGCAACGCGGCGATGGCGACAAGTCGCTCGAATGGGCACGCTCGCAAAACGCGCGCTATGTGCTGACGGGCGCGGTCGAGGAATGGCGCTACAAGACCGGCGTAGATGGCGAACCGGTAGTGGGCGTGACCTTCGAACTGATCGATGTCGCGAACGGCTCGGTCGTCTGGAGCGCAACGGGAACGCGTACGGGCTGGAGCCGCTCGGCATTGTCGAGTGTGGCGACCACTTTGATCGGCAATGTGCTGTCGCCGTTGCAAGCGCGCCAGTAAGTCGCCGATCAAGCTTGCCTGCCTGCCGCCGAGATACAGGATGCAGGTTGATACGAAATAAGCACGAGACAAGAAAAGGAAATGGCCGTGAATACCGCAGCCGTCGAAACCAACCCGGGCGCCGCCAAGCGCCACGCGCATCCGTTCGGCAATCTGGGCCGCGTGCGCCGCTTTCTCGCGCCCGCGGTGGCGCGGCCCTTCGCTATCGTCGAAAGCGTCGCGCTGATGCTCATCATGCTGTCTGTCGCGCGCTGGCTTCAGCATGACGATCCCTTACTCGTGCGCGGCGGCTTTCCGTGGCTATGGATGGTGCCGCTGCTCGTCGCGTTGCGCTACGGTACGCTGCTTGGCTTGCTGTCCAGCTCCATCATGTTCGGTGTGTGGGAGTTGTTCTATCCGCCGGGCGGCACGTTTCCCGCGTTGTATTTCGCGGGCGGTCTTTGTCAGACGATCCTTGCCGGTCATTTCGGCGATACGTGGGGCAGCCGCGCGGAACGTGCATCGTCGCTGAACGATTATCTGAACGACCGCCTCGTTGCGTTGACCAACAGTCACTACTTGCTGCGTCTTTCGCATGAGCGGCTTGAGAAGGATCTGCTGTCGCGTCCGACGACGTTGCGCGATTCGATCACCGAGTTGCGGCGGCTTTCCGTCGCCGGCGACACGGCGAAGAACGATTCATCGATGCGCGGCGCGGATGGCCTGCTCGAGTTCATCGCGCAAGCATGTCAAATTGAAGTGGCCGCGCTTTTTCCGGTGCATCGCGGCAAACTGGGCATGGAGCCGATCGCCCAACTCGGCGATGCCTTCACGCTCAAGCTCGACGATGAACTCGTCATGCATGCGCTCGCCACGCAAAACGTCGCGCATCTGAAGAACGTCGATTCGACCGTGCCGGTCAGCGAGTATCTCGTCTGCGCGCCACTGGTTTCCGCCGATGGCGAATTGCGTGCGTTGCTCGTCATCAAGCGCATGCCGTTCCTGTCGCTCAACTTCGACAATCTGCAACTCCTGCTGGTGCTGTTGGGTTACTACGCCGATGGCGTGGCGCACGCGTCCTTCGTGCAGCGCATCGTCGATCAGGTACCCGATTGCCCGCATGAATTCGCGCTCGATCTCGGCCGTCTGACGCGTCTGCAGAAGAAGGCGGGCGTGGCTTCCTCGCTGGTCGCGCTCGTGTTTCCGCGCGATGAAGAAGGCGATGAACTCTTCGAACACGTCATACGCCGCCGCCGTTCGCTCGACGTCATGTGGCCCGTGCAGACGCCGCGGCAATCCGTGCTGCTCAATCTCATGCCCGCAACGGATACGACCGGCATCGACGGCTATCTCGCGCGTATCGAAGCAAGTCTGAAAGCGCAGTTCAATACCGACCTCGAAGGCGCGCGCGTTGGCGTGCATACGCTGCATCTCGGAGGCGAGGAACCTGGCGCGGCGCTCAAGCGTCTTCTCAAGCGAAGTGGCCTCGATGTCTAAAGGGTCCTCACTCCTCCTCGGCGCGCTTGCGGCTATCGTCGCGGGAATCGTGCAATACCTTGCGATTGCGAGCCTGATGCAGGCGCCGGGCGCGTTCGATCCGCTCATGCGCTTCCTGGCTTGGCAGGCCGCAGCGGGTCTGGCCGAAGCCGTTGCGTTTCGCGCCTGGTTGCCACAAAACTATCGCGAGCCGCTCGCGTGGTCGTTGCTCTCGTTGTGGCTTGCGTGCACGTTCGTACCGCTCTTGGGTGGCGTCGTGGTGCTCGTGAGCTGCATCTGGGCAGCGCTCTTTCCCGCGCTCAAGGAAAGCGGCGAACTCGACGATGTCGCGCGTCCCAAGTTCGTCACGTATCTGGTATCGCGCGTTCAGCATGGCGGCGGCGCGCGCTTGCAGGCACGTCTTGCGAACACGCAGGTGGCATCGACGGATCGACTGTCCGCGCTGGTTGCCATCCAGAGCATGCCGACCCGCACCACCGGCACCTTGCTGCGCGACTTGCTCGCCGATCCCCTGGAAGATATTCGCCTGATTGCATACGGCACGTTGGACCATGCCGAGAACGAGATCATGCAGAAAATCTTCAGAACGAGCAAAACGCTCGAAGCAACCGAGAAGCCGGCCGAGCGTCACGCGCTGAATCGACTGCTTGCCGAACTCTACTTCGAGCTCGTGTACCAGAATCTCGTGCAAGGCGCGGTCTATAAGCACACGCTGCAGCAAGCCGACCGCTACGCGCAGGCCGCGCTCGAAACCGATTCATCGGATGCCGCACTGTGGCTCATTCGCGGACGTTTGGCGCTCGCAAGCGGCTTGCCCGATGAAGCGCATGAACACATTGGCTGCGCGCTCGAGCTCGGCTTTCCGCGCGAACGTCTCGTTCCCTGGCTTGCCGAAGCGGACTTTCTGCGCGGCGAATATTCACGCGTGGCGAGCCTTCTGGCGACGCTCGGCAATGCCGCTTCGTTGCCCACGCTCAAACCGGTTGTGAAGTACTGGTCATGATGAAAGAACTCCCGATCCGCCGCGCCGCCGATGCCGATGTCTGCCTTCTCCTCGAAGGCACGTTCCCGTTCGTGCGCGGCGGCGTATCGAGCTGGGTCAACGAGATGATCCGCTCTTACCCCGACACACGCTTCGCGATCGTCTTCATAGGCAGTCAGAAGTCGGACTATGCGGGCGTCGCTTATGCATTGCCCGACAACGTCGTGCATATCGAAACGCATTACCTGTACGAGCCGACCACGGCGGATTTCACGCCGCGCGCGGCCGCTGGCGACAGCGCCGCATTCGTGCGCTCGCAGCAGTTGCACGACACCTTGCGCGACCCGCGTAACGGCCGCGATGCTGGCGCGTTGCTCGCCGACATGATCCCGATGATCGGCACGAGCGGCGCGCTCAACGAAGAGCAGTTCCTCACGAGTCGCGCGGCGTGGCATACCATCGTCGATCAATACGAGCAGTTCTGCACGGACCCGTCCTTTACCGATTACTTCTGGACCGTGCGTATCATGCACAAGCCGCTGTGGCAGCTTGCGCGCGTGGCGGAGCAGTTGTTGCCGGCCAAGGTTTATCACACGGTATCGACGGGATATAGCGGCTTTCTCGGCGCGTTGATGCACTACCGTACCGGACGGCCCTTGCTGATCTCCGAGCATGGCATCTATACGAAGGAACGCAAGATCGACTTGCTGCAAAGCCAGTGGATTCGCGACAACCGCGGTGTGTTCGAACGCGACATCTCGCGGGTGAGTTACTTCCGCGAACTGTGGGTGCGTTTCTTCGAAGCGATCGGCAAGCTTGCCTACGACGCCGCCGACGATATCGTCGCGCTCTACGAAGCGAATCGCCAGCGTCAGGTGACGGACGGTGCGCGTGCCGAGCGCACGCAGTGTATCCCCAACGGCATCGACGTCGATGCGCTCGGGCCGCTCGTCGCGCAACGCAAGCCGCGTTCGAATCGCGTGGTTGCGCTGATCGGACGCGTGGTGCCGATCAAGGACATCAAGACTTTCATTCGCGCGATCTTCATCGCGTCGCGCAGCATGCCGGACCTGGAAGGCTGGATCATCGGACCGGAAGAAGAAGATCCCGCTTATGCGCTCGAATGCCGCGCATTGGTGGAGAGTCTCGGCTTGAGCCGCAATCTCAGGTTTCTCGGCTTTCAGCGTATTGACGACATGCTGCCGCAAGTCGATGTCATCGCACTGACCTCGATCAGCGAAGCGCTGCCGCTCGTGGTGCTCGAAGGTTTCGCAGCGGGCGTGCCCGCCATCACGACGGATGTCGGGTCGTGCCGCCAATTGATCGAAGGCGTGGATGAGGAAGATCGCGCGCTCGGATCGGCGGGCGGCGTCGTGCAGCTTGCGGACCCGGCCGCGTTCGCGCAGGCCGTGCTGTCCTTGCTCGCGGATGAAACGCGCTGGCAAGCCGCACAACAAGCCGGCCTCGCACGCGTGCGCCGCTATTACACGAAGAAGCAGATGATCGACCGTTATCGCGCGCTGTATGACCGGCTGTCGGCACTGCCGGATCGCGCGCGCAGCGGCATGTCGGCCAGCGCCGCGCAATGCCCGATGCATCATCACAAACCGGCAGGCGCCGCGAAAGAGCCGCTTGCATCGCAGGAGTCACGCTGATGGCCGGCATTGGTTTCGAATTGCGCAAGATCATGCGCCGCGACACGCTCGCGGGCGTGGCGCGCGCGTATGCCTATGCAGGGTTGATCAGTTCAGGTCCGCTCATTCTGTCGATCTTCGGCATTTTGATCATCGGGCTCATCAGCCTGGCTTCAGTCATACCGAAGTTTGCGATCGTGCAGTTTCAGGTGTCGGTGACATATTTGATCGCGCTTAGTCTGATATTGACGGGACCGTTGCAACTCTCGTTCACGCGCTTCATTTCCGACCGCTTGTTCGAGAAGCGCGATGACCTCGTGCTGTCCAATTACAACGGCGTCGTGCTCGTGTCTTCGGCTCTTTCGAGCGTGGTTGCGGTCGTTGCGATGTTACTAGGCTTTCGTGAAGAGCCGATCGTCTATCGCCTGTTGATGATTACCGGCTTCGTGGTGGTCAGCAATATCTGGATCGCGGTGATCTTTCTGTCGAGCGTGAAGCAGTATCGGCAGATTCTTTACGTGTTCGCCGTGGGTTATGCGTGCGTCGTTTGTCTTGCGCTCGCACTGAACGGCTATGGACTCATCGGTTTGCTGGGCGGTTTCGTGGCCGGCCATATCGTCTTGCTGGCGGGTTTGTCGGGCTTGATTTACCGGAACTATCGCAGCGAGCGCTTCGTGTCGTTCGAAGTGTTCGAAAGACGTTATGCCTATCCTAGTCTCGCGCTCGTCGGCTTGCTGTTCAATATCGGCGTGTGGCTCGACAAGTTCATGTTCTGGTATGCGCCGGGCACGGGCACGCGAGTCATTGGGCCGCTGAACGCATCGGTGATTTACGACATCCCCATTTTTATCGCTTACGTATGCGTGATGCCGGGCATGGCGACGTTCCTCGTCCGTATCGAAGCGGACTTCGTCGAATACTACGACGCGTTCTACGACGCCGTGCGCAGCGGCGCGACGCTGCGCCATATCAGCGAGATGCGCGACATGATGGTGGGCAGCGTGCGTGCCGGGCTCTATGAAATCATCAAGGTGCAGACGGTGGTGCTGCTGCTGATCGTTGCGTTCGGTGAGCGCGTGCTGGGCTTGCTCGGCATCTCGCCCTTGTATATGCCGCTCTTGGTCGTCGATGTCGTGTCCGCGAGTCTGCAAGTGCTGCTGCTCGGCCTGCTCAACGTCTTCTTCTATCTCGATGGACGACGCACCGTCATGAAGCTCACCGGCGCGTTCGTCCTGTTGAATGGCCTTTTCACGGGCATTACGTTGCGGCTCGGACCGGATCTCTACGGCTATGGGTTCGCACTGGCGTTGCTCGTCGTCGTGGTGGCCGCCGTGAAGGTGCTCGACCGCAAGTTCCTGTCTCTCGAATACGAGACTTACATGCTGCGCGGCTGAGTGGCTTAACGACATGAAAAAATTCGTCCGACGATCTGGCCTGCGCGCATTGCTGCATTTCGCGCGGATCGCCGCCTTCGGGGCGATGGTGACGGCCGCGCACGCGCAAACGCCATCGGTCGCGCTGTATTACGGCGCAAATCCGCCTGTCGAGGAACTCACCGGTTTCGATGTCGTCGTAGTCGAGCCCGATGCACATTTCGATCCGCAAGCTCATGCGGATACGCACACGGCGTGGTTTGCTTACGTGAGCATCGGCGAAGTGAATCCGCATCGCGCTTACTTCAAGGCAATTCCGTCTGCGTGGATGCCTGGCGTGAATCAGGCGTGGGCGTCGCATGTGGTGGATCAAACGGCGGCGCAATGGCCGGCGTTCGTCGTGAACAAGGTTATCGCACCGTTGTGGAAGAAGGGTTATCGCGGCTTCTTTCTCGATACGCTCGATTCGTATCAGCTGATCGCCACGACCGATGCCGCGCGTGCGGCACAGGAAGCGGGACTCGTGCGCGTCATTCGCGCCATCAAGGCGCGTTATCCGGAAGCGAAGCTGATCTTCAATCGCGGCTTTGAAGTGCTGCCTCAAGTGCATGAATCAGCCTGGATGGTCGCGTTCGAATCGCTGTATCGCGGCTGGGATGCAGGCAAGCAACGCTATACGGAAGTACCGCAGGCCGACCGCGACTGGCTGCTGATGCAGGCCACGACCATCCGCGATCGATACCATCTGCCGGTCCTTTCGATCGACTATTGCGCACCCGCCGACGCCGATTGCAAGGCCGCGACGGCCGCACGCATCGCGGCCGACGGCATCGTGCCCTATGTCACCGATGGCGCGCTCGCCACGGTAGGTACAGGAGCGCTACCAGCGAATTGAACGCAACGAAGAACAACATCATCTGAGAGAGCAAAGCCATGTATGGCATCGTCGGCGCCATACCCAACGCAATATCGTTCCCGTATTGATCGAAGGGCTGCACGGATGTGGATAAGCCGCGGACTCTGGCAAAGTCGGTCACGGTGGAGTGAGGGGCCATTGCGAACACTGAGCAGCAGCGTGTTCCTTGGTCTCACCCATTATCCCCACCCGCCACGGCCAGCACCGCACCCGTGATATACGCCGCCTCATCCGAGGCAAGAAAGAGAATCGGCGCTATCTGCTCGTCGAGCGTGCCGTAACGCTTGAGGAAGGTCGACTCGGTGACCTGCTTGACCGCCTCGCCCATCCATGCTTTCTCTTGCTCGCTATCGCCTGAGGCGTTACGAGGCACTCGTCGCGGAGGTGCCTCTGTCCCGCCGGGCGCAGCCGCAACGACGCGGATGTTGTACGCGCCATACTCCATCGCAAGCGATTGAGTCATCGCGTTCACGCCGCCCTTTGCCGCGGAGTACGGTACGCGCCGAATCCCGCGAGTCGCATTCGATGAAATGTTGACGATGGTGCCGCAACCCTGCGCGAGCATGTACGGAAGCACGGCATGACACGCGTAAAGCGTTGGCATAAGCGAACGCCGAATCTCCGCATCGATATGCGCGGGCTCGAACTCCGCGAAAGGGCGCATGCGAATGGCGCCGCCCACGCCGTTGATGAGAATGTCGATCCGACCGAACCTGTTCTTTGCAAAAGCCATCGTCGATGCCGCACCGTCGTAGGTTTCGAGATCGGCGACAAACGCAGCCGCATCATCGCTTTGTGCTTCAGCGGCGACTTCCGCCACGAAGTCCGCTCGATCGACGAATAGAACCTTCGCTCCTTCCGCGATCGCACGAAGTGCAACGCCCCGCCCGATCCCTTGCGCCGCGCCTGTGACCACCATGACTTTGCCGGCGAATCGGTTGGTGTTCATGCGGTCTCCGGCGCGGCGTTAGGGGTGAACTTCTCGTAGTGGAAGCTATTCGGCTTCACGCCGGTATCGTCGAAGTACTTGCGCACGGCATCGACCATTGGAGGAGGACCGCAGAGATAGACATCGACGTCACCGTCATTCAATGACTCTGCCGACATGTGCTGCGTGACCCAGCCTTTGCGTGGATGATTCGATTCGGCATCGGCCACGACGGTGCTGTAAGTGAAGTGCGGGAGCTTCATGGCATACGCAGCTATTGCATCGGTTTGCACGAGGTCGAGGTCTCGCGTCACACCGTAGATGAGATGAACCCTTTGCTGCGCGTTCGTCCGGTATAAGACTTCCAGCATCGACAAGAAGGGCGCTAAACCAGTGCCACCCGCAAGAAAGAGCAACGGCCGCTCGACGGGGCGCAGATAGAAGCTACCCAGCGGCCCTGTCAATTGGGTCTTGTCGCCCGGCTGCGCGGATTCGAGCCAGGTACTCATTACGCCGCCCGCAATCTTTTTGATCAGGAAGCTGACCTTGCTTTCACCAGGCGCGGAAGAGAACGAATAGGAGCGATGCTGCCCGCTGCCCGGCACATCGATATTGACGTATTGACCGGCGAGGAACACAGGCGCGGCAGCTTCGACATCGAATTCGAGCACGACGGCTGCGTCGTTATGCGGTTCAACCTTCGCGACGGTCGCGGCAAATTTGCTTTGCTCGGTCTTGCACACTACTGACGATGCCGGCACTGCAATCACGCAGTCGCTTTGCGGCACCATCTGGCACGTGAGGACAAGGCCGGTTTCCTTTTCGTCGTCGCTTAGCGCGTCTTCGATATAGTCGTCGCCGAGGTCGTACGCGCCGCTTTCCGCGCGGCATTTGCAGGTGCCGCATACACCGTCGGAGCAATCCATCGGCAAGTTGATCCGGGCTCGAAATGCGGCATCGAGGACCTTCTCGCCCGCCTTGCATTCGACAAAGCGAGTCACGCCGTCTTCGAAGTTCAATGCGATGTTGTAGCTAGACATGTTGTCTCCTGCTTCGTGTCTCGTTCCCATCAAGCGCTTCAGACGTGATAGACGTCGAGTACCTGGCGGATATAGTCGTTCTTCAACGCAATCTTCTTGCTGGCAATCAAGAGACGGTCATCCACCTTGCGGAAGGTAACGAAAATGGTGCCGAAGAAATAGTCGGTCATCTTGTAGCGATGGCTCTGCGTATTGAAGTTGTAGCGCACGTCCACTTCATTCGCGCGTTCGGCCAGCAGCTCGACGTTCGTCACGTTGTGGCTGGTGCGCGGTTCCGGCATCGACGCACCGCTGCGCTCGGTCTTGATGCGGAACACTCGATCTTCCAGGCCGCCGCGGTCGGCGTAGTACATCAAGGAGATTTGACTGTGCGGGTCGTCGGTGAGCTTGTCATCGTCGTCCCAGGCGGGCATCCAGTACTCGACGTCTTCTGTGTAGCAAGCGAGCCACTCGTCCCACTGACGGTCATCCAGAAAGCGCGCCTCTTGATAGAGCGCGGCACAGACCTTTTGATAGTCGATGCTCATACCGTCGCCTCCGTCTGTTCCTTGCGTAGAGCTTCGCGCATGACGTGCATCCAGTACTCGTGTTGCACCACGAAGAGCCCTTCGTCTTCGCTGCGCTCGCCCGAGATAAGCGGCTTCAGTCCCATGCCTTTTGCATTTGCATCGGGTCCATGCACCCATAGCGGCGCGCCGCGCGACATGTCATTCCACATCGATGTCGTGCTCGCATAGCCCGCCTGACACGCGCGAAATTCTTCGAGGTCGTCGCTCGTGCCCATGCCCGAGACGTTGAAAAAATCTTCGTATTGACGAATGCGGATGGCACGGCTTTCCGCGCTCTCGCCTTTGGGTGCGAAGCAGAAGATGTTCACTTCAGTCTTGTCGACGCTGATCGGGCGGATCACGCGAATCTGCGTGCTGAACTGGTCCATCAAGAACACGTTCGGATACACGCAAAGATTGCGTGTCTGATTGACAATGTACTTCGCCTTTTCGTCGCCCACGCGTGCTGCGATCTCTTCGCGATGTTGATACACCGGACGCACTTCCGGATTCATCGTGTTGGTCCAAAGCAGGATATGTCCATGCTCGAAGCCATATACGCCAGCGACGGACTTGCTCCAGCCGTTGGCATCGACGGCCTTCGTGCCTTCGACCTTGCGACGGCCCATGGTTGCAGCGTAGTTCCAGTGCACGGTGCTGACGTGATAGCCGTCGCAGCCGTTTTCCATCTGCATCTTCCAGTTGCCGTCGTAGATGTACGAGGAATTGCCGCGCAACACTTCGAGACCTTCAGGCGCCTGCGAGACGATCTGATCGATGATGACCTTGGTCTCGCCGAGATAGTCTTCGAGCGGCATGACGTCTTCGCTCAGGCTGCCGAAAAGGAAGCCACGGTAGTTCTGAAAGCGCGCAACCTTCTTCAAGTCGTGCGAGCCTTGCTTATTGAACTGCACCGGGTACTCGGTCGTCTTCTCGTCCTTGACCTTCAATAGCTTGCCTGCGTTGGAAAACGTCCAGCCGTGGAACGGGCACGTGAAGCTGCCCTTGTTGCCATGCTTGCGACGGCAGAGCATCGCACCCTTGTGTGCGCAAGCATTGATGACGGCGTGCAATTCGCCAACCTTGTCACGCGTGATGACGATCGGCTGACGGCCGATCCACGTGGTGTAGTAGTCGTTGTTGTCTGGAATCTGGCTCTCGTGCGCGAGATACACCCAATTACTCTCGAAGATGTGCTTCATTTCGAGTTCATACAAATCGGCGTTCGTGAAAATATCGCGGCGGCAGCGGAACACACCGCTTTCCTTGTCATCCTGAACGGCGTTGTTCAGCAAGTCGTCCAGTTGTCGCGCTTTATCGATGGTTGCGGGCATGACTCGTCTCCCTATGCAGGCTTCGTGCGAAGCGCTTGCATCGGTTCAAAGAATTTGCGAAAGAGGTTTGGCCGCGTAACAGCGGCGGCCGCGCGGGCGGTTAAGCCGCGACAGATACGCGAGGGCGATTGACCAGCTGGTTGTCCTTACCTTGAACCAGCGGAGTCAACTCGATGTTGAATTCGATTTCCTTGTACGCGTCGGACTTGAGTCCCAGCGCAGCACCGCCCGTCTTCCCGATCACGCGCGGCACGAGTTCCTCGCGAGTCGCATAGGCAAAATCATCCCAGATGAGCGGGTCGCCTTCGATGTTGATTTGCGTCGTGAGCTTGCGAGTCTTGTCGCTAGTCACGAAGAAATGCACGTGCGCCGGACGATTGCCGTGGCGCGCGATGAGGTCGAGCAGTTGCTGAGTCGCGCCGTGCGGCGGGCAGCCGTAACCCACGGGCATGAGCGTGCGGAATTCGTATTTGCCATCGGCACCCGTCTTTACCGCGCCACGAAGATTGAAGGCGTCTTGCGCGCCCGTCGGGTCGAAGTGCGAATAGAAGCCCTTCGAGTTTGCGTGCCAGCATTCCACGACCGCATTCGGTACGGGCTTGCCATCCGGGCTCGTCACCGTGCCGCGGATGATGAGCGGACCCGCGTCTTCGTCCGCGTTGATGTCGATTCTGGAGACGCCATCACGCACCGGAGCGCCGGCAACGTACAACGGACCTTCAATGGTGCGCGGCGTGCCGCCGTGGATATCTGCTTCACGGTCTTCCGCATCCATGCGGATGTCGAGATACTTCTCGATACCGAGACCAGCGGCCAAGAGTGCAGCCTCGCCATCTTGTCCGAGCTTGTTGAAATAGGTCACGCCGGCCCAGATCTCGTCGGGTGTCATGTCGAGGTCGTCGATGGCCTTGAAGAGGTCACCCAGCAAGCGATGAGTGATCTGCTTGGCGCGTGCGTTACCGTCCTTGCTTCCGAGATTCGCAGCGGCCTTCAAGAGGTCCTGCGCTTCCTTCGAATCGAACACTTTGACGCTCATTTGTCTGCTCCTGAATCTCTTGTTCGGTGGGGGTTAACCCTCGTTTTTCCGCAGTCCGTATAATGTTTGGAAGGTATGATCGGCGGCGAAAACAGAGTGTGATTGCAGAATAATGAGCCGCCAGACCGCCGTCCAACACTGATTTGGTATCGGGCTATACCAAGGAGGTATAGAAATGGAATTGCGACACCTGCGCTATTTCGTGGCCGTGGCGGAAGAGCGGAACTTCACGCGCGCCGCGCAGCGGCTCAACATCGCGCAGCCGCCACTGAGCCGTCAGATTCAGCAGCTCGAAGAGACGCTGGGCGTTCAACTGCTCGAGCGCAACTCGCGGCCGCTCAAGCTGACAGAGACGGGCAAGTTCTTTTATTCGCATGCCGCGCAGCTGATTGCGCAGACGTCCGAACTCGAATCGATGACAAGGCGCGTTGGCAATATCGAACGCAGCTTGTCCGTTGGTTTCGTAGGCTCGACGCTATACGGCATGCTGCCCAAGATCATCCGCCGCTTTCGCGACGAAAATCCTACCGTCGAGTTGAGCCTGCATGAGATGTCGACGATGGACCAGCTTCGCGCGCTCAAGGACGGTCATATCGACGTGGGGTTCGGTCGAATCCGCAATGAAGACGCGAATATTCGCCGGGTCATTCTGCGGGAAGAAAAGATGATCGTGGCGCTTCCGCAGGGGCATGCGCTCTCGGTTCTCAAGCCGGTGCTCGCGCTGCGTGACTTGCTCAACGAGACGTTGATCGTCTATCCGAAGGCGCCTCGCCCGAGTTACGCGGACCAGGTGCTTGCCGCTTTCAAGGACCGAGCGCTCGAACCCCGGCGAATTTACGAAGTGCGCGAGCTGCAGATAGCGCTTGGTCTCGTGGCGGCGGGTGAAGGCATCTCGATCGTGCCGAGCAGTGTGTATGGCCTCAAGCGTGATGATGTGAGTTACAAGGACCTGGACGACCCCACGCTGGTTTCGCCCATCATCATGAGCATGCGAGCGCTCGACGAATCGCGCGACATTCGCGAGATGCTCGAATTGATTTATCGGCTCTACGATGAGGAACACGTGCCTTACGCGCCTCGCACCGACCGAGGGCGCTAAGTTTCGATACCTGGCGAGTATGGCATTAGACGTCGAAGGTCTTGGACAAGGTGTTATTCGCCGTTCGATACTTCGTTCAACCCATCCACTTCGCCAATCCAGGTATGAACCCTCACATCGAATCCGTCGAGGCGATTCTGGTCGATTTGCCGACCATTCGCGCGCATCAGCTTTCCATGGCGACGATGCAGCAACAAACCATGGTCATCATCCGCCTGCGTTCGAGCGATGGCATCGAGGGCATCGGCGAAGCCACGACTATCGGTGGCTTGTCTTACGGCGAGGAAAGTCCCGAGGGTATCAAGCTGACCATCGATACTTACCTGGCTCCGGCGCTCGTCGGACAGGACGCGAACAATATCAACGCGGTCATGCTCAAGCTGAACAAGGTCGCGCGTGGCAACCGCTTCGCCAAGTCGGGGATCGAGACGGCGCTGCTGGATGCGCAAGGCAAACGCCTTGGCGTGCCGGTGTCCACGTTGCTCGGTGGCGCGGTTCGCAAGACGCTGCCGGTGCTGTGGACGCTTGCCAGCGGCGACACGAATCGCGATATCGAAGAAGCCGAGATGCTGCTCGCCGAACGCCGCCACAATGTGTTCAAGCTGAAGATCGGCCGCCGCGGCGTGCGCGATGACGTGGCCCATGTCTCGAAGATAAAGTCGGCTTTGGGTGACCGGGCCAAGGTAACGGTAGACGTCAATCAGGCATGGAGCGAAGTCGATGCCACGCTCGGCATTGCAGCGCTGGAAGCGGCGGGCGTCGATCTCGTCGAGCAACCGACGCCGCGTGAGCATCGCGGCGCGCTTGCCCGGCTCGCCGCGCGATTCAACGTGCCCATCATGGCCGATGAAAGCGTGACCGGTCCCGAAGATGCCCTCGAACTCGTGCGCGACGCATGCGCCGATGTATTCGCGCTGAAGATCGCGAAGTCCGGCGGCATCTTCGGCATGATGCGCACGGCTGCGATTGCCGATGCAGCGGGCGTGCTGATTTACGGCGGGACGATGCTAGAAGGGAGTATCGGTTCCGTTGCTTCCGCACATGGCTTTAGCGCGCTTCCGCAACTCGCTTGGGGTACGGAGCTCTTTGGGCCGTTATTGCTCAAGGACGACATTGTGACCGCTCGTCCGCAGTATCGCGACTTCGATCTGCATATGCCGGCAGGTCCGGGGCTGGGGCTGCAAATCGACGAGGAAAAGCTGGCGTTTTATCGTCGCGACAAGAAGGCCTGAAGGTTCATTGCCGGATGAGACATGACGCTTGTTTTCGCATGCGGAATCAGCGTCGCCGCTTAGGAGGAAATATGCTGTATCTCGTAAGAATGGACGTGCATCTGCCGCACGACATGCCGCAAGCGCAAGCTGAAGACATCAAGGCTCGCGAGAAGGCGTATTCGCAGCAATTGCAGCGTGAAGGGAAGTGGCAGCAGTTGCATCGCGTGGTTGGTGAGTACGCGAATTTCAGCGTCTTCGACGTGGACTCGCATGACGAGCTTCATACGATCTTGTCCGCGTTGCCTTTGTTTCCGTTCATGACGATGCAGGTGACTGCGCTGGCGCATCATCCTTCTTCTATTCGCTAGCCGCGACTCACGCGATTAGTGATCTTTAGCCCCCTGACGCAAGCGCCTAAGCTGCGTGAACGCGTAGATTGCATAATCCTGAGCCGCGGCCGCGGGGTCCCAGTTGATTGCGCGGCCGATGTCGGGCCACGCCGCTCCGCCTTCCAGCATGCACTCGATAGTCGAAATGTGGCCTTGCGTGACGAGGCCAATTCGCACTTGCGAGTTCTCAGAGAGGTATTTGTTGGTCGTAGGCATGGCTCTGGCTGCTTTTCTAACGGTTGCTTCAATGGCGTTACGTTGTCGGGACGTCACGGATCCGCTTGCATCCTCGGACGCGTGGGCCATGCTTCTCGTGTACCAAAGTAACGTCACAGGCCTGCGGTTTCTATTCGCTACACCACACATCGGCGCGGCCGTCGAAAGGCTACTTACGGGAATGGCGACGGGCGTTTGAAGTCGCACGCTCCGACGCAATGTCTCGACTCATCTTCCGACAAAGAAGGACGTTTGCGCGATGTGCGGTAAGCTAGAGGGCTTTGGGAGACACTTTATGACGCGTTACGTACAGGAAGAGCTCACCGACTTTTGGGGACGCCTGACACCTTACCTCGCGTTGCTTGAATCATCGCAAGAGGGCGATGCGGAACCCGTCAAGGGTCCGATTGGACGCGTAACTGTCGATACGCACGACCGCCAGGCCTTTGCGCTTCACACCACGGATGCAGTGCAGGCCGACGATGCCTCGGACACGCCGACAGGCCAAAGCGCAACGTACACGCGCACCAAGGCGATGGGCGGTGAGTGGGGACCGTGGCAGCGCGAAGCCTACGTTTAAAGCTTTAATTGAACGATGACACATTGCCAGTGGTTCCTGATCTCACCAGGGCCGCCGGCTTTCAACGGTGCTTCATGCCTTCGAGGAAACCGTAGCGATGGTTGCCTGCATCACCGCTATCAACTTCGGCGCCGATTGAGCATCGCCAATAGCGAACACCTCGCCGGTACAAACAGTCAGAAGCCTGCCCGCGTTGACGACCTTGCCCACGGCTAGAAACGACGCTCCTATTGCGGGCCGCAGAAAATTCACCTTGAATTCCGCCGTCACCACGTCGTGCCCTTCCGGTGCCTTGGTTAAAGCGGCATAGCCACAAGCATTGTCCACGATGCTCGTAATCACACCGGCATGAGCGAAGCCTTGCTGCTGCGATAAAGCCGCTGAAAAGGGCAGACTGATTCGGACTTCGCCTTCGGATACCGACATCAATGTGGCGCCAAGCGTTTTCATCAAGCCTTGAGCAAAGAAGCTCGATGAAATTCTCGATTCGATATCGTTCATGTCGCGCGTTATGGATAGGCCGGGGATGCCTTTAGTCTAACGGCACTTAGGCTCGTGCGCCTCAAGGCTTATGGCAACTGAAGATGGCGTCGAACAACTCGAATTTTCCTTCGGTCGTCGGAAGCACGCGAGTTGCGTGAGTAATGGCGTTATCGAGCGATGCATGATCGAGCGCCTCAATCACGAGCAGCCCGCAGAAAGCGCCTTCCTGACTACGCCGCATCGACTTTTCTCGTGTGGCAATGGACGTTCCGTCGGTTTGTACCGTCATCGCCTGAACGGTGACGACCCAGTCGAGCCGGGCCAAAGCGTCGATCAGTTCTTGCCCTGTCGAACCGGTCAACTCGTCCGGCATGATGTCTTCAAAGCGTGCGATGGCGATATGACTTCCATACCCGCCGACATGACCCCCCTTCAGCACCACTGAACCCCCGCCACGCCGGAAGCGCATCAGGTTCGGCATGATTCGTTGCGTCCATTCGCTCGGGTCGTTGAGACGCGAAAGATAGCCGGTACTCGACATCACGTTCGCAGTGTCGAGCTCGTAGAGCATGAGGTATTCCGAAGGCTTGCTTGCGCGACGCTTGAATACGCGGCCCGAACGAAATCCCGGCACGCCTACCCGCTCGAAGACATGTTCACGCGTGAGCCAGTGCAAGTAATCGGTTTCGTTGTGTGCTTCGATCGTGCTCCAAATGGCGAGCAAACCTGTGTGTCGATCGGTCATGTGTTTTCTCGCGGTATCGATTGAATGGTGGATGGAGGCGTGATTCCACGCGTCTCAGTAAGTAGCCTGATGTGCGCTCGAATTCTGTTTGCCGATGACGTCGTCGGTGGAATCGAGCCGATTCATGTCGATGCCTTTCGTCTCCGGTCCGATCGCGATCATGCAAAAGGACAGCGCATTCAACGACGCCACGAGTGCGACCAATGTCCACGGCGAGCCGTGACTGAGATTCAAAAGCCACGTGGCGACAACCGGAATCGGGCCGCCTGCGAAGAGGCTTGCGCCGGTGAACGCGAGTGCCGATGCCGAGTATCGGACGTTCGTCGGGAAGGCTTCCGCAAACGCGACCGGCTGAATGCCCGTCTGAACCTGAACGAAGCCCATGAAGAGGCCCATGGCGATCGCCATCGTCGCAAAGTTCTTCGTGGCGAGCAGCGGGAAGTAGAACATCATGATGACGAACGTCGCTGCGGATGCGATGAGCAACGCGCGCTTTCGGCCGATGCGGTCGCTCAACAATCCGCCGAGAATGGAACCGGCGATTGCGCATGCGTTGCCGATCATTAGCAGCGTGAACCCAGTCTGCTTCGGCACGCCGAGCGAGTTCGTTAGATAACCGAGCGTGAACACGACCGCAAGATAGAACAGTGCCGTGGGGCCGCAGAAGAAGAGCATCATGCGAATGATGGTCTTGTAGTGAAGACGAAACGCGTCCTTGAGCGGGCTGCTTACGTTGGCTACCGCAGACTGCTTCATCTGCACGAATGCGGGCGTTTCCGACACGCGCAGACGAATGTAGATGCCGACGATCACGAGCAGGAAACTCATGACGAAGGGAATGCGCCAGCCGTAACTCGTGAAGGCATCGGCGCTCATTGTTGCGGATAGAATCAACAGAACGGCATTCGCGAGGATCTGACTCAGCGGCGCACACATGCCGATCAAGCCGGAATATTTTCCGCGCCGGTCCGCGGGCGCGTGTTCGAGCGCCATCAGTTGTCCGCCGGTGGATTCGCCACCGAGCGCGAATCCCTGGATGATGCGCAAGACGACGAGCAGAATGGGCGCGAGCATGCCGATCTGCAGATAAGTCGGAAGCAGGCCCATCAACACGGAGGTAATGCCCATCACCGAGACTGTGCCGAGCATGAGGTTGCGCCGTCCGATCTTGTCGCCGAAATGGCCGCAAATGATGGCGCCAAGCGGCCGTGCCGCGAGACCCACGCTGAAGGTCGCGAGCGACGCCAGCAGCGCGGAGTTTGGCTCCATGCTCGGGAAGAAGAGTTTGGGAAGCACCGTGGCCGCGACCGAACCGTAAAGCGTGAAGTCGAACCATTCGAGCGCCGTTCCGAGCGTGGCGGCGCTTACCGCGCGATTCGCCATGGAGCGTTGCGAGCCGTCCGCGTTTTCCATTCCCATTTGTGTCTCCTCCTGATGTGTCAGAACCGATCTTCGGGTTATATATTTAGTTATACGATTTAATGAGGACGCGTTTTCAACGCTTTGTTTCGCCGCGCATCAACTAGCGATGCTGACCGCGAAGTTAGGGCCTTTCATCGCCTGACGAAGCATGGGCGACACTCCGCTTGCTTCAGACAGCTCTTTCGACGTCGACATCAATGACGGCACGAGCTCTTTCATCTTTGCGTCGGTCAATCGCGACATGGGTCCCGCGATGATCAGAATTGCGCGAACCTCGCCGTTCTCGGCATGCACGGTTGTCGCCATCGAGCTCATCGCAGGCAAGAACATGTCGTGCGTGGTTGCATAGCCGTTGGTGCGGGCGGCATCGATATGCGGAATCAGTGCCTTGAACGTCGTGGGCGCGTTCGGGCCGAAATCCGACGGCACGCCGAATCCCTGTTTCGATACGAGCCGCATGACTTCTTCGTCGCTCTTGCCCGCGAGCCAAATCATTCCCGCCGCACTGCAGGACAACGTAACGGGGCGTCCCATCTCCGGGTCGTAGCGAATGCCTTGCCGCGCGCCTTGCGCCTTCGCGACATAGATCAGTTGTTCGCCATCGACGATTGCAAGCCGCACCAATTCTCCCGATGTCGATGCGAGACGCTCCAGAATGGGCTGCGCAATATCGACGACGCCGCCCGCGCTCAAGAAACGCAGTCCGAGCGACGGCATCTTCATGGTCAGCGTGAACTCCCCGCGCCGTTCGTCTTTGCGAACGTAGTCCTGCTCCATGAGGTCGGCGAGCAAGCGGTGCGTCGCCGTAATGGGCAGGTCGAGACTCGTCGACAACTCGGAGAGCGTCTTGCCCTCCGGCGAGTTGGCAAGCTCTTCCAGCACACGAAGAATGCGTTCAGCGACGGCGCTCATGGTCGGGGCATCGGACGGTTGTTGTTCGTCGACTCGGGGTATGCGTGCCATTCTAGTGAAAAGTCTTTGCAAATTGCAAACTCTTTTCACTTTTATGTTTTGGATGTTTTTGGGGCGCGGGGTGTTCACCTATCCCGAGTCGACGGAAGACGGGTGAAGTAAGCCTTCAACGCTTCGACCGCTGCGCGAACCTTCGCAGGCTCGGTGCTCTTCTTCGGCGATACCAACGTCACCGGTAGCACAGGAAGCCGCCAGTCTGGAAGCACATGAACGAGCGTCCGACGCTTGATCGAGCTTTGCGCGTCGATATATGCCAAGCGCGCAATGCCTAAACCTTGTTCGCAGATCTGTTGAACCGTGGGTTGTGTAGTGCTTGCAATGCGCACTGGCGCGCGCACCGTCTCTTTCACGCGCTTGTCTCCTTGCAAATCGAGGACGAGCGAAGGTGCGTCATCGTCGGGCGTGCTGGCGTTCTGGCCGGATTCGTCCAGTTCGCGTTCCAGCGATATCCAATGATGCGTCGTCAGTTCTTGCGGACTTTGCGGCGTGCCGTGACGCTGCAAGTACGCCGGCGAGGCGCAGAGAATCGTTTCGAGTTCGCAGAGTGGACGGCCGACCCAACCGGAATCCGCGAGCTTGCCAACGCGAATGGCGATATCGACGCGCGCATCGATGAGATCGACCATCTCGTCGCTGACCAAAAGGCGCAGTCGCAACTTTGGCCACGTGGAAAGGACCGGAGCCAGCGCGGGCGCGATATACGACCCGAAGCCAATCGGCGCGGCGACGCGCAATTCGCCGGTTGGCGCGTCCCGTGCCTGAGCGAGCGATTCGGACGCTGCTTTCCACGCCTCGATCAACCTCAGGCAATGGGCGTAACAGCGCTCGCCGTCCTCGGTCAGCGTCAATTTGCGCGTCGACCGATGAAGCAAGGTCACACCGGATTCCCGTTCAAGCGCCTTGATTGCCTGACTCACCGCCGATGCACTCATCCCTAGACGCGCAGCGGCAGCGCTCATGGAACCGTGGGAGACGGTCTCCGCGAAGATCACGAACGGCCGAAGATCATTCATTTTGAAGTGTGACTTAAATTTGATTGTCGTTTTCGGCGGATTATAAATCGCTGCTTGAGAAGCTAGCATCCTCGTATCGCTATTTTTTTAGAGGATGTCACGTGAAAGTCGCTCTCATTGGTTCGACCGGTTTTGTTGGAACGCATCTCAAGAAAGAACTTCTTCAACGAGGCCACGAGGTCACGGTATTGCTTCGCAACGCCGCAAGCGCGGCGTCGTCCGAGCGTCTCAAAGTCGTTGTCGGCGACGCGTATTCGTGGGAGTCGGTGGCGAACGCCGTGCGCGGTCACGATGCCGTGGTGTCCGCGTTCAACCCCGGATGGAACGACCCCGAACTGTTCGAGAACTTCACTCGCGGCAATTCGGCAATCGTTCGCGGCGTCGAGGCAAGCGGCGTTCGGCGCTATGTGGTCATTGGCGGCGCCGCGAGCCTGTTCGTCGCGCCTGGCGTGCAACTCATCGATACCGACGAGTTCAGTTCGCATGTGCCGGCGAACATCATTCCGGGCGCAACCGCCGCCCGCGACGCGCTCAATGCAATTCGCGGCAACACGGTCCTGGATTGGACTTTCGTAAGCCCGCCCGCTTTTCTCGAAGAAGGTGAGCGCACGGGTTCTTATCGACTTGGCTCGGAGAACCTTTTAATGGATGGCGACAAGCCGGCCGGCATCTCCGTCGCCGATTTAGCGGTCGCAGTGGTCGATGAACTGGAGAATCCAAAACACGTCAGAACCAGATTCACGGTTGCGCGCGAACTTTGAGCATTCGAAGCCGCTGCGAGATTCCATGCGTGGACGTAAGACGCAAAACGGACGAGCAGACTCGTTTCGAGTCCATGGCTTGCGCGAGAAGTCTTATAATGCTTCTACTCCACGCATCGATGGCGATACGGCTCATCGAACAAATACTACGCACATGGCTTATCAAAACCCTGAAATTACCCGCCTCGTCGCGCAGCAGCAAGCGCTGGAGCGGCAGTTGAACGAAGCAAAAGAACAAGAGACGCAGCTCGTACTGAAGGAAATCGTTCAGAAGATGCGACAGTACGGTATTTCGCTTAACGAATTGTTTGGTCCGAAGTCGGGCGCCCAGCGCGCCGACGCCCCGGCGAAATATCGCGACCCGGTGAGCGGCGCGACCTGGAGCGGCCGCGGCCGCGCGCCGCAATGGATTGCCGGAAAAGACCGCGACGAGTTTCTCGTCGACAAGGGCGAAAATGTCCGCGCGATGGTTCAAGCCGCGCTATTCCCCGAAAAGCATTAAGTCGAAAGAAAGCTCGCCCGCGCCCGCTTCGAACCACGGGCGCAGCGATCTATTTTCCTATGCGTAGGCGTTAAATCGCCATGCCGCCCGACACTTCAATACGCTGAGCGTTGATCCACCGATTATCTTCGGAGAGCAGCGACGCGATCATCGGGCCAATGTCGTCGGGCAATCCGGCACGGCCCAGCGCTGTCATGTCGGCAATGCGCTTATTCAACTCGGCACTATCCCGAACTATTCCGCCGCTGAAATCCGTCTGAATAGCACCAGGCGCGACCACGTTTACTGCGATCCGGCGCGGCGCGAGTTCCTTCGCCATGTATTTCGTCAATACTTCGACCGCGCCCTTAAGCGAGCCGTAAGCGCCGCTTTCCGGTACGATGATTCGCGTCAGCCCGGAAGACAAGTTGACGATCTTCCCGCCGTCGCGAATAAGCGGCAGCAGTTTCTGCGTCAAAAAGAACACGCCTTTGAAGTGCACGTTATATAGGCCATCCAATTCTTCCTCGGTCGTTTTCTCGATGCTGTTGTGATGTGATGTACCCGCGTTGTTGATGAGGAAATCGAAGCGTTCTGCTTTCCATTCGGCCAGAGTTTCGCGGACCTTGCCGATAAAGCTATCGAAGGCGCCGACGTTTCCGGTGTCTAGCTGAAGCGCCACTGCTTTTCGACCGAGATCGGACACGGATCGGATGACGTTTTCAGCTTCCTCGCGATTCCGGTGATAAGTAAAGATAATATCGACGCCTCGCTTGGCGAGATTCAGCACTGTGTTTCGGCCTAAGCCCCGGCTGCCGCCGGTGACAATCGCAATCTTTTCTGCGGACATGTTTGCTCTCCTGTGACAGGAGACAGAATAGCCAACCGAGCCTCGAAAGATAACGTGCTCGAGTCTGCACAGGGTGTACTGAAAGAGCGAACAATGGGACCCAACCTCAAGGAACTGGAAGCATTCGTGGCCGTCGTCGAAGCGGGCGGTTTTCGCGATGCCGCGCGCGCCATCGGCAGCAGCCCTTCCGGCGTAAGCGAAGCGGTGCGCCGTCTCGAAGCCCGCACCGGCGTGCGTTTGCTTCATCGCACGACACGCAGCGTCACAACGACCGAAGCGGGTGCGCGTCTCTTGGCTCGACTCAAGCCCGCGCTCGATGGCCTCGACGCAGCGCTCGACGTGGTGAACGGCTTTCGGGACAAGCCAGTTGGCAAGTTGAAGCTGAATGTGCCGGTGGTCGCGGCCAAACTCATCCTGCCGCGCCTGGTGCCGGCGTTTCTCGCGGCTTACCCGGATATCGAACTGGAGGTGATTGCCGACGATGGCTTCATCGACCTGATGGCGGAAGGATGCGACGCAGGCATCCGCTACGGCGAACGTCTGGAGCAGGACATGATCGCCGTTCCTATCGGTCCGCGCGAGCAACGAATGGCGCTCGGTGCGTCACCCGCTTATCTGGAGCGTCGCGGTCGTCCTCAGCATCCGAGCGAACTCTTGCAGCATGCGTGTGTGCGCTATCGCTTCGCGAGCGGCGCGATGACCACATGGGAATTCGAGCGCGACGGCGAGCACATTCGCGTCGAGCCGAGCGGCCCGCTCATCGTTCGAGCGGGCGCCGCAACCGATCTTGGAATAGATGCCGCGCTGGCGGGTTGCGGCATCGTGCAACTCTTCGACGACTGGATGAAGCCGTTCTTCGAGAACGGCTCGCTCGAGCCTGTGCTCGAACCTTGGTGGCAGCGGTTTCCGGGGCCGTTTTTGTACTATTCCGGTCACCGCTACGTGCCGACGCCGCTGCGTGCGTTTCTGGATTTCATCCGCTCGGCGTCGTTCTGAAGCGCGACGCGAACAGCACTTCCAACTCTCAAACCAGCCCCGTCATGTAATACACCGCGATCACGAAGAACACCGCGAGCGTCTTGATGACCGTCACCGCAAAGATGTCGCGATACGACTCCCGATGCGTCAGACCCGTCACCGCGAGCAGCGTGATGACGGCGCCGTTGTGCGGCAAGGTGTCCATGCCGCCGCTTGCCATGGCCACGACGCGGTGCAGAACTTCCAGCGGAATATGTGCGGCTTCGGCGCCCTTGATGAAGGTATCGGACATGGCGGCCAGCGCGATACTCATGCCACCCGACGCCGACCCCGTGATGCCCGCGAGCGAACTCACCGATACCGCCGCATTGACGAGCGGATTCGGAATGCTCTTCAGCGCATCGGAGACGACGAGAAAACCCGGCAACGCGGCGATCACGCCACCGAAGCCATATTCCGACGCCGTGTTCATCGCCGCGAGCAAAGCGCCCGCGACGGCTACGCGCGTGCCCGTGGCGAAGCGATCTTTCACGCGCGAGAAAGCCGTCAGCAACACGAGCACGATGCCGAGCAGCAGCGCGCCTTCGACTGCCCAGATCGCGACGACCGTCTTGACGGCCGTGGTCACGGGCGCATGCACGCCGGGCAGCACTTCCGGCGCGATGGTATAGCTCGCGCCGTACCACGTCGGAATCCACTTCGTGAGCGCGAAGTTGGCGACGCCCACGAGAATCAGCGGCGCAATCGCCAGCGCCGGATTCGGCAGATTGGTCGACTCGACGCGCTCAGGCTCGTTCACGAGCGAGGTGCCGTAGCCTTCGCCCGTGGCCATCGCGCGGCGGCGGCGCCATTCGAGAAACGTCAGTCCCACCACGATGATGAACACCGAGCCGATCACGCCGAGCCACGGCGCGGCCCAGCCAGTCGTCTTGAAGAACGTCGTCGGGATGATGTTTTGAATCTGCGGCGTGCCCGGCAGCGAATCCATCGTGAACGAGAACGCGCCGAGTGCAATCGCGCCCGGCATCAGGCGCTTGGGAATATTGCTCTGCCTGTACATCTCCGCCGCGAACGGATACACGGCGAACACGACCACGAACAGTGACACGCCGCCGTACGTGAGCAGCGCGCACACCGCGACGATCACCGCATTGACGCGCGACTTGCCGATATAGCGAATCGCTGCGGCAACGATCGACTCCGAGAATCCCGACAGTTCGATGACCTTGCCGAACACCGCGCCAAGCAGGAACACCGGGAAGTACAGCTTGACGAAGCCAACCATCTTCTCCATGAAGATGCCCGAAAACACGGGCGCGACGGCTGCCGGATCGGTCAGCAGAACAGCCGCGAGAGCGGCGATCGGCGCGAAAAGAATGACGCTGTAACCGCGATAAGCGGCCAGCATCAGGAACGCCAGGGCGGCGAGCACGATGATGAACGACATGGAGTCTCCATTGATGTTTTGTTATCACGGGTCTCTCTTGAAGACCCTCGACGCGATTGATCGCGCGCCGCGCGGGCAAATGCAGCTTCCGTGCCATCCGCGTAGTCACAGGGCTTTGCGCTCGTTTGACCATGCATGAAGGCCGCAAATGCATTCGGAATGTCTCTGTGCCGAGACAAACTCTCGCGCGTCACGGTCGGGCACGCGCCTCGAAGCCTAGCAGATTGCCCCAATGCAGGCAGTCTCCCGTTTGAGATATCCTGTCTCGATAAAGAGATATCGGAGACAAACGCAGCATGCTCAACGACTGGATCAACGTTCCCCTGGACTATAGCGACGTCATGCGCCGCGCGATGGAATCGCTTTTCAAGACCTTCGAAAATTTGAGCGAAGGCACCTTCATCGTCGATGCGGACGCCCGCGTCGTCTGGATCAACAAGCGCTACGCGGCGCGCTTCGGTTTCCCCGATCCCACCGACGTAATCGGCCTCGATTGCGAAGCGGTCATTCCCAATAGCCTGATGCGCGAAGTCGTCGCGACCGGCAAGCCGATTCTGCTCGACGTGCTGGAGACCGACCGCGAACCGCTCGTCGTCACGCGTTTGCCGCTGAAGGACGAGCGGGGCGCGACCGTTGGCGCCATCGGCTTCGCGCTCTTCGACGAGATGAAAGCGCTCACGCCGCTTTTCGCGCATTACTCGCGCGTGCAGCAGGAACTCATCGCGACGCGCCAGTCGCTCGCGCAGGCGCGGCGCGCCAAGTACACCTTCGCGAGCTTCGTCGGCACGAGTGCGGTGAGTCTCGAAGTGAAGCGGCAAGCGCGGCGCGCGGCGCTCGTCGACTCGCCGGTCTTGCTGCTCGGCGAAACCGGCACCGGCAAGGAGCTGCTTGCACACGCGATCCACGGTGCCTCGACACGCGCCGCGAAGCCGCTCGTCACCGTCAACGTGGCCGCGATTCCCGATACCTTGCTCGAAGTCGAGTTCTTCGGCGCGGCACCTGGCGCGTACACCGGCGTGGAGCGCAAGGGACGCGTCGGCAAATTCGAACTCGCCGATGGCGGCACGCTGTTCCTCGATGAAATCGGCGACATGCCGCTGCCGTTGCAGGGCAAGCTCTTGCGCGTGCTGCAGGACAAGGAATTCGAGCCGCTCGGGTCGAACCGCATCGTGCGGGCGGATGTTCGCATCATCGCCGCGACTTCCGCCGATCTGCCCGCGCTTGTCGCGGCGGGGCGCTTTCGCGCGGACCTGTTTTATCGCCTGAACGTGCTGACCATTCACGCGCCGCCTTTGCGCGAGCGTCCGGGCGATATCGAAGCGCTCGCCTATGCCATTCTCGAAGACCTGTCGGGCGAGGCGCGCACGGGCCGCATCCGCCAGTTCGTGCTGCATGAAAACGCGCTGCGGCTGCTAGCCGGTTACGCCTGGCCGGGCAACGTGCGCGAGCTTCGCAACACGCTCGAACGCGCGCTCATGCTTTCCGATAGCGAACATATCGATGCCCGCGCGCTCGCAGGCTTCATCGATTCGACACCGGCCGCGCCCGCGCCGCCAATCGAAAGCGCGTCCATGCCCTATGCCGCCGCGATGACCGACTTCGAACGTCGCTTCCTGTCCGACGCCCTGCGCGCGAACAATGGCCGCGTGGCGGAAACGGCGGGACGCATCGGCATCGGGCGGGCGACGCTTTACAAGAAGATCGCCGCGTTGGGCATCGACGTATAGGACATGTAAAGGCATGTGAGATTGTGTCAAACGTGAGCGCGCGCACATTTGCGGCAATCGTCGCGAAAGGCCGGCGTGGCATACTCGCGAAGGCATCGACATCGAAAATAACGACTGAAAACAAGGGGTAAGGGATGAAACTCGGCACTGCGATCGGCTTTTCCGTGATGCTCGCCGCGAGTGCATGGGCACTCGCCGGATGCAGCAGCGCGCCGCCTCTTTTCTCAGCCGATGGCCGTCCCACTCAGCTCGTGCAATGCCCGGCCTACGGCGGCTGGCGTCTTTGCACCGACAACGCGAAGGTCGCCTGCCCGAGCGGCTACGACGTGCTCGAACAATCCAGCGCCGACAACCAGAACGGCTTGTTGATCGCCTGCAACGCAAACTAGCTGGAACCCGTCGCGCGCTTCCTCATCGAAGCGTGATGCCGCATGCGGCGTCTTTCTCTGTTCTTCGAAGGAGCACCGATGTCCAACGCCGGTTTCGATTCCGCGCGCCTTGCCGAAATGCGCGCCGCCATGCAACGCTTCGTCGATTCCGGTGAGGTCGCGGGCATCGTCACGCTCACCTGGCGGCGCGGCGAGATTGCACAAGTGGATGCGCTCGGCTGGCGCGACACCGGCACGCGCACCCCGATGACACGCGACACACTGTTTCGCATTGCGTCGATGACCAAGCCGGTGACGAGCGTCGCCGCGCTCATGCTGGTCGAGGAAGGCCGTCTTGCGCTCGAAGCGCCGGTGGCGAAGTGGTTGCCCGAACTGGCGAACGCGCAGGTGATGCTCGACCCCGAAGGCCCGCTCTCGCAGACCGAACCGGCGCGCACGCAAATCACGCTGCTCGACTTGCTCACTCATCGCGCGGGCTTCGCATATCACTTCACCGCGACGGGCGAACTCGCCGCCGCGTACGAGAGCGTATTCAACGGCTTCGATGCGATGGTCGATCCCGCGAGTTGGCTGGAACACGTCGCCAGAATTCCGTTGATGTTTCATCCCGGCGAGCGCTGGCAGTACGGCGTGTCCACGGATGTACTCGGCGCGCTGGTGCAGCGCGTGTCAGGCATGCCGCTCGGCGAGTTCTTCCGCACGCGCATCTTCGAGCCGCTTGGCATGCACGACACGGCTTTTGCCGTGACGCCCGAACAGGCGACGCGGCTTGCGACCTCCTATGTCGTCGATTCCCCGGGCGCGCAACCAGTGGTGGAGGATCATCCTTCGTCGAGCCGTTGGATCGACGCCGCGCGTTATCAAAGCGGTGGCGGCGGGCTCGTGTCCACCGCCGACGACTATCTGCGTTTCGCGCGTGTGTTGCTTGGACGCGGCCGTCTGCAAGGCAACGCTAAAGAGCGCGCAGCAGGTCCGCGGCTTCTGTCGCACAAGTCCGTCGACTTGATGCGCTCTAACTTTCTCACGCCTGCGCAGCGCGAGATCCCGGCGTTCGGCTATCCATTGTGGCGCGCGCAGGGTTTCGGCCTCGGGCTGTCGGTTGTCGACAATCCGGCGTTTCAGTTGCCTGCGGGATATCGTTCGACGGGTTCGTTCAGTTGGCCGGGCGCGCTCGGAACGAGCTGGTTTGCCGATCCCGTCGAGGACATGATCGGCATCATGCTCATTCAGCGGCGTGCGCTCGAACCGTTCCCGCTCGCGCGCGAGTACGAGCGGCTCGTGTATGCGGCTATCGACGACTGACCGTTGTCAGCTTTGCTGCGTCTCCCGCAGCATCGTCACGTCGTAGCCGAGTGCGCGCGTGCGTTCGATCAGCGAGCGCCGCATATCGGGCGATGGCCGCGCGTCGCGCGTCAGAATCCACAGATAGCGGCCGGTCGGTTCGCCGACGATGGACCAGCTGTAGTCGTCGGCGTGATCGAGAATCCAATAGTCGCCGACATAGAACGGCCCGAAAAACGACACCTTCAGCTTCGTTCCGTTCGATCCCGGAACGATCTTCGCGCGTCCTTCCGATGTTTTATATGGCCCGCTCAAGCCGCCTTCGTGGCATGCGTTGATGACCGAGACGAGCCCGTCTTCGCGACGCGCATAGTTCGCGGTCACGCCCTCGCAGCCGCGTTCGAAGCGGTTTTCGTAGCGGGCGAACTCATGCCAGTGGCCGAGGTATCGATCGAGATCGACAGCCTTCGAAGGCTCGGGCACGTTCTCGTTGCCGCTCTTGCGTGCGCCGTTCGAGGCGCATGCCGCAAGCGCCGCAACGCCGCCAAGCGTGATGAGCGCAGCGGCGCCGTAGATCCATGGACTTCTGATTTTCATGTTGCGCGTCTACTTTTGATTGCGAAGACCTAGCATTGAGCAAACTTCATTCCGATGTTTTTGCACTCCCGGAAAGCCTCACCTTTCGAGCGTCGGAAAAGGCTTTTGCATGTCTCCCGAGGTTGCGGCATAGAAGGCAACTCCTTGTCCCATATCGTTTTTCGTTCGTCGAAATCTAAGCCGAGGTCGATTCGACTGGTCGTTTTGACGCGCTCCTGTATTCGCTCACCTCAGGCAAACGGCTGTACGGACGGAGCGCTTCAGCGGTCGTCCAGTGTCGAATCGGCGTGCTGGTTGGCATTTTTCGACGTCAAGATGAAAACGTTACAGAACAATGGCTTGCCGAAAGAACTTAGAGCACATTAAAACGTTTCGCGGTACGGATAAACTTTGAGGCGTGAGCCTTGGGCGGCTCTCGCGGCTCACCATCACGCCGCTCCCGAAATGCCTCACCTTTTTGACAGCGGTTATTCTCTCGGCTCCTTTCTGTTGAAGCCTTGTCATGCCATCGCCGGATCATCTGCATTTCGCTTTCTCTTCGCTGTCTTCGCTTCTCACGCCGCTTTTCACCATCATCCTGCCGGTCTTCGGACTCATCCTCGCGGGCTACGCGTGCCGCAAGCTCAACAAGCTCGGTCCCGCCGCCGCATCGGAACTGAACCGCTTCGTCGTCTATCTCGCGTTGCCCGCGTTGCTCTTCGACACGATGTCCAGGACGCCGTGGAGCATGCTCGATCAACCGGCGTTCATCGCGGTGTTCGGCATCGGGTCAGCCGTGGTGTTCGTGCTTACGCTTATCGCGCGGCTCGTGCGTGCGCGTCCGCTCGCCGATGCCAGCATCGACGGACTCAACGCTGCTTATGCGAATACCGGTTTCGTCGGCTTGCCGCTTTGTTTGCTGGCGTTCGGCAAGGAAAGTCTCGCGCCCGCCGTCATCGCGACGATCATCACTGTGTGCGTGCTGTTCGCCGTGGCGATCGTGCTTCTCGAACTCGGCTTGCAAAGCGAAAAGCATATCTTCTGGACGCTATGGCGCGTGGCGAAGTCGCTTGGCAAGAACCCTCTTCTGATCGCGCCGCTTGCGGGCACGTTGCTGAGCGGTTCGGGCGCGCGCGTGCCGGATGGCGCCGAAGCATTTCTAAAGCTGCTCGGCGGCGCGGCGAGTCCTTGTGCGCTGGTTGCGCTCGGACTCTTTCTCGGCGCGAAAGGCGAGGCGCGCAGTCTTCGAACGACGGGCGCACTCGTCACGCTCAAATTGATCGCGCAGCCCTTGCTGACTTACTGGCTGGCGTTTCATGTCTTCAGCATGCCGCCGCTATGGTCGAAGACCGCCGTGATTTTAAGCGCGCTGCCAACCGGCACCGGTCCGTTCATGCTCGCGGAGTTTTATCGACGCGATGGCGGCGTCACTTCGAGCGCCATTCTGTTTTCCACGGTGCTTTCGCTCGTCACCGTGACGCTCTGTCTGACTGTGCTGCTTTGAACCGGCTTCGCCCGCATTCGACCCGTCGCTCGCCCGCGATAAAAAATGCCCGGCGCGCGGGCGTCGGGCAAAGCCACCTTCTGTTCGATGGTGGAGGAGGGCCGGTTTGTTCTGCCTGTCCTTAATTACTGTGCGCTGCCATCGTTGCGAGTGTTGGCTCGCACTTGCGCATGACGTTCCTGATACGGCCGCAGTTGCGGATAGCTCAATGCGTTGACCGCTTCGAGATCGCCGGCGCGACGGGCGCTCGCCAGTTCCGCTTTCACTTCGGCACGCGACTTTGCGCCATAAGCCGATTGAGCGAAGGCCGGAGCCGTTGCAAGAAGCGCCGAGATGAGCAGGCCGCCGATAAGTGTGTTTTTCATGGAAGAACTCCTGGATTCGCTTGCGTCCGGTTGACGCTTGAGAAAAGTCTAGGAGTTTTCCTATTGGACAAAAATACCCATTGAGCCAACACATTGTTGTCGGGAATGGTTGAATGCTGGCGCACGAATCGCGGATTGGCGGGTGTCACCAAGCGCGATTCTTACCATGCTGGTAAGAATAAATTGAGTTTTGTGGGCTTTTTATGCGGATGCTTCATAGATAGAGTCACGGCATCGATCGAACACGGTCGGCCAAACACTCATTCTGGAGATGTCAAATGAAGCGCATTCTTTCTGCTGTCCTCGCGTCGCTGGCCCTTTTTTCGGCAGTCGGCGCAGCGCAAGCCGCCGATTCGAATCCGACATCCTGCCAAGGTCCCGCATCGCAATGCAGCGTGTTTTTCGGCCACTGATCTGCCGAGGCGCAGCGGGTCGAACGCACTGAAATCATGCTCTTATCGCGGGAATGTTTCGTCAAAGTAACATTTTCGAACCATCTTTTCGGCAAACACCGAGTTATCCACAGTTTCTGTGGATAACAGTGGGGATAATCGGCCACAAACCTCGCAACAATGCGGGGGGAACTGGGTTGCTCAAATCATCGCAAAAATAGGCAGTCTGTTTGGTTCGTGACGGCGGTCAGACGGCTCGCCTATGATGTTGACTCGAAGCCGCGTCGTGTTTTCGCACGCGGATTTGTTGGCATCCTTCATGGAGCAAAACCTCATGGCCTACAAGATTGCGGTGGTCGTCGGAAGTCTGCGACGGGAGTCGTTCAACCGGCGGCTTGCGCACGCAGTCGAATCGCTCGCACCGGAAGATTTCTCGTTCGAGCATCTCGATATTGCCAGCCTGCCGTTGTACAGCCAGGACTACGACAGCGACTATCCCGAAGTCGCGGTGAAATTCAAGCAGAAGATCTCGGAAGCAGACGCGCTCCTTTTCGTCACGCCGGAATACAACCGCTCGATTCCGGGCGTGCTCAAGAATGCGATCGATTGGGGTTCGCGGCCGTGGGGCCAAAGCGCCTGGGGCGGCAAGCCGGGCGCGGTGATCGGCACCTCGGTGGGCGCGATCGGTACGGCTATCGCGCAGTCGCATCTGCGTGGCGTGTGCGCGTATCTCGACATTGCAATGCTCGGTCAGCCCGAGATGTACATCAAGCACGATGACTCGCGCATCGATGCGAACGGCGCAATCGTCAGTGACGACACGCGCAAGTATCTGCAAACCTTCGTCGATAAATACGTCGCGTGGGTCAAGAAAATCGCCGGATAAGAAGGCGTGTTCCAAAACGAATCGGCCCGCGCGTGCGGGCCGATTCGTTATTGCCTGCAGCGTTTTGCACTTAGACGTGATGATGTCCCGTCACGCGATCCCAACCATGGCGCACGGCAGCCTTGAAGCGCTCCCAGGTTCCGTCTTCCGGATGGCGCGTCTCCCACTCACGGCGCATCTCATATTCCATCTGATCGTCCCACGCGCGGCTGCGGAAGCGGTCGTCGTTGCCGAGCGTGGCGCCGTACCGATACGCGCCTTGATAATCCTCGTACGGCTCGCCGGTTGCAGCGTAGCGGGTGTCGTAGTCGGCGCGGAAGTCTTCCTCATATTCCATGTACTCGTTCGGCACAGCAGCCGTTCCAGCCGGTGAACCCATCGCGCCCATCGATTGCGACTGGCTTTGACTCAGCGTGCCGCTTCGAATCTGCGCGGGTTCATCGAGCGGGCTCAGCGGTTCGACCGGACGCCAGTCGGCGGCGTTATCGGTGCGTACGCCGGGCAGCGGATCGCCCATGTTGCCCGAACGCAGCGGATCGCGCCCGGCAAGAGCGTCGCGCTCCGAAAGCGATTCGCCCGAGAGTTCGTCACGGGCGGCGAGCGGGTCGGCCGGCGTGCCGGTCAGTGGGTCGCGGGCAGCGAGCGGGTCCATGCCAGTGGTGGCGAGCGGATCGCGGCCAGTGACGGGATCGCGTCCCGACAGCGGATCGGCGGCGGTGCGCGTCTCGACTTGCGTGTACCGCGTCGTCTCGTGACGCGTCGTGCCGGCATGCGGCATCAGCGAATCGTCTGCCGGGTCGCTCACGAAGTCGCGTGCACCCAGTGCGGCGGCATCGCGGCGCGTCAACGGGTCGCCGAGCGGATCGGCAAGCGGGTCGAGCAGCGGATCGGCGGCGGCGCCTGTAGCCGGGCTTGCTGCGTCGGTGCGCGGATAAGCGCGGGCGCGCGTTACGTCCATGCGCGCATCGTTCACCGGCTCGCGGCCCGGCACTGCACTGCCGCGTCCGAGTCCCAGTTCGTCGAGTATCGAATGATCGCGGTCATCCACGCCGGCTTGCGGCATCGCGGTGCCGTGTTCGAGCGTGGACCAGCTTGCGGCGCGCTCATCGATATCGATCGCGCCTTGATCCGCAAGCGTCGCGCGGGCGACATCGGCTTGCTCTTCGCTCGGGGTATCGACGGCTACGAGCACTGCGCCACGACGCACGGCTTCCGAATAATGCGCGACTTCTGGCGGGTGATCGCGCCCGCCGAAAAGCATGCTGAAGAAGCGCTCGATGTTCGCCAGCACGCCTGGTTCGGCGTGCGTTTGGGCATCGGGCATGACGGACGGCTCGGCGGCATCGTCGCGTTTTGGATTCGCTTGCAACTCGATATCAGCGCGCGGGAAGCCCGCTGTAACGAGGGCCGAGCGTGCGTCCTCGGCCTGCGCGTAGGTGTCGAAAACTCCGATGACGGTGTGTCGCATATACGCCTCCTGCGGATGGGCGGAACTTCGAAATCGGCAACGTTGCGAAGTTGCCGTGCATGTTTGCCCATCACGCAACGAGCGTGCCGGATGCGCCGTGGCGCGTCTGGCAAGGCTCGCAGCGATGGATCACGCAAGGCGCTTTTACAAAACTGGTACAAAAAGCAGATCAGCGGCCGATTGCGCGAGCTTCGTTGAGACGTTCGCGAATCTCGTGCAGCAAGGCGTCGAGCAGCGCGATATCGAATGGTTTTGAAAGCACGCGCGCATCGACGTGACGGGCGCGGTCCAGTTCTTCCGCATAACCCGTGACGAGAATCACGGGGATGCGCGGCTCGAAGCGTTGCAGCATTTCCGCGAGGTCGATGCCGCTCATCTTGCCCGGCATGTGGATGTCGGAGAGCACGACATCGAAGGGAAATTCGGACGCTTCGCGCGCGCCTTCGAGCACGGTGACGGCGGTATCGGCGTTGAATACATAGCTCACGTGATGACCCATCATGGCGAGCAGCGCCTCGGTGCCGGCGGCCACTTCCTCGTTGTCTTCGACGAGCAACACGCGCAAGCCTTCGGTCTCCTTGACCACGGCGGGTTCGTCTTTAACCGCCGCGTTGGCCTCGGTCTCAGCCGCCGCGCGCGGCAGATAAAGACGCACCGCCGTGCCCGCGCCGATTGCGCTGTCGATGGTCGCGAGTCCGCCCGCGCGCTCGCAAAACGCAAACACCTGCGGCAAGCCGAGACCGGTGCCCATGCCTTTCGGCTTGGTCGTGAAAAGCGGCTCGAATGCGCGGCCCAAAACTTCGGAACTCATGCCGAAGCCCGTGTCTTCCAGCGTGACCTGAACGAAATCGCCGGTGATCGGAAAGCCGTCTTCGTGACGGAAGCGCACATTGTCGGCACGCACGGTGAACGTGCCGCCGCTTGGCATCGCGTCGCGCGCGTTGACCGCGACGTTGATGAGCGCAAGCTCCAACTCGGCGGGGTCGACGCGCACGGGCCAGACATCTGCGGTCACTTCGACGTGGAGCGCGACCTTCGCGCCAAGCGACGCGCGCAGCAGTTCGCGCCCCGCCGGCACCCATTTGCCGATGGCAATGGTTTCGCTGCGCAATGGCTGCTTGCGCGCCACGCCGAGCAACTGCCGCGTGAGCGACTGTCCGCTCTTGAGCGCGCGTTCCATCGCGGAGAGTTCACGTTCAAGACCGGGCGCGCCGCGCCGTCGCGCGATCTGCACGTTGGTCGAGACGATCATCAGCAGATTGTTGAAGTCGTGCGCCACGCTGCCAACGAGATTGCCGAGCGCTTCCATCTTGCGCGCCTGCCGGTAGGCAGATTCGATCGAGCGCCGCATCGACGCTTCGGCTTGCCAGCGTTCCCACGCTTCTTCCTCGATGGCGAGACGCCGCAGCGATTGCCCGATGACGCCCCACAGCACGATGCAAGGCGCGAAAATCGACAACGCGAGCACGCTCAAATGCCGATACCACTCGGCCCATAACGTGGAGATCGGATAGCCGCTCGACACATAGACCGGATAGCCGCCGACCCTGCGGAACGCGACGATCTTCAGCTCGTTGTCGAGCCCGGACATCATCTCCACGACGCCGCTGCGCCGTCCCGCGCGATATGCCTCGCGCAAGGGCGAACTGGCCGCGAGCGCCATGCGGTCGGGCGGCCGTTGCGGATACCACGCGAGCACTTCGCCATCGCTGCGTGCAAGGCCGAGCGAAACGGTCGGACTGTCGCCGAGCAGTTCGCGATAGAACGCGTTGAAATAAGCAGGACGCAGCGCAATCGACACGATGCCGTTGAACTTGCCCTTGTCGGTGCGTCGCACGACCGCCGTGTTGAAGACCTGTTCGCCCGCCACGCGCCCGAGCATCACGCGCGAAATCTGTTCGATGCTGCGGTCGTCGCGCATGCCACCGAAGTCCTCGCGCGTCGCGACGGACACATCGGGCGTCGGCCAGGTGCGGCTCGTCACGAGCAGCTTGCCGTCGGCGCCGAACACAGAAACGGCAGCGACTTGCTGATAGTTGTTGCTCATCATCTTGAGACGGTCGTGGATGAGACGACTGTCGCGGCGGATCGGTTCGTCGTCGAGTCCATCGAGCAGATCGACGATACGTTCGTTCAGCGTGACGTTGAGATCGAAGACCTTGAGCGCGTGCTCTTCGGCGACGCGTGCATTGCGGGCGACGGTTTCGGCGGCGAGCGCCTCGCGGTCGTGATAGTCGGTGTATGCGGTGACTGCAACGTAAATGCAGGGCAGCAAAATGGCGGCGACGAGCAACGCATAAAGCGTCAGGCGCTGCGCGGCGAAGTTGCGCTCGGGAACCACCGGGAATGGCGGTTCATCCTGCCTCTGTTCGGCGGCAGGATCGGCGTCGGACTCCTCACGTTGCAGCGTCATATTTGGCAGCGAAGTGGAAAACTTTACGCGCGCGCGTGTCGTTCGAAGCGTTGAACGCTTCGTTCACAGTGTTCCAAAGCACTTGAACGGATTGGGCTGTGGAGTAACCGGTTCGGGCAAGCACGAAGAATGCCGATTTGGGTTTAGAACGTGCGTGCGCGCAGGACTAGCGACATTACCAGAGAGGAGGGTATGCAGGTAAATAC
This sequence comes from Caballeronia sp. GAFFF2, assembly GCF_023631485.1. NCBI lineage: Bacteria > Pseudomonadati > Pseudomonadota > Betaproteobacteria > Burkholderiales > Burkholderiaceae > Caballeronia > Caballeronia sp. GAFFF2. Next base: position 168,297 of record NZ_JALQDA010000028.1, on the reverse strand, counting down.
GATGCCGCCGCATGCAAGCGCTCTAGTCACGCGTGCAAGTAACGCCGCTGAAAGCCACGCCGTTGAAAGCCACGCCGGTCAAGGCGCAGGCTCGATCGCCAAAGAATTGTTATACTCTTTGCCGCTTCCGGCGTACTTGCCACCGGCCCGCCGGCATTCATCGACTCGATCCACTCAGCGCCAAGCCGTTCCGCGCGCACCCGGAATCGTCGAGGCTGGCGTCATCCAACAATTCGCCCTCGGGGCGCGATAGCGAAAGAACTCGCGGAGTCCGTCTTGGCCGTTTCCCACACCATCGCTGACGAATCTGCTCCCGATGCCGCGAAGGCGTCATCCGGCAGCTCGTTTTATCTTGCGATGCGCATCCTGCCCGCCGACCAGCGGGACGCGATGTATCAGATCTACGCTTTTTGCCGCGCGGTCGACGATATCGCCGACGAAGGCAACTTGCCGCGCCGCGAACGCGCAATCGCGCTCGACCGCTGGCGCGAAGACATCGACGCGTGCTATGCCGGCGCGCCGCGAAAATCGCTCGAACCGCTCACGCGTCACATCCAGGCTTTCCAGCTTTCCCGCGACGACTTCCACGCTGTCATCGACGGCATGGCCATGGACGCCGCATGCGACATCGTCGCGCCCGACGAAGCCACGCTCGACCTCTATTGCGACCGCGTGGCAAGCGCGGTGGGCCGGCTATCGGTGAGAATCTTCGGGATGCATGAGGACGCCGGGCGACGGCTTGCACACCATCTTGGCCGCGCGCTGCAGCTGACGAACATCCTGCGCGATATCGACGAAGACGCGGGCATCGGCCGCGTCTACCTGCCGCGCGAACTGCTCGCGCGCGAAGGCATCTCGACGAGCGACGCGGCGAGTATCGTCGCCGATGCGCGCCTGCCGCGCGTGTGCGCCGTCATCGCCGAACGCGCCAAAGGGCATTACGCGCAGTCGGACACGATCATGGCCGCTTCGCCGCGCCACGAAGTGCGCGCGCCGCGCATCATGTCGGCGGCGTATCACGCCGTGCTCGACGCCAATCTGAAACGCGGCTTCGACCTGCCGCGCACGCGCGTGCGCACGCCGCGTGCGCGGCTGCTGTGGATCGTCGCGCGCAATCTTCTCTGATGTCACGGCTGGTACACGTCGTCGGCGCGGGCCTAGCGGGCCTTGCCGCAGCAGTTCAGGCGCAACGGCGCGGCGCGCGCGTCGTGCTTCACGAGGCGGCGGCGCATGCGGGCGGACGCTGCCGTTCCTATTTCGACGTGAGACTCGGCGCGACCATCGACAACGGCAATCATCTGCTGCTGTCGGGCAACCATGCGGCGTTGGGCTTTTTGCGTGCGATCGGTTCCGCCGATACGCTCATCGGCCCGAGCCAGCCCGACTACCCTTTCTTCGATTTTGCCGATGGCGCGGCGTGGACCATTCGCATGTCACCGGGACGCCTGCCGCGCTGGATTTTCGACGCCAACGTCCGCACGCCAGACACTCAGCCCGCCGACTACTTCGCGCTGTTGCCGCTCTTCTTTGCGAAGCCGGGCCGCACCGTCGGGGACTCGATGCGCGCCAAGGGCCCCGTGTGGGACGCGCTCGTGCGCCCGCTCTTGCACGCCATGCTCAACACCGAGCCCGCCGAAGCCAGCGCGGCGCTTGCCGCCAATCTGTTGCGCGAGACGGTCGCGGCGGGCGGACAGGCATGCCGGCCGCTCATCGCGCGTAACGGGCTTGCGCATGCTTTCGTCGAACCCGCGCTGCGGCTTTTGCAGTACGGCGGCGCGGACATCCGGCTGGGCGCGCGCGTGGCGGGTATCGCCTTTTCGGGCACGGATTCGCAGGAACGGGTAAGCTCCATCGCTTTCGAAGATCGCGCCGAGCCGGTCGTGCTCGCACCGGGCGATGGTCTCGTGCTTGCCACGCCGTCCGAAACCGCGCGTCGCCTCGTGCCGGATCTCGTCGCGCCGGACGAGTTTCGCGCCATCGTCACCGTGCATTTCGCGGTCGATGCGCCGTCCGATCTCGGGCCGATCACCTGTCTCGTCAACGGCACGGCTAATTGGCTATTCGCCAACGACGGCAGACTGAGCGCGACAATCGCTGCCGCGGATCACTTGCTCGCAACGCCGCACGACGAACTCGCGCACACGGTCTGGCAGGAAGTGGCGCGCGCGGTGCGGATGTCCGCCGAGCCCATGCCGCCCTGGCAGGTCGTGGCCGACCCGCACGCAACATTTGCCGCCGTGCCGTCGCAGGAAGGCTTGCGGGCCGCGACGCGCACGCGCTGGAACAACTTCACGCTCGCGGGCGACTGGACGGCGACCGGTCTGCCCGCGACGATCGAGGGCGCGATCCGCTCCGGCCAGAAGGCGGCGGACGTGCTGATGAACCCATCGATGGAACGCTGATGAACGATTTATCCCTGTCGGCCGTGGGCGCGCCGGTATCGAAAGCCGCGCTGGACCATGCCGTCGCCGAAGCCACCGATGCGCTACTCGCGGCGCAACATCCCGAAGGCTACTGGCTGTACGAACTCGAAGCCGACGCAACCATGCCGGCTGAATACGTGCTGCTCGTCCACTATCTCGGCGAGGAAGCGAATCCGACGCTCGAAGCGAAGATCGGCCGCTATCTGCGCCGTATCCAGCGTGCAGACGGCGGCTGGCCGCTCTTCACCGACGGCGCGATGGACGTCAGCGCCACCGTCAAGGCGTATTTCGCGCTGAAGATGATCGGCGATTCGCCCGACGCGGAGCATATGCAGCGCGCCCGGAGCGCGATTCTCGCCGCGGGCGGCGCGGAAAAGGTCAACGTGTTCACGCGCATTTTGCTGGCGCTTTTCGGCGTCGTGTCGTGGCGCGCGGTGCCGATGATGCCCGTCGAAATAATGCGTCTGCCGATGTGGTTCCCGTTCCATCTGTCGAAGGTCTCGTATTGGGCGCGCACGGTCATCGTGCCGCTGCTCGTGTTGAATGCGAAGCGGCCGGTGGCGAAGAATCCGCGTGGCGTGCGTATCGACGAGCTGTTCTTGGATGCGCCGGTCAATACCGGCATGCCGAGCCGCGCACCGCATCAGAGCCGCGGCTGGTTCGGCTTTTTCCGCGTGGTCGACACCGTTTTGCGCGCAACCGACAACGCGTTCCCGAAAGCGGGCCGTCAGCGCGCGATCGAGGAAGCGGTGCGTTTCGTCGATGAACGCCTGAACGGCGAAGACGGCCTGGGCGCCATTTTCCCGGCGATGGCCAATTCCGTGATGATGTACGACGTGCTCGGGTATCCGCCGGAGCATCCGCATCGCGCGATCGCACGCAAGTCGCTCGACAAGTTGCTCGTCATCGAAGAAGCCGAGGACGGCGAGGCGTACTGCCAACCGTGTTTATCGCCCGTCTGGGATACGTCGCTCGTGGCGCATGCGCTGCTCGAAACCGGCATGCCGAAGGCGCGCGCGGCGGTCGGGCGCGGTCTCGAATGGCTCTTGCCGCTGCAGATTCTCGACACGCGCGGCGACTGGGTTTCACGCCGGCCGAACGTGCGGCCCGGCGGCTGGGCGTTCCAGTTCGCCAACCCGCATTACCCCGATGTCGACGACACCGCCGTCGTCGCCATGGCCATGGAACGCGCGGACCGCGAAAACGGCTCGGCCATCTACGCCGAAGCGATCTCGCGCGGACGCGAATGGGTCGTCGGCATGCAAAGCAGCGACGGCGGCTGGGGCGCGTTCGAACCGGAAAACACGCAGTTCTATCTGAACAACATCCCGTTTTCGGACCACGGCGCGCTGCTCGATCCACCTACCGTCGATGTCTCCGCGCGCTGCCTTTCCATGCTCGCGCAACTCGGCGAAACGCCCGCCAACAGCGAACCGGCGCGGCGCGCGTACGACTACATCGTGAGGGACCAGGAGCGCGACGGAAGCTGGTACGGCCGCTGGGGCATGAACTACATCTACGGCACCTGGTCGGCGTTGTGCGCGCTGAACGCGGCCGGCGCGGCGCCTACCGACTCGCGCGTTAAGCGCGGCGCGGAATGGCTCATTCGCATTCAGAACGCGGACGGCGGCTGGGGCGAGGGCGGCGAAAGCTACAAGCTCGACTATCGCGGATACGAACAGGCGCCGAGTACGGCATCGCAAACGGCGTGGGCCGTGCTCGGGCTGATGGCCGCGGGCCAGATCGAGCACCCGGCGGTGGCGCGCGGTATCGACTATCTCGTTCGCACGCAGCAAAGCCACGGTTTGTGGGACGAGACGCGCTTCACCGCGACGGGTTTTCCGCGCGTGTTTTATCTGCGCTACCACGGCTATCGCAAGTTTTTTCCGCTGTGGGCGCTCGCGCGATATCGCAACATGACGCGTGAAGGCCTGACGCGCGTGACGGCGGCCGTGTGAACGCGCCCGACGCGCGCTCGCTCCACGCATTGCGCCACGCGGCGGGCGGCTTGCCGGTCATTGCCGTGACCGGCATGGCGTTCGAGGCGAAGATCGTGCGCGGACGCGGCGTGGAAGTCGTGTTCGCGGCGCGCTCGGACTGGCTGGAGCGCGCGTTGTCGGACGCTATTTCGCGCGGCTGCACGGGTGTCATCAGCTTCGGAACAGCGGGCGGACTCGCGCCCGATCTGGAGCCGGGCGCGCTCATCGTGGCCAGCAGCGTGTGCGGACCCTTCGGCGAACTGCGTACCGACGACGCCTGGTCCGCGCGTATCGTCGATGCCTTCGCGGGCACGCCGCTACAGCGCCTCACGCGGCGCGGCGTCATGGCCGGCGTCGCCGCGCCGGTCAAGAGCGAAGCGGAGAAACGCTCGTTGCATTCGTCGACGGGCGCGCTCGCGGTGGATATGGAATCGCATATCGCCGGGGCGATTGCCCTTGCGCGCGGTCTGCCCTTCGCCGTGTGCCGCGCGATTGTCGATCCGGCATGGCGCACGCTGCCGCCCGCGGCCACGGCTGGTTTGCGCGATGACGGCACCACTGCCATCGGTCCGATACTGCGAGAACTCGCGCGTCAGCCCGCGCAACTCGGCGCCATGCTGCGTCTCGCCGCCGATGCCCGCGCCGCGCGAACATCGCTCGTACAAGCGCGTCACGCGCTTGAAACCGCGCATGCACTAGCGTTCGATTGACCGCGTAACGTGCCGCTTGCTTTCTGCGGGTTAACCCGCATCTGCGTATAATCAGGGAAAACCCTAACAAAACTGCGTGCGATCAGTCACGTGCGCAGGGTCAGCAGAAAAGGAAGCGCAAATGAATTTTCACACTCGCAAATGGGTCAAGCCCGAAGACCTGAATCCGAACGGCACCTTGTTCGGCGGCAGCCTGCTGCGCTGGATCGACGAGGAAGCCGCGATCTATGCCATCTCGCAACTGGGCAATCAGCGCGTCGTGACCAAGTTCATGTCGGAGATTAATTTTCTGACGTCGGCGCGGCAGGGCGACATCATCGAACTGGGAATCACGGCGACGCATTTCGGCCGCACCTCGATCACGCTGCGCGCCGAAGTGCGCAACAAGATCACGCGCAAGAGCATTCTCACGGTCGAGAAAATGGTGTTCGTGAACCTCGACGCGCAAGGCGACCCGGCGCCGCATGGCCGCACGGCGATTCGCTATGCGGACGAGTTGTTCGAAGCCTATCGACGCGACCAGCGCGTGGTGGAAGCGCCGAAGGCATCGAGCGATGACTACATGCAGGAAGCCGCGGAAGAAACGCACTGAGGCAATTGAAACGGGCGCTGCAAAGCGCCCGTTTCATTTTGAAGCTGAGAAAAGCCTTGGCAACACAGGCTTACTTTGCGCCCGGATCTTCGTACTGCGGCACGTCTTGATCCTTGCTCGAACTCGACGGCGTGGTTTCCGCCGGCGCTGGCGACTTGCCGCCCATTCCGCCCGCTGGCGCGGCGGCCGCGCCCGGATCGGCGTAATTCGGCAGACCTTGCGCCGCGCTGCCGCCGCCCGTCGCGCCAGGAACGCCCGGCGCGCTCGCGGCATCGGGAGCGGATGCGCCTTCATCGCCATAATCGGGCAACGTCGCCGTACCGCCGCCCGTTAACAAGTACTGCCGGCGCTGCGTGTAGGCATCGCGCACGAAGGCGTATTTGTCGAGCGCGGCCTGCGAGAGAAGATCCGTCGCGCCGATCAGATCGGCCCGCGCGCTCACGAAATTGATGCCGTACAGCGGCCAGCGGATTTCGTTATCCGCGTAGCTGATCGGGTTCACGCGCCAGTCGACGAGCCACGTCGTCGAGTCCCGGAACGAGCTCGGGCCGAGCAGCGGAATCACGAGATACGGGCCGGACGGCACGCCGTAGTGTCCGAGTGTCAAACCGAAGTCCTGATGATGCTTGGGCAAACCGGCCGGCGATGCAATGTCGATCAAACCGCCAAGACCGAACACCGAGTTGATGGCGATCCGCATCAAATCCTGCGTGGCGTCCGTGATCTTCAGTTGCAGCAGGTTGTTGGCGAAGTTGCTGAAGTCGCCGATATTTGAAAAGAAGTTGCTGACAGCCGTGCGGAACGGGCTCGGCGTGTAGTCCACGTAGAACTGCGCGACCGGCTTCGCGACGTAGGTATCGAGCGTGTCGTTGAATTTGAAGATCGTGCGGTTCATCGGTTCGAGCGGATCGCGCGGATTGCGGTCCGGTCCGGTCGCGCATCCCGCGACCAAAAGCGCGCTCGCAATCACCACACTCGTGGCCAGCTTGCGATGCGCACCAGCGGCTAAAGCCGTTCTCATTCTTCGATTCCTCTTAGGTTGTCGTGCCGCTGGCTCGCGCGCAGCTTCGCCCGATCGGCTGCGCGTACACGGCGGGGCTTGCCCATCAATACCGGCTGAAATACCACGGCGCCGATCAGCGTGCACAAAAGCGACAGCGCGAGCAGCCGCCCCATGCTGGATGTGCCGGGGTGATGCGAAAACCACAGACTGCCGAACGCGGTTGCGGTCGTTGCCGCGCTGAACATCACGGCATGCGTGAGACTCGATTGCAGCAAGCGCGTCTGGCCGGAGCGCCACGCCATCACGAAATAGATCTTGAACGCCACGCCGACGCCCAGCATGAGCGGCAACGCGATGATGTTCGCAAAGTTGAGCGGCATCCTGAAGACGACGCACAGTTCCAGCGTGACGATCGCGGAGACGAGCAACGGTACCAAAGTTCGTAAAACATCGCCCAAACGGCGCAAGGCGATCCACAACAACACGGTGATCGCGATCAGCGAGTAGATCGCCGCCTGCTGGAACGCCTTGATGATCGTCTCGGCCGAATGGCGCACGGAGATCGGACCGCCTATGGCGTTCGGCTCGGCGTGGCGCACGGCATCGGCGAAACGGGCGAGCAGGGTGTCGTCGTTCGGATCGGCGCCCGGCGGCACTTTCGGCGAGACATCGACGAGCGCCTGACCACTCGGCGTAACCCACGTCTCGACCATTTGCGGCGGCAAGGTGGCGCGCGTGATCTCGACCGGCTGCAACAGCGCGCGCAACTGGCCGAGCGCGAGGCGCAATGGCTCGGCCATCGCGTGGTCGGCGCGATCGCGCGTGGCGGCATCGGCGGCGGCGAGCTTCTTGAGCGTGGCGGAGAGATGCTGCGCTTCGGCCGCGCCCGCGCCGGGGTGATCGTCGGCCGCGAGCGACAGCGCACCCGCGACGCGCTTGAGCGTGGCGACGCGCACTTCATCCGTCACGGGCGATGCCACCGGCTGGTTCAGCGCCGGCAGCAACTGATCGGCGGCAGCCTTGATGAGCGCGAGCTTTGCCGGCTGATCGGCCGGAATCAGCGACGACAACGTGGTCGCGCGATCCACTTCCGGCAGTTTCTGGAGCTTCGCCGCGATGCGATCCGCTTCCGCTAGCGAAGGCGCGAGCACCGCGACATCGTTGACCGCGCCCTCGGGTGAATCCTTGAGCGAGGCGAGCGTCGCCATCGACTCCGTATGCGGATCTTTCAGATGCAGCGGGTTGAAGTCGAAGTGCAGATGGAACAGGAGCGGCAACGCGCCGATCACGACGACGAGCGTGCCGATCAGCACTGGCTTGCGATGCCGGTCGAGAAATTCATCGACGGGGGCGAGCACCGGAAAGCCCGGCGCGCTTGCTTCGCCCGGCGGCGCAAACACCTTGATGAGCGCGGGCAGCAAGGTCATGTTGGTGATATACGCGACGAACATGCCGACGCCCGCGATCAACCCGAGTTCCGACACGCCGCGATACGCGGTCGGCAGAAAGGAGAAGAAGCTTGCGGCAGTCGCGGTGGCGGCGAGCGTCAGCGGCACGGCCACATGCCGCGCGGTTTCGGCGAGCGCCACGTCGAGCCGCTTGTGCTTGTGCCGTTCCTCGCGGTATTTCACGCCGAACTGAATGCCGAAGTCCACGCCCAGACCCACGAACAGCACCATGAACGCGACCGAGATCATGTTGAGCGCGTGGACCATCATGAGGCCGAGCGCGGCCGTGATCGCGAGCCCGACGAAGAGCGTGATGAACACCGCGAGAATCATGCGCTTGGAGCGCAACGCAACCCACAGAATGACCAGTACGACCAGGAACGTGAGGATGCCGTTGAGCTCGGCGCCATCGGCCACAGAGGCGAATTCTTCGTCGGCGAGGGGTTGCGCGCCGGTCAGATGCAGCGTCGCGCCGTACTTCTTGTCGAGGTTCAGCCTGGCCGCCACGGCGCGAATTTCGTCCGATGAGCCCGCCGCCGCCTTGAGCGCGTTGAAATCGAGTTCCGGCAACACGGTGACGAAGGCGCGCGCCGGTCCGGTGCTCTTTGCGGAATCCGCCACGTCGCGCCAAGAGAAGGCAACCGGCTGGTTGGCCAGCACGCCGTCGAGCACGGTCGCGCTCTTGCCGAGCAAGCTGGCCATCTGGCCGAGATTGATCTGGCCTGTCAGCAGCGGCACATTGAGCGTGGTATTCAGCGTCTGCGCGAGGCCGGTGAGTGTCGGGTCGTGCGCGAGCGTGTTGATGAGCGGACGCGCCTGCACGAGCTGCTTCGTGACTTCGTCGACCTTGGCGGTGGGTAAGTACAAAAGGCCGTTGTGCTCGAAGAAATCGCCGCCTGAAGGTTGCGACACCGACTTGAAGCGCGCCGGCTCCTGCTTGAGCGCGGCGGCGAGTGCGTTCGCGGCGGCATCGGCAAATTCGGGGGCCGCGGCTTCGACGACGATCAGTAGCGTGGCGCCGCGCTGCGGAAACGCGGCGTCGATTGCCTTGCTGCGCGCGGCCCACTCCGGCTCGTTCTCGATGAGTTGGCTGACATCGGTGCTGATCTTGAAGTGATGGACGACATAAATCGTGCTCAGCACGCCGAGCAGCAGCGAAATGGCGATAATCCACGCCGGACGGCGTATGGCGATGGTGACGAAGCGAGTAATGTTGGACGTCAGCATGAAGACGCTACCTGGTGTGTCCTGTTATTTTTGCGGGCCGCGTGCTGCCGGCGAGATGATGCGCGCCGGCGTCCGGCGATGCCGCGCAAGTATACCGGTCGATGCCGGGCACGAACGCGCCATGCGTCTTGAACTGTCGATGCCCCCGCGTGTCGATATACTGGCTCGACGCGTGCCGGCTGCATCGGCGTTACCGGGTATTGCGCCGTCCCCATACCAATTCCAACCTCAGAACTCTTTCAGAGAACGGGTGCCATGAAACGCTATCTGTCCATTTGCTTCGCATTTCTCCTTGCCCTCGGCCTGTCCGGCGAGGCTTTCGCGCAAACTAGCCCCGACGCCGTCGTCAAGGCCGCTGTCGAAGGCACCGTCGACGCGATGAAGGCCGACCCGCAAGCGCGCGGCGGCGACATGGCGAAGATCACACAACTCGTGCAAACGCGCTTTTTGCCCGCCACCGACTTCCAGCGCACGACGCGCATAGCGGTGGGCAAGGCATGGGCCAGCGCCACGCCCGAGCAGCAGAAACAGCTTTACGACCAGTTCCAGACGTTGCTTGTGCGGACCTACGCGGCTTCGTTGTCGCAATTACGCGATCAGGACGTCAAGTTTAGCTTCGAGTCGCCCAAGGCCGATGCAAACGCGCGCGACGTCGTGGTCGAATCGCACGTCGTTTCGACTGGCGGCGACAATCCGGTGCGTTACAGATTGGGTAAGACGGCGCAAGGCTGGAAAATCTACGACATCGACATGATGGGCGCGTGGCTCATCCAGGTCTATCAGCAACAATTCGCGGGGCAACTGCAGAAAGACGGTGTCGATGGGCTGATCAAGTATCTGTCGGAGCACAATTCGCGCTCGGCGGGGTGACATCGAGGCGCAATAGCGCCCGCGACGCCACCTGCACCAGCCAGACTCATGTAACAAGAAACGCGACGGTGATGAGCCGTCGCGTTTTTTTGTTTATGACGCGCTTGTCCCGTTTTCCTATACCATTTGGCCGAGTCTAAAATGACTATCGTTACGTGACCAGGGGCATTATCATGGCTGTCAAGCGAGTTTCGAAATCCGAGTTCAAGGCGAAAGCGTTGGAGTACTTTCGTCTCGTGGAATCGACAGGAGAACATATGATCGTGACAGACCATGGCAAGCCCGTGCTTGAAGTGCGGCGCTACGACAACTCATCCCTCACGCCGCTGGAGGAATTGCGCGGAAGCGTGTTGCGTTATGACGACCCCATGGAGCCCGTCGGCGAGGACGACTGGGAGGCGCTGGAATGATCGTGCTGGACACGCACACGTTGCTGTGGTGGGTGAGCGGAGCGGCGCTCGGCAAGCTAGCTCGGGCAGCGATCGAGCAAGAATTGGAGGAAGGCGGGGAGATTGTGATCTCGACCATGACCGCATGGGAAATCGCGATGTTGGTGAAGCGAGGCCGGGTTGTCCTCTCCGCGGACGTTGGCGACTGGCTCGACAAAGTGAGTCGAATAGAAGGCGTGCGCTTCGTCCCCGTGGACCGAAACATCGCAGTCAAATCCGCCGATTTGCCGGGCGAGTTCCACAAAGATCCGGCAGACCGCATGATCGTGGCGACGGCGCGTTCGCTTTCTGCACCTCTGGTCACGAAGGACCGGAGAATTCGCGACTATCAACACGTCAAGACCATTTGGTAACCCGAAAACAAAAAGGGCGGACAACCAGAGTCATCCGCCCTTCCATCAACCACCCTCGGCCATTAATGCGCCGCGGCGGCTGCCTTTGATCCCTTGCCCTTCGACATCCGCCCGATCTCTTCCAGCTTGATCTCGACGTGCTTCGAGAACACGTACTCGGCCGGACGCTGCTTGTCGATCGGCAGATCCTTCGCGTACGCGCCTTCCGTACGCGGGCCGCGCATCGACACACCAAGCGCCTTCAACGGATGCGCCACGGTATCCATCACGGCGGTGGCTTCGAAGCCGCTATGCACCATGCAGTCCGCGCACTTCTCGTAGTTGCCCGTGCCGTACTTTTCCCACTCGGTGGTTTCCATCAGTTCCTTGAAGGTCTTCGCGTAACCTTCACCGAGCAGATAACACGGACGCTGCCAACCAAACACCGTGCGCGCCGGGTTGCCCCACGGCGTGCACTGATACGTCTGGTTGCCCGCGAGGAAGTCCAGGAACATGGCCGACTGGCTGAAGGACCAATTCTTGCCGTTGTTGCCGCGCTTGAAAATCTCGCGGAACAACGTCTTGGTCTTGTCGCGGTTCAGGAAGTGCTGCTGATCCGGCGCGCGTTCATAAGCATAGCCGGGCGACACCGTGATGCCGTCCACGCCCATCGGACCGAGCGTATCGAAGAACTTGGCGACGCGATCGGGATTGGCGTCGTTGAACAGCGTGCAATTGATGTTCACGCGGAAACCGCGCCGCTTCGCTTCCTTGATCGCCTTCACGGCCTTGTCGTAGACGCCGTCTTGCGATACCGAGTGATCGTGCGCCTGCTGGTCGCCATCGAGGTGAACGGACCAGACGAAGTACGGGCTCGGCTCGTAATCGTCCATCTTCTTTTCCATCAACAGCGCGTTCGTGCAGAGATACACGAACTTCTTGCGCGCGATGATGCCCTTCACGACCTGCGGCATCTCCTTGTGCAAGAGCGGCTCGCCGCCCGCGATGGAAACGACCGGCGCGTTGCACTCGTCGACCGCGCCCAGGCACTCTTCCAGCGACAGACGCTGGTTGAGAATGGGATCCGGATAGTCGATCTTGCCGCAGCCGTTACACGCCAGATTGCAGCGGAACAGCGGTTCGAGCATCAGTGCGAGCGGGTAGCGCTTGTTGCGCGAAAAATGCTGGCGAAAGATATAGGCGCCAACGCGGACTTTCTGAAGCAGCGGAATAGACAATTGCTTGCTCTCCTTATTCTTCGCGGGTGGCCGTCGCTGCCGTGGTCGCCAGGGCGGCGAGCGGTTGCAACAGCTTCGCGGGGAGTTTGAATTCGACCTTTTCCTCGCGGCCTTCCATCGTCGTGACTTCGACGTGGCCGAACGCGCGCAGGGCATCGATCACATGGTTGACCATTTCCTCGGGCGCCGAAGCACCCGCGGTGATGCCGACAGTCTGCGCCTTTGCAAACCATTCGGCCTTGACTTCCGAACCATCGGCGACGAGATAACTCGGCACGCCGGTTTCCGCGCCGATCTCGCGCAGCCGGTTCGAATTGGAACTGTTCGTGGCGCCTACTACGAGCAAGACATCGACCTGAGTGCTCAACTCGCGCACGGCGGCTTGGCGATTCTGCGTGGCATAACAAATGTCGCGCGTGTCCGGACCCACGATATCGGTGAAACGGCGCTGCAAGGCGTCGATGATGCCGCGTGTGTCATCCACCGAAAGCGTGGTCTGCGTGACATAGGCGACCGGGGCATTGACAGGCAAAGCTAGCGTTTCCACTTCCGCCTCGCTTTGCACCAGCACGACCTTGCCCGGAATCTGCCCGATGGTGCCTTCCACTTCCGGATGCCCCGCGTGGCCGATCAGAATGAGTGTACGGCCTTGCGAGACATACTGCCGGCCCTGCACGTGAACTTTGGTGACGAGCGGGCAAGTGGCGTCCAGCACGTCGAGCCCGCGTGACAGCGCGTCTTTCTCCACCTTCTTCGCGACGCCGTGCGCGCTGAAAATGGCGACCGCGCCGTGTGGCACCTCGTCGAGCTCCTCGACGAAACGTGCGCCCTTGCCGCGCAGATTGTCTACGACATGACGGTTGTGAACGATCTCGTGACGCACATACACCGGTGCGCCATGCCGTTCCAGCGCCCGATCGACGATTTCGATCGCGCGAACCACGCCCGCACAAAAGCCGCGGGGTTGAGCAAGGATGATACGCATATTCGAACGAACTCCGACTGGCGCGGGTTTCGGATCAGGCGGCGCGATGCTCGCGCGTTCCATGGGACCACATTATCGTGCCGGCCATGCCGCAAACGGGCGGCGTGGCGAGCCCGGAATGCAGACCGGAAAAAACGACGTGCCGGGTTCGGTCTGCATGCCGAAGATGACCGCGTATTCTAACTCGTTCCCTTTATGGGTGCTTGTCGCATACGTTCCGGCTGAGCCTTGCGGCACGCGGCAATACGGCGACCGGCATATCCCATTAAACTGTCGGGTGCTCCGGGCGGGGCGCTCGCTCGCCACGGTGCGATTGCGTCGTTTGCGCCTTGTTTGCGTGCCCCGCGCGTTATTCCTTCGTGTATTTTTGGCGCAACGCCCCGGCCCGCTGCAATCCCTGATCCGACCTGATTCAACGCAAGCGCACTCGGTCGTCCGAGCTGCCGCCTTCGACTTTCATCTCATGCTACTGATCGCCTGGCTGTCATTTCTGATCTGGATCGTGTTGCTGTTCGCCCGTGGCGGCTTCTGGCGTGCCCAGCCCGCACCCGCGCTTTCCGCGACGACCGTGCACGCGGTCGGCAAAGCCGAAATCGCCCGGCGCGGCGCGTGGCCGGCGCTCGTGGCCGTGGTGCCCGCGCGTAACGAGGCCGACGTGATCGGCCGCGCGGTCGGCTCGCTGCTCAGGCAAGACTACGCGGGCGCGTTCCACGTGATCGTCGTGGACGATCACAGCACCGACGGCACCGCCGCCGCCGCACTCGCCGCCGCCCGCGATCTCGGGCTCGATGACCGCCTGACCGTGCTCACCGCGCAACCGTTGCCGCCTGGCTGGTCGGGCAAGGTATGGGCGCAGTCGCAGGGCATCGGTGCTATCGATTCGCTCGGCCTGCCCGCCGAATTCCTTCTGCTTACCGATGCCGACATCTACCATCCGGCCGATGCCGCCACGCAACTCGTCGCGCGCACGATTTTAGAAGACCGCGATCTCGTCTCGCTGATGGTGCGGCTGCGCTGCGACTCGCCGTGGGAGAAGGCGCTGATTCCAGCGTTCGTGTTCTTCTTCGCGAAGCTGTATCCGTTCGCGTGGGTCAACGACGTGCGGAAAACGACCTCGGGTGCGGCCGGCGGCTGCATGCTGGTGCGCCGTTCGGCGCTGGTGGAGGCGGGCGGTATCGAGTCGATCCGGCAGGAACTCATCGACGATTGCAGTCTTGCCGCGCGCATCAAGCATCGCGCGGGGCGCAATGGCGCGCGGCCCATTCGGCTCGATCTGGCCGAATCGAGCGAGTCGCTGCGTCCGTACGATCACTGGCGCGAAATCTGGAACATGATCGCGCGCACCGCGTTCACGCAGTTGCGCTACTCGCCGCTTCTGCTCGCGGGTACGGTGCTGGGCATGGTGGTGATCTACCTCGCGCCGCCGTTGTTGGCGCTCACGATGGGCGCGCGTGCCTGGCCCGCCTGCGCGGCGTGGGCGCTCATGTGCATTGCGTATGGGCCGATGCTGCGCTACTACCGGCGTTCGCTGCTGTGGGCGCCGTTCCTGCCGCTGGTGGCGCTGTTCTACGTGAGCGCGACGATCGGCTCGGCCGTGCGTTACTGGAGCGGCAAGGGCGGTCAGTGGAAGGCGCGCGTGCAGGCGCCGACGCAGGAAGGCTCCTGACCGACTTGAACGCGCGTTACTTCTTCGTCAGAAGGGCATACATCTCGACGACGGCGTGCGGCGAAAACGTGAACGGCACCCAGCCGTGTCCGCCGTGACGCATGATGAGCAGTCGATCCCCGTTTGCGTGCTTCTGCACGGCCATCAGCGGGTTTTTCGTTGCCGCGAAACGCCAGCCGGGCGCGATGCCGCCAGGCTGATCCGGCGTCATCGATGCACGCACGTTCGCCAATTCCTCGATCAGCTCCGACACGCCTTCGGGACTCAGCAGCACCGATTGGCCGGCGATCGTCATTTCGATTGCATCGCGGTCGGGGCGCGAGACGGTCAGCGTAGGCTTTTCCGCGGGTCTTGCGGCTTGCTCGCGCTCGGCTTCCGCGCCGAGCGGCGCAGGTTCCGCAGCGGGCGCGACGGGCTCCGCGCTCGTCACGCGCATGGGCAGCGGAGCGGGTTGGTCGTCTGGAGAAGTAGCGGACTGGAGGAGCGTGTCGAGGCTCGACTCCAGCGCGCCGAGCTGGTCATGTAGATTCATGCGAAGGTATCTGTGTCTTTCGATGCTGGCAGCGAGACCGTGATTTTACCTTCTCCGTCAGGAGCCACCGGGCACACGTTGTAACGAAATGCTTGGAAACGGCTGCCGATGAAGCGCTTCGCCGTTCCCCGCCGCAAAGAAAAAGGCGTCTTCCGGATTGCTCCGGAAGACGCCTTTCGAGACGGCGCCGACTACTTTACTTCGCGCGTGCCTGTGCTTCGGTCAGTGCTGCGTTGAGCGTCTTGCTCGGACGCATCACCGTTTCGAGCTTGGCCGGGTCCGGCTGATAGTACCCGCCGATATCCGCCGCATTGCCCTGCACGGCGTTGAGTTCGTCGATGATCTTCTGCTCGTTGTCGCCTAGTTGCTTCGCGAGCGGCGCGAACAGTTCGGCGAGTGCGCGGTCTTCCGACTGGTTCGCGAGTTCCTGCGCCCAGTACATGGCCAGATAGAACTGGCTGCCGCGATTGTCAAGCTGACCGGTCTTCGGCGACGGGCTCTTGTTGTTGTCGAGCAGCTTGCCGGTGGCGGCATCCAGCGCCTTCGCGACGAGTTTCGCGCGCGCGTTGTCGTTCTTGATGCCGAGTTCTTCCAGCGATACCGCCAGCGCCAGAAACTCGCCGAGCGAATCCCAGCGCAAATGGTTTTCTTCGACCAGTTGCTTGACATGCTTCGGCGCCGAGCCGCCCGCGCCGGTTTCGTACAGGCCGCCGCCCGCCATCAGCGGAACGATGGAGAGCATCTTCGCGCTGGTGCCGAGTTCCATGATCGGGAACAGGTCGGTCAGGTAGTCGCGCAGGATATTGCCCGTCACCGAGATCGTGTCCATGCCGCGGATCACGCGTTCGAGCGTGTAACGCATGGCGCGCACCTGCGACATGATCTGGATGTCGAGGCCCGTGGTGTCATGGTCCTTGAGATACGTCTCGACCTTCTTGATGAGCTCGTTTTCGTGCGGACGGTACGGGTCGAGCCAGAACACAGCCGGTGTGCCCGAGTTCTTCACGCGCGTGACGGCGAGCTTGACCCAGTCGCGAATGGGCGCGTCTTTCACGAGACACATGCGCCAGATGTCGCCTTGCTCGACTTCCTGCGTGAGCGAATCGAGCACTTCGTTGGTCGCGTTATCGACGATACGCGCCGTGCCGGCTTCGCTGATCTCGAAAGTCTTGTCGTGCGAGCCGTATTCTTCGGCCTTCTGCGCCATCAGGCCGACGTTCGGCACCGTGCCCATGGTGCGCGGATCGAACGCGCCATTGGTCTTGCAGAAGTTGATGATTTCCTGATAGATGCGCGCGAACGTGCTTTCCGGGATCAGACACTTGGTGTCTTGCGGACGGCCGTCGGCGCCCCACATCTTGCCGCCCGCGCGGATCATGGCGGGCATGGACGCGTCGACGATCACGTCGTTCGGTGCGTGCAGGTTCGAGATGCCTTTCGCGGAATCGACCATGGCGAGCGCCGGGCGATGTTCATGACAGGCGTGCAGGTCGCGGATGACTTCATCGCGCTGCGATTCCGGCAGCGTGTCGATTTTCGAGTAGAGATCGACCAGGCCGTTGTTCACATTGACGCCGAGTTCCTCGAAGAGCTTCGCGTGCTTGGCGAACGCGTCTTTATAGAACACCTTGACCGCATGACCGAACACGATGGGGTGCGAGACCTTCATCATGGTCGCCTTCACGTGCAGCGAAAGCATGACGCCCGTCTTGTGCGCGTCTTCCATCTGGTCTTCGTAGAACGCCACGAGCGCGTTCTTGCTCATGAACATGCTGTCGACGATCTCGCCTTCCTGCAGCTTGACCTTCGGCTTCAACACGATGGTTTCGCCGCGCTTCGTGACGAGTTCCATGCGCACTTCACGAGCCTGGTCGTTGGTGATGGACTTTTCGCCGTGATAGAAGTCGCCATGCTTCATGTGCGCGACGTGCGTACGCGACGCCATGCTCCATTCGCCCATGCTGTGCGGATGCTTCTTCGCGAAGTTCTTGACCGCGAGCGGCGCGCGGCGGTCCGAGTTGCCTTCGCGCAGCACCGGGTTCACGGCCGAGCCGAGGCACTTGGAGTAGCGCTGACGAATGGCCTTCTCTTCGTCGTTCTTCGGCTCTTCGGGATAGTCGGGCAGTTTGTAGCCCTTCGACTGCAATTCCTTGATCGCGCTGATCAGCTGATGCAGCGACGCGCTGATGTTAGGCAGCTTGATGATGTTGGTGTCTTCGAACTGCGTGAGCTTGCCGAGTTCGGCGAGATTGTCCGGCACGCGCTGTTCTTCGCTCAGAAACTCGGGAAACTCGCCGAGGATACGCGCGGCGACCGAGATGTCGCTCGTTTCGACATTGACGCCGGCCGGCGCGATGAAAGTGCGGACGATCGGCAGAAAGGCGCTGGTTGCGAGCAGCGGAGCTTCGTCGGTCAGGGTGTAGATGATAGTGGGTTGCTGATTACTCATCGCTTGTCTCGACTTCGCAGAACAGGTTGGAAAAAAGCGCCGGCTGCATTCACCCTTCCGGCCGTGAATCCGCTATTTTGCATGATTTTGAGGGGCGCGCGTGTGAAAGCTGGTCGCCGCGCGGGCGTAAAACAAAGCATTTTTATTTCAAATCAATAACTTGGAAATTTTTAGGTCTTATAGAAGAGTTGAGCCAGTCTCGCAATGCGGAACGTTGCGCCCTCAACTGCCCAGATAGCCGTTCGCACGGAACCAGTCGAGCGCGTCTTTGAGCCCTTCGCGATATGGCCGCGCGCTGTAGCCTAGTTCCCGCTCCGCCTTTGCCGACGTGAAATACATCTTGTTCTTCGACATGCGCAGCGCGTCCACCGTCACGAACGGCTCCTTGCCGCTGAACTTGGCGAACATCTCCGCGCCCACGGCGAGCGGATAAAGCGGCCCGCGCGGCAGCTTGATGGTCGGTGGCTTCCTCCCGACGAATCCGGCGATGTCCGCGAGCATCTGCTGCAATGGCAGATTCTCGCCCCCCAAAATATAACGTTCACCGATCTTGCCGCGTTCGAGCGCAAGAAAGTGGCCGTTGGCGACATCATCGACATGGACGAGATTCAGGCCCGTGTCGACGAAAGCGGGAATCTTCCCTGTCGCCGCTTCGACGATGATGCGCCCGGTAGGCGTCGGCCGCACGTCGCGCGGACCGATGGGCGTCGAAGGATTCACGATCACCGCCGGTAACGCGTCATTCGCGACCATGCGCTCGACGGCGCGCTCCGCCATCACCTTGCTGCGCTTGTACGCGCCAATGGTGCTCGCCGTGTCCGACGGCTTCGTCTCATCCGAGATTGCGCCCGAACTCGTGACCTTGAGCGTCGCCACGCTGCTCGTGTAGACGATGCGCTCCACACCTTCGGCCAGCGCCGCGCGCATGGTCGCCTCGGTGCCCTGCAGGTTCGCGCGCTCGATTTCGCCCGGGTCCGGCGCCCAGATCCGGTAATCGGCGGCCACATGGAACAGATAGCGCACGCCTTTCATTGCGGCGCGCATCGAGGCTTCGTCGCGCATGTCTCCGACGACGATCTCGGCATCGAGCGCTTCGACGTTCTTGCGCGGACTCGTGGCGCGGAGCAGCACGCGCACCTTGAAACCGCGCTCGATAGCGAGCCGCGCAACCGCCGAACCCACGAAACCCGAGGCTCCCGTGACAAGCACGCGTGAGCCGGAAAATTCAGTCATTCTTACCTCGCCTTACATTTGCGCGGCCGTTTTTTCGTAACAAGTGCCGCGCGACAATGGATGCGTCAAGAACCCGCAAAGCCAGATATGACAAGGGCTTGCGGGTCGTGCTATGGTCCGGACCTGCCTGCTTTGTAGGCGCTTTTGCAAAACATGAACATCCTGGTCAACGATGCCCCAAGACACTCGAAGCCACGCCTCGTGGATTTACCTTGCCATTGCGATCGCGCTTGCCGTCGTGTTCGCCATCGACTTGCTCACGCCCACGCGTCTCGCGATCTGGGTGTTTTACGTGCTGCCGGTCGTGCTGTGCATGTGGCTCGACAAGCCGCCTGCGCCGATTATCGTCGCGGGCGCGTCTTCGGTGCTGATGATCGGCGGCTACGTCTTCTCCAACGCTGAACCCACCGCAAACCACGAAGTCCTGCAACTCAATCGCGCGATGGGCATTTTCGTGTTGCTCGTGGTGTCGGCGGTGGCGCACCTGTATATCAAATCGCGGCTCGCGGTACAACGGACCACGTGGCTGCAGCAGGGCATCATGCAGATGAGCCTGCAATTGCGCGGCGAACAGTCTCCGGCTTCGATCGGCGTCAGCATGCTTCGTTCGCTCGTTCCGTATGTCAACGCAAAAGTCGGCGTGGTTTATACGTTCGAAGCCGATACGCTCACGCGCGTCGCCGGCTGGGCGCTTCCCGACGAAGACAGCGCGCCGCGCCGCATTGCGCGCGGCGTCGGGCTTGCGGGTCAGGCGGTCGAGGACAAGCGCATCCTGCAAATGCGCGATGCGTCCGCGCACTATTTGAAAGCCGGCTCCGCGCTGGGCACGGTTGCGGCGTCGAGCGTAGTAGTCGCGCCCGTCATGGCCGATGGCGAAGTGATGGGCGTGGTCGAGCTCGGCTTTGTCGGCGACGAAGGACGCTTCAACGACAGCCGCGAGTTGCTCGAAATGGCATCGGAAGCGATGGGCATGGCGTTGCGCTCGGCGCGGTATCGCGTGAGGCTCGTCGAACTGCTCGAAGAGACACAGCGGCAGAGCGAGGAATTGCAGGTGCAGCAGGAAGAACTGCGCGTCTCGAACGAAGAACTCGAAGAACGCGGCCGCGCCTTGCAGGACTCGCAGGCGCGGCTAGAACAGCAGCAGGCCGAACTCGAACAGACCAATGTGCAGCTCGAAGAGCATTCGCAGAACCTAGAACGGCAGAAGGCCGAACTGCTTCAGGCGCAGCAGGAACTGACCGCGAACGCGTTGCAGATGGAGCGCGCGAGCCAGTACAAGTCGGAGTTCCTGGCAAACATGTCGCATGAATTGCGCACGCCGCTCAATAGTTCGCTGATCCTCGCCAAGCTCCTGCAGGACAACAAGCAAGGCAATCTCTCCGACGAGCAGGTGCGCTACGCGGCGACCATCCACTCGTCGAACAGCGATCTGCTTTCGCTCATCAACGACATTCTCGATCTCTCGAAAGTCGAGGCGGGCCAGATGGATGTGCAGTTCGCGCCCGCTTCCGTCGATTCGATTCTGCAAGCGCTCAAGCAATCCTTCGCGCCGGTCGCGGCCAGCAAGGGGCTCGATTTCTTCACCGTGCATGGCGAGAACGTGCCGGAGTATTTCGTCACCGACAACCAGCGGCTCTTGCAGGTGCTGCGCAATCTGCTGTCCAACGCGTTCAAGTTCACCGAGCGCGGCAGCGTGACGATCGCGGTGGAACGCGCGAACGAACAGGCACTGCGGTTCGAGGTTCGCGACACGGGCATCGGCATTGCGCGCGACAAGCAAGACCTGATCTTCCAGGCGTTCCAGCAGGCGGACGGCACCACGAGCCGTCGATACGGCGGCAGCGGACTCGGCCTTTCGATCTCGCGCGAATTCTCGCGTTTGCTCGGCGGCTCGGTCGGCGTATCGAGCGAAGTCGGCAAAGGCAGCGTGTTCTCGGTGACGCTGCCGATCGCCACGCGCGAAGGCACCGTCACCGCGAAGCTCGACACCATCGGACATATGCGCGAGCCCGAGCCCGCCGCCGTGCGCGATCCTGCCTTGGTGCCGGTTGCGCCTTCGCCGGCTCCGCAAGAACGCCCGGCGCCGCAACCTCCGCAGGCGTCGATGCCCGAGCCAAAAGGTATCGCCGACGACCGCGCGGACCGCAAGCGGCCGGGGCGCGTGATTCTCGTCATCGAGGACGATCAGCCTTTCGCGCATATCCTCTACGATCTCGCGCATGAACTCGATTTCGATTGCGTGCATGCGGCAAGCGCCACGCAAGGCGTGGAACTGGCGCGTTCGCTGCAACCCAACGGCATCCTGCTCGACATCGGCTTGCCAGACCAGTCGGGCCTCACCGTGCTCGAATGGCTGAAACACGATCCGCTCACGCGTCATATCCCGATCCACATCGTCTCCGCGACGGATCACGCCGATGTCGCGCTGCATCTCGGCGCAATCGGCTACACGCTCAAACCGAGCGCACGCGACGATCTCGCGCAGGCCATCCTCAAGCTCGAAGCGCGCTCGTCGCAAGGCATGCGGCGCGTGCTCGTGGTCGAGGACGATCCGGCTTTACGTCAGAGCATTCATGCGTTGCTCGCGAGCGAAACCGTGGGAATCGTGGAAGCGGGCTCCATCGCCGAAGCACTCGACGAGATGAAAAGCGCCGCGTTCGATTGCGTCGTGATGGACCTGGCGCTGCCCGACGGTTCCGGCTATGAACTGCTCGAACGCGTTTCGACGAGCAGCGGACATGGCTCGCCGCCAGTGATCGTCTACACGGGCCGCATGCTCTCGCAAGAGGAAGAGCAGCGCCTGCGCCGTTATTCGAAATCGATCATCATCAAGGGTGCGAAGTCGCCGGAGCGTCTGCTCGATGAAGTGACGCTCTTCTTGCATAGCGTGGAAAGCGCGTTGCCGCCCGAGCAGCAACGCATGCTGCGCGCGGCGCGTCAGCGCGACGACGTGTTCGAAGGCCGCACGATCCTGCTCGCCGAAGACGACGTGCGCAATATCTTCGCGCTGTCGCGCGTGATCGAGCCGCTCGGCGCCACGCTGGAGATCGCGCGCAACGGCCGCGAGGCGCTCGAAGCGCTCGCGCGTCCCAACGAGATCGACCTCGTTCTGATGGACGTGATGATGCCCGAGATGGACGGCCTCACCGCCATGACCGAGATTCGCAAGCAGCATGAGCACGCGCGCCTGCCGATCATCGCGCTGACGGCGAAGGCCATGCAGAGCGATCGCCAGAAATGTCTCGAGGCGGGTGCGGACGACTACATATCCAAACCCATCGATGTCGATAAGCTCGTATCGCTGTGCCGCGTCTGGTTGCGGCAGCGTTGACGTGAGATGTCAGATCAGACGGCCCACTTGATGAACGAAAGCATGCACGACGAAGAAGCCACGTTCGATATCGAACTGAAGCTGATTCTGGAGGCCATCTACCTCAAGTATCAGCACGACTTCCGGCACTATTCGGTGAGTTCGCTGCGGCGCAGGCTCGGCCAGGCAGTGCGCGATCTCGAATGCGCGACGCTCTCGCAATTGCAGGAGCGCATTCTGCGCGACCCGTCGCTCTTCGGCAGGCTATTCCAGTACCTCACCGTGCAGGTGAGCGAGATGTTCCGGGACCCGCAGTATTTTCGTGCGATTCGCGAGACGATCGTGCCGATTCTGCAGACTTATCCTTCGATCAAGGTATGGGTCGCGGGATGCAGCAGCGGCGAGGAACTGTGGTCGCTCGCGGTGCTGTTCGCCGAGGAACGGCTTGCCGAGCGCACCGTGTTCTACGCGACCGACATCAACGCGGAAGCCTTGCGTATAGCGGAAAACGGCATCTATTCGCTGGATCGCATGGCGGGGTTCAGCCAGAACTACCTCGCGGCGGGTGGCAAGCGTTCGCTCTCCGACTACTATCACGCGGCCTATGGCGCGGCGAAATTCTCGCAGACGCTCAAGTCGCGTGTGGTGTTCGCGGACCACAGCCTCGCCACGGACAGCGTGTTTCTAGAAGCGCATCTGGTCTCGTGCCGCAACGTGCTGATCTATTTCGACCGGGCGTTGCAGGACCGCGCGCTCGGCCTTTTCAGCGAGTCGCTCGTGCGGCGCGGCTTTCTCGGACTCGGCAGCAAGGAGAGCCTGCGTTTTTCGAAACATGCGGACCAGTTCGCCGACTTCAATCCGCGCGAGCGGCTTTATCAGAAGGTATAGCGATGAGCACACAGATGCAGCGCCCGCTCGTCTTCGACGCCGTCGTGATCGGCGCGTCGGCGGGCGGCGTCGAGGCGCTGAATCTGCTGTTGCCGGCGCTGCCGAAAGCGTTCGCGCCGTCGGTTCTCGTCGTGGTGCATGTGCGGCAGGGTCAGCCGAGCCTGTTGCCCGACCTGTTCGCGCAACGCTGTGCAATCGCTGTGCGCGAACCCTTCGACAAGGACGAGATCGCGCCGGGCACGGTGTATTTCGCGCCGCCGGGGTATCACATGCTGGTCGAGGCGGAAGATGGCGCGGCGCCTTCCATCGCGCTGTCGGTCGATCCGCCCGTGCGCTTTTCGCGGCCATCGGTGGATGTGTTGTTCGAATCGGCGGCGCACGCGTATCGCGAGCGGCTGCTCGGCATCGTGCTGTCGGGCGCCAACGACGATGGCGCGCGCGGCGCGCTGGCGATTCGCGATGCGGGCGGCGCGTGTTGGGCGCAGGACCCGCGCACGGCTTCGTCGTCCGCGATGCCGCTTGCGGCTATCGAAAACGGCGCGGTCCGAGAGGTCCTGACGCTGGAGCAAATGGTGACGCGTCTTTCCACGCGCATCGGGTACTTATCAGAGAATAAGTTAGGCAATGAGGCAGGCAATGAAGCTGGAAGCGACGCAGGAAGCAAAACAGGCAATGCAGGCAAGGGGAGCCGCTAAATGACGCAACCCATTTATGTGCTGATCGTCGATGACATCCGCAACAACATCACCGCACTCGAGGCGTCGCTGGCCCGGCCGGATCTCTCGGTGCTGAAGGCGGAATCGGGACCGGCCGCGCTCGAACTGCTGCTCAAGCACGACGTCGCGCTCGCCATTCTCGATGTCAACATGCCCGGCATGGACGGCTTCGAACTTGCCGAACTCATGCGCGGCAGTCCGCGTACTGCGCATGTGCCGATCATCTTTCTGACCGCGACCGCGCAGGACGGCAACCGCACGTTTCGCGGCTACGAAGCGGGCGCGGTGGACTTTCTCTACAAGCCGTTCGATTCGCGCATCCTCAATTCGAAGGTAGATGTCTTCATTCAGATGGAGCGTCAAAAGCAGCAACTCGCGACGCAGCTCGCAACCGTACAGCAACTGCTCGATGCAAACGAGATGCTCATGGCCGTGCTCGGTCACGACCTGCGCACGCCGCTGTCGGCCGTGATCGCTTCGGCGGAATATCTCGCGCGCTTCGTGCCGGACGAGAATGTCGCGAATATCGGCAACCGCATCAAGTCGAGCGGCATGCGCATGGTTCGCATGGTCGATCAGTTGCTGAACCTTGCGCGTCTGCGCGGCGGCCGCGTGACCTTGCAGCCGCGTTCCGTGGAACTCGCGACGCTCGCGAAGAATATCGTCGAGGAATATGAGGCGCGCGTAGGCAAGGGGCGCATCTTCGTGCTGCGCCACGGCGATACGCTTTTGCAAGGCGACGGCGATCTGCTTTCGCAAGTGTTTTCGAATCTCATCGGCAACGCGTTGCAGCACGGGCTCGAAGGCTCGGCCATTCAAGTGCGTCTCGAAGGCGGCAAGGACGACGTGACCATCGTCGTGCAGAACGCGGGCGAGATTCCGCCTGAAGTGGTGCCGACCATCTTTGCGCCGTATCGCTCGGGGCGGCGTCAGAGCGAGTCCAGCGGCCTCGGGCTCGGCCTCTACATCACGCGCGAAATCACCGAAATGCATGGCGGCGACGTGACGGTGCAATCGTCCGCGCAGGCGGGCACGGTGTTCGAAGTGCATCTGCCGCGCACGCCGCGTCCGCGTCCTGGCGAACGCACGGATTCCGCGCAGCCGTTCCGTCTCAGCTGAAGCGCGAAATCGAGCTGATCCTGAAGCGTTTCGATACGCCGTCTACAATGCGGCCTATCAACGCTTACGAGGGGAATGCGCGATGCCTGGCCCGGATCTGGATACGAGAATCGAAACCTATTACGTGCACGTGAAGGGCGTCGTGCAGGGCGTGGGCTTTCGACATCACACCGTGAGGCGCGCGCATGCGCTCGGCGTGCGCGGCTGGGTCGCGAATCTCGAAGACGGCTCGGTGGAGGCGATCGTACAAGGCGCGGCCAATCAAGTCGACTTGATGCTCGAATGGCTGCGACGCGGGCCGCCGCATGCCCGCGTCACCGAGTTCTTCAGCGAAGAACGCTACGTCGAAAAGCGCTACGAGCGCTTCGAGCAGCACTGAATCAACGCGCCACCAACAAACTCTCCGCGAACTGCCATTCCTCGTCGCGCCACTGATGCGAGCATTCGAAGCCCGCGTCGGCGGCCATTGGCGCGACTTCATCGGCGGCGTACTTGTGGCTGCTTTCCGTCCAGATCGTCTCGCCTTCGCGGAACTCGACACGCAGATCCGCACTTGGCACATGCGCCGTCAGCGCACGCCTGGCGCGCAGATGCATTTCGATACTGCGTGCTTCGGAATTGAAGCGCGCGACGTGCTCGAAGGCATCGAGCGGAAAATCGCCACCCAGCTCGCGGTTGATGCGCGCCAGCAAGTTCAGGTTGAATGCAGCCGTCACGCCGATGGGATCGTCGTACGCGGCGATCAACGTCGGCAGCGGTTTGAGAAGGTCGGTGCCGAGCAAAAGGGCATCGCCGGGAGCGAGCATGCTGCGTATCGACTGTAGAAACTTGGTCGCCGCGAGCCGCGAAAAATTTCCGATGGTGCTGCCGAGAAACAGCACAAGCAGCCTTTCGCCTTCCTTCCGCTTTGCGCTGACTTCCGACAAGCCGGCCAGATAATCGCGCTCGTAACCGACGATCGAAATGCGCTCGATATCGCCCAGTTCCCGGCGGCACAACTGCAAAGCGGTGCGCGATATTTCAATCGGGTAATAGGCGGTGGGCTGCTTTTTACAAAGCGCCTCCAGAATGCGGCGCGTCTTGCGGCCGCTGCCGCTGCCGAGTTCGGCGACCTTCACGTTGCCCGGCATTGCCGCGACGATATCGGCGGCATGTTCCGTGAGCACGCGCTCTTCGGCGCGCGTCACGCCGTATTCGGGCAGCGCAGTGATGACTTCGAAGAGGGCCGAGCCCACTTCGTCATACAGATACATGGATGGCAATTCTTTTTGCGGCTCTTTCGACAACCCGGCGCGGACGGCCTCGGCAAAGGCGCTGTCGACGCGGGTGGATAGGGCGGGTTGAATCATGACGTCTCCATCTATGCGGCGTTTTATTCGCGTGCCGTCCTTCGTTGCAACGGCGCGGCGCTTGGATGCTGCTGATGCAATGACGTGAGCGGCTTCGCTCGAATCAGGCAGGTGAAACCGTTGGGTTAGATATGAAGAGTTGCCCATCGGCATGACGGGTTGAAGACAGCGTCGCGCTCGGTGAAGTTCATCCGGCGCGAAAAGCGAACTAGCAAAGCAAAAAACGCGCACGACCCAAGGCGAAGTTTGAAGCACGCTCTGAATAGCGTCGATGCACAGCGTTTAGAATGCGCAGTTCCCGCTTCGCTCGAGCTTTCACTCATTGATGAATCAGCACGTTCTCGGGCGCGGCATCGCGCTTTCCGTTGTCGCATCGGCGCTCTTCGCGCTCATGTCGGGCTACACCAAATGGCTCGCGCCGCTCGATGGCCTCGACATCTTCGCCTGGCGCATCGTGTGGACCATGCCCGGCGCGCTGCTGCTCGTCGCCTTGCGTCATCGCTGGCCGCAATTGTGCGCGCTCATTGGAAAGCTTGCTCGAACCCCGAGTCTGCTTTTGGCGTTCGCCACGGTCGCCGCCTTGCTTGGCCTGCAATTATGGATTTTTCTTTGGGCGCCGTTGCATGGACGCGCGCTCGAAGTGTCGCTTGGCTACTTTTTGTTGCCCCTCGGGATGGTCCTTCTGGGTCGCTTTTACTATCACGAAGCGCTCGATCGTCTGCAATGGGCGGGCGTCATTGCGGCGGCGCTTGGCGTGGCGCATGAGCTCGTCATGTCGCATGCGTTCGCTTGGCCGACGCTCGTCGTCGTGCTCGGCTATCCACCGTATTTCATCTTGCGGCGACGCCTGAACGCGGACCCGCTCGTTTCCTTCGCGATAGAGATGATGTTGCTCGCGCCGGTCGCAATCGTCATGTTGTTCGCACGGAATTCGTTTTCTATGGCTGCAAGCGACGCGCGCTTGTGGATGCTGTTGCTTCCCGGACTCGGCGCGTTGAGCACGGTTGCGCTCGCGTCTTACCTGCGCGCGAGCCGTTATTTGCCGCTCGCGCTCTTCGGCATTTTGGGCTATGTCGAACCAGTCTTGCTGGTCGGCGTGGCAGTGCTCGTACTCGGCGAGCCGTTCTCAGCGACGCAACTGGGAACCTATGTGCCCATCTGGATTGCCGTGGCGCTGACCGCCGTGCACAGCGCGCGGGTGCTACGGCGTGAACGCATGTCGGCGGCGAGTTTGCCGGTCAGCGAACATCACGCGAGTATCGAGCATGAGATTGGCGCGGAACACAGCGAGCGCGTGGAGCCGACGCAATAAAAAAGGCGAGCCCGTGAACTCGCCTTGCCTGAACGCATCGATGCAACCGATGCGCGATGCGCCTACGCGCAGCCTCCCTGACTGCCTGCTGCGTCTACTGTTTGCATCGGCGGCCGTTTTTTGCGTCGCTGGATTTCGCGACTTGTTACTTGTCGGCCTTCGTTTTGGCTCCCCACCGGCACCTTCGCTGCGCCCCGTTAAACCTTGATGCGCTGTTTTTTTCGTCGCGATGCAGATGAAACGCCGCGCTTCAGTGGCGCGTTGACGTCCGTCTGGTGACAAAGGGTAACGAGTCGCGAGCAAATGAAACGGCGCGTTATAACGCCGAGCGTCGTGGAAAGTCTTTACCGATTCAACATGCCAAGTGTTACGGCCAAACACATATGCCGGCATTTATAGCAGCGCCGTGGAAATACTTCGATATCCGAACGAATGCCTGCCGCAGGACCAACTTGTAAGCGTTGAAATGTACGGTTACCAACTGCATCAGTTATTTCTTCATCGCCTGCTTAAGATGACTCTACAAACCCGGCTCACGGGAATTGGAGAGTCTCATGAAACGCGCAGCACTTGTCTTGTTGATGATCGGAAGTCTGTCGGTGGCAGGACAGGCGTCGGCCCACGGGCGCGGCGGCGGCTACGGCGGCCACGGTGGTGGCGGCAATGGCGGCGCGATTGTCGGCGCGTTGATCGGCGGCGCTGTGCTGGGCGCCATCGTGAGCTCGGTGGCGAATGCGCAGCCTGTCTACGCACAGCCGGCTTATGCGCAAC
Organism: Caballeronia sp. GAFFF2; assembly: GCF_023631485.1. Classification (NCBI taxonomy): domain Bacteria; kingdom Pseudomonadati; phylum Pseudomonadota; class Betaproteobacteria; order Burkholderiales; family Burkholderiaceae; genus Caballeronia; species Caballeronia sp. GAFFF2. The sequence continues at coordinate 139,696 of NZ_JALQDA010000028.1, read as the reverse complement.
CGGCTTATGCGCAGCCTGTGTACGCGCAACCTGCCGTGCCTCCCGGCTATTGCTACGACGGCTATCGCCGCGCCTACGTGCCCTGCGCGCCCGCTGGCTACGGATATTGATTGCACGACCATTGCCGCCACGCGGCACGACGTTTGCGTTAACAAGTCCACGTGCGTTGCAGCGTCTCTGCGGCCTGGACGGACGATGGATGGACACGTGAAACGCAAACTTTTGGAGACTTGCTATGAACGCGACTAAGAAGCTGGTGATCTCGGCACTGGTGTTGGGTCTTTCGGGCGGTGTCTACGCGCAGGCCGGAGGCGGAGGCGGCGCAGGTGGTGGTGCGGGCGGCGGCACAGGCGGTGGCGGTGGCGCGGGCATGGGGTCGGCAGGTGCGGGCGGCAATGGCGCCGCAGGCGCTGGCGCTGGCATGGGCGCGTCGGGCAAGGGTGGTGGCGTCGGCATGAGCGGCGCAACAGGCACGGGTGTCGGCGGCTCGTCGGATGGCACGAGCGGGACCGGCACAGGCGCGAAGAGTGGCATGAACAACGGGGTAAACAACAACATGAACCCGGGAACCATGCAGCGCAGCACGCCGGACAGTACCGGCAACGCTAACGGTGCACAAAAGAGCTACTGATGTCGTGGTACGTGTACGCTAGCGCGCATGCGGGTGCGATCGCCGGGGCAGGTTGCGGCATCCGCTATGCAGCGGCGCGCGAAGAACGAAAGATTGAATTGGGAATAACGTTTTACTGCTCGGTCGCGGACGCTGCACTTGCCGCCGCTGCCGGCTCGAATGTCTTGACGCGCAAACTGACCTTCTCGGCATAAGCGCGTGAACCGCCGTAGCTCTTCAGCGCGGCGTCGATATCGCCCTGTGCGGACTTCAGATAGCCGTGCAGGATAGCCGAACCCACTTCGATATTGGTTTCCGGCTCTGTCAAATCCACATCGCGAACCAACTTCTTGTGAGCGGAAGGCACGACCTGCATGAGACCGGTTGCGTCGTTCGGGCCGTGGGCCGTTTCCTTGAAGCGCGATTCTATGGAAATGATCGCAAGCAACAATGCCGGCGGAAGCGAGTATTTCGATGAAGACGCCATTACCGCCGATGCGATGGTCTGCGCCTTCTCGCGTGCGACGCCGAACTTGCGAACGATCAATTCCGAAATCTTGTGACTGACTTGCTCTGTTTTTACGTCGTTGCCCGAGGGCGCCTGCGTGTCGTTTTGGCCGCCGGGCCGCACGGCTTCTTGCGCGCTTGCAGCTTGTGCGAGGCTGATCAGTAAAAGGATTGAGAGAATATTTCGACGCATCGGACTGGGTAATCTTGAGGAAAGCGCATTATAGCTTCATAAAAAAGTCTTGCGGATCATGGGCTTGTCTTAAATATGATGAATATTTTTGCAATTCGGTATTGCTTACCCGGTAAATCAGGTGCGCTCTGCGCGCTTCGCCGTGGGCGCTGAGATGCCGGCGCCGGCTTCATCGGAGAGACGTGCGAACATTGGAAGAGACATCAGGACGACTGCCGCCGTCGCCAAAAAGGCGCTCGCTAGTTGCCAGCGTTCGGTCTGAACGCTGCCGGAAATCAGCATCGTGGCTTGAATCGTCCCGGCCGCGACGGTTACACCAAGCGCCTTCATCAACTGCTGCGCGGTGCCCTGAAACGAAGTCGCGGCGGCGAGGCGCGGCTTCGGAACATCGGCGAAAGCGAGCGCGCCCATCGTCGCGAAACTGAGCGAGCGGCCTAGTCCGCCGACGAGGAGCAGCACGAAAATGGCTGCTGCGGGCCAAGCCTGCGACATCGTCGAGCACACGACCAGAACCAGCGCAAAGATCACGCTGCCTGCGCACAGAACCGCGCGCACGGAGAATCGCCGGAGTGCGAGCGCGGTCATCGGACGCATGCAAAAAGAGCCCAGCGCGCTTGCAAAAGTCACCAGTCCGCTAGCGGACGCGCTGTAACCGAAGCCGGTCTGTAAGGTGAGCGGCACGAGAAAAGGCAGCGCACCGGCGCCCGCGCGGAAGAGGCTGCCCGCGACCGTGGCCGCGTGAAATGTCGGAATGGCAAGCAGCGAGGAGTCGATGGCAGGATTCTCCACGCGCCGGCAGTGAACGACGGTTGCCCAGAACAGTAGGAGGCCGACCGCGACGCATGCCCAGGGCAGCCCTTCGGGCATCACGCCGCGTCCCGCGCTTTCGATTCCGATCATGAACAGACTCAGCGATGTCCCTGAAAGCAGCATGCCGCGCAAATCCGGCGGTGTGCGGCTTTCAGGCGGCGAGCGCGGCAAAAGCTTCCACGTGAGGACGAGACCGATCGCGCCGACTGGCACGTTGACCCAGAAGATGCTGCGCCAGGAGAGCGCATCGGTGAGAAAGCCGCCGAGCGGCGGCCCAAGCAAGGGACCGACAAGCGCGGGCATGGTGAGCCACGTGGTCGCTTGCAGCAGCTCTTCGCGCTTCACGCCGCGAAAGAGGATCAGGCGGCCGACGGGCACCATCATCGCGCCACCCAGACCTTGCACGATGCGCGCGCCGATGAGTTGCGGAAGATTCGCCGCCGCCGCGCAAGCGATCGACGCGAGCGTGAACGTGGCGATTGCCCACATGAAAACGCGCCGCGCGCCGAAGCGGTCGGCCACCCAGCCGCTCGCCGGAATGAAGACCGTGAGCGCAACTAGATAAGCGGTAATGGCGCTGCTCAGATGGACGGGATCGATATGCAGGTCGCGCGCCATCGTGGGAATGGCGGTCGCGACGATGGTGCCGTCCATGTTCTGCATGAAGAGCGCCGAGGCCACGACGGCAGCGGTGATGCGAAAGTTGCCGTCGTTCACGATGCAGTGTGTGCTCGCACGCTGCATGGGCGCTGCAAGGCATTTCGAGTGGATGACGAGTGCATGCCCGCCAGTCTACGCGAAGCCCGCGGAGGCGCGCGGGTCGCCTCTCAATTCCGCAGTGCGATGTCTTCGGCGTATTCCAGATAGTGAGCAAGCGGCGGCGTGCCACGTGCGGCGTCCTTCGCTTCGTCATCCCAGCGGCGCAACGCCAAGGCATCTTCGGCGAACGGGCGCGCCAGAAAATCGCGCGCTTCGTCGGCATCGAATACGCCGCCTTGCAGCTGCAAACTGCGCACCGAATCGGGCGAAAGAAGCGCGTGATATGAGGCATCGACCGCGCAGAGGCAGCGCTTGGCATCCACGTGAAGGCGGATCGGTTCGAGCACGGCATCCGCGAACAGCGGGCGTAAGAACGGCAGCGCGTAATACTGGTGGAGATCGTCGATACCGCGTGTAGTCGGCGTATCGCCCTGCAAATTCAACAGATGCCCGAGGTCGTGCAGCAATGCCGCGACGATCAACTCGCGTTGCGCGCCCGCCTGCTCCGCGAGATACGCTGTCTGCAGCGCGTGTTCGAGTTGCGTGACGGGCTCGCCGCTATAGGCAAGCGCCCCGTAGGTGTCGAAGAGATGCCGGATGTCGTTGAGGGAGAGCGCCATCTTCCTGTGCAGTGCGAGGAGAAACGGTGATTGTCGCGAGTCTTCATGACGTGCCGATGGCATTGCGCACCTGCATAAAACCACTGTTTTCAGCGTGTTACGATGCCCTTCGACCCGTCAATCATTCAATGCAGATGGCAACGTTATACGAAACGCTTGGAGTAGGCGAGCACGCAACCGAGGAAGAGATCAAGCGCGCTTATCGCAAGGCCGCGATGCGCTCGCATCCAGATCGCAACGCGGGCAACGAAGACGCCGCGCGCGCGACGTTTCAAGAGATCAAGGAAGCCTACGCCATACTTTCCGATCCCGCGCAACGCGAAGTCTACGATCGCATTTTCGCGGAGGAAGTCGCGCGTCTACATAAGGCACAAACAGAGCGCGAAGCGAAGGAGCGTGAAGTACGCGAGGCGCTCTATGCGGAATATGTATCGCTCGCCATGCGGTTCGCATCGCAAGGGCATAACCGCGATGTCGTCTTTGGCGCGCTGCTTGGACAGCAATGCGATGAAGTGCAAGCGCGGCAAATCGCGGATAGCGCGATAGCGCTGCATGATTCGCGACAGACGGCTGGCGATGAGCCAGCCGAAGAACTCGTCGTTGAAAAGAAACCGGCGGGTCCCACGATCAATCCGCTTGGTTCCATGTGGTTCCAGTTTCTCAACAACCTGAAGCTTTAAATCGATGCCGTGCTACGCGGCCAGTCTTTCGCCACGCATGTTACGGTGACGCGGCGCGGGCGGATACACACACCAGTGGCCGTCGTCGTGACGGAAGAAAAACAGCGCGCGCGATGCAGCGCCCTGCAACGTTTCCACACAAACGAAGCGGCGCCGGTCTGCGCGCGTGCGACTGAATTGCCTGACATGGACCGGCGTGCTTCCGGGCGCCAGCCATTTTTCGACCTGATAGCGAAGGGATTGCTCTTTCGTGCATTTCATTCCGAGTCTCCAACACGCGGCATTCATGTTCGGGCTAACGGCCAGATTCGCTCAAGGCTTTACGCCCCGCCACTGAAATAACTATGCCGCAATGCATCACGTACCTGACAAAGCACTTTAACTCTACGCCTGAAAACCAGGCGCCTGCTCCAAGTTTGCGAAATAGCAACACGCTCACTTTGAACTGGCGGAGTACGGCTTCGAGTCGATTGAATGGTCATTCAACGCGATGGACGGGTATGTACGCGAACGGTCATATCAATGATCCGATGCGTGCGCTATCCGTCCTTTGTGTAAGAGCCAGTTCCGTGCCGCGGCGCGGCATTTTTTTAGAGCGGCCGTGCGAAACTCAGTTCGTGGCCGTCGGGATCAGTGAGATGGAAGTAACGCTCGTTCCAGGGCGCATCGCGCGGCGCGAAGTGCGGTTTCATTCCGCAGGCAAGCGCACGGCGATAAAAAGCATCCACGTCGGAGACATGAATGATGAAGCGGCCCCACCATTGAACGGGACCATGTGTTTCGGTTGTGATGTTGAGAAAGGACGTACCTAGCGCAAAAGAAGTGAATGCCTCGTTCGCGCCGCCATGCACGATACGAAAACCGAGCGCTTCGTAAAAGGCGACGGCACGAGGCATATCGTGCGTGGCGAGCGTAACGGCGCTGAGACTTTCGATGCGCGGTTCGTCTTGATTCGAATCGGTCATGTCATCCAGTGTGATGATGATGCGACACGAGCGGCAGCACGTTCAAATCCGGATGCGTACCATCGACGATACTTCGGCCGACATGCCGCGCGTCGTCGGCTGCGTCGTCGGGAGTCTTGAACGCGTCGTCGCCATCGGAATGAAAATGCACGGCGTCGCCAGGCGTATCCGCATGCGCGCCGGGTCTGCATACATAGGCAATATAAAGGTAGCTGTTAGACGCGGATTCAGGCGCTGCCTTGATTTGCGGCAGTGCATGAATCTCGAAGCCTTCGTATTCGAAAACGTGACACTTCGGCGTGGGGTCGTCGGGCATGATCGCCTCCTTTCCATCTTCGCGCGGGCTATTCAACGTTACTCCTGTTGGCGCGATGAATCCATGTTTAAGCGCGTTGAAACGAACGATACGCTTGCTCCGCAGCGCGTTGGACGTTATGTTGAGCCACGGGCCTTTCGCCCGACGAGACTTCAACCATGACCGTCATCCGTCGCGTAGTGCGTGCGCTGTTTCTCGTGGTTATCGCAAGCTTAGGCTTTGCTACAGGCAACGCCGGTGCGCAGAACGAGAAGCCGTCGCTTGCACTCATCGACTGCACGCTTATCGACGATAACGCCGCGTATAACGATGCCGACATCAACCGCATCCAGAGCCAGCGCCTCGCGATGATCGGCACCGCGCTGCGCGACGACATGCGTGAGCGTGGCCTGTTCCGCATTGCCGATAACGCGCCCGCCAAGGATCTCATCGCGTCGCTTCAAGGGGCGCAAGACATGAGCGCCTGCAACGGCTGCGAACTGCGCGTAGCGCGCCAACTTGGCGTGGAGCGCGTGGGCATTTGCTGGGTGCAGAAGATCAGTAATCTAATCCTCAACATGAACCTTCGTGTGGAAGATGCCAAGAGCGGCGCCACGCTCTTTCAGCGTTCCGTCGATATACGCGGCAACACGGATCTCTCGTGGCAGCGTGGCGCCAAGGCGCTCGTCGTCCTGCTCGCCGACGATCCTTCGATGAAGCCCTGACGCGGCGATTGAACCCACGGAAACGAATTCGGGAGTTTCTCCCGCCTTCCGGCGTTGCCAGAGCGGCGCATGTTGGGCTAAGTTCCATTCGGGCACGCCCGTTCGACGCGGTCGCGGTGCCTGTCAAAACAAATTCGATTCGAACACGAATCAAAGCCGGAGACGACCATGCAAGCCAGATACAGGGCGGCGCGCTTTGCCTGCGCGTCGGTACTCGCGCCGACGCTCGCGCTTGCCGCAAGCTCCACGCACGCGGCCACGCCCACCGCCTACGTGACGACCGAGTCCGCCGGTGTCGGCGTCATCGATCTGGGCGATCTCTCGCTCAAGCAAACTTTCGATGTGGGCAAAGACGGTCCGCGCGGCCTGAGTCTCAACAAGGAAGGAACACGCCTTTACGTCGCGAACAAGGAGACAGCGGACCTTTCGGAGATCGATACATCGACGGGTAAGGTCGTGCGGCGCGTGAAGATCGGCAAGAATCCGGAGTTCGTGCGCGTGCGTGGCGGCTTCGCTTACGTGACCTACGAGCCGGGCGAATCCGGCGGTCCCCCGAAGCCTGGTCAACTCGAAAAGGACGATGACGATCCCAATGCGCCGCCCGCCGAGATCGCCATCGTCGATCTCAAGACGCTTAAGGTTCTGCGCTCGGTCAAGAGCGGACACGAAACGGAAGGCGTGGAATTCTCGGCCGATGGCAAGTCCATTCTCGTGACCAATGAAGGTGACGACACGGTGTCGGTGTATCGCGTGGGCAGCGGCAAGTTCGTGCGCACGGTCACGTTGCCGAAAGGTTCGCGCCCACGCGGCATCAAGGTATCGCCGGATGGCAAGCAGTATGTCGTGACGCTCGAGAACACGAACAAGTTCACCGTGCTCGATGCGGCCGATCTCAAGATCGTCAAGACCGTCGACACGAAGACGGGCCCGTATGGCGTATCGTTCGATCCTTCGGGCAAGCGTCTTCTCGTTGCCGCTTCGCGCGACAAGACCTTGCAAGTCTTCGATGGCAAAAGCTTCGAGCGCTTAAGCGATGTACCGATTGGTCAACGTTGCTGGCACTTCAGCTTCACGCCCGATGGCTCGAAGATTCTCTTTGCATGTGGACGGTCCAACGCCGTGTATGTGCTCGATGCATCGAACTATCAGACGGTCAAGCAGATCGGTGGTCTACCGCTCGCATGGGGCATCGTGACGTATCCGCCGAGCGCGGGATCGATCGAAGGGCGTTGAGCTTGATGCATGAAACGTGATGGCCGCCATGCGCGGCCATTTCGGTTTGTGCCTTGCATCGTTTCGTAAAGGAATCCGCGCCGCTCAAGAGAGCGCTGGTAGTATCGGGACAGGCTCGACGGCGAGGTGCACCATGTTCACATTGGCCGAGGCTTTCCAGGAGCTCCTGGATTCGCCCTCACGTAAGCGTCTGTTGATCGCAGCTCAAGGCGGCACTGCCAATTGTCATTGGCTACCCGCATACGTCGGCAAGCATGGCGAGTTTCGTTGCGACCCGCGCGCTGCTAACATCGAAATAGACGACGATGCCGCCGAAGCAATCCGCCTCTTCTCCGCTGGTTCGCTTTCTTCATGCGCGCTCGTCGTGCATCTGGGTGAGCTTGGCGTCGGCGCACTCGTCATGGGTCCCGAATCGCCAAGCGACGCCATGCGCATGCTCGAACAACTCAAGGCCAACGCGCTTGGCCGCTTTGTCGAAAACTATCTGGCGGAATTGCAGCAGCGCAGGCCAGCTAAGGTTTATCCCTTCAAGCCGCGTTGAAAAATAATTCGGATGGCTGATAAAACCATCTTTGACAATTCGAAGCAAGAAGGCGCGGATAATGTCGAGCCGAACCCGACCGCGGAAAAGCCGCTGCGCTCAACATGCCAAAGATATCCGTCGTCATCCCGACTTACAACGCAGAGCGCTTCATCGTCGAAACGCTGCAATCGTTGCTGAATCAGGACGCCGATTTCGAAGTCCTGATTCTCGATGACGCGAGCCATGACGACACGCTTGCACGCGTGCGCAGCCTGAACGACGCGCGCATTCGCATCTTTTCCCTCGAGCATAATCAGGGGCGCGCGAGCAACGCAAACCGTGGCTTTAATCTATGCCGTGGCGAATACATTGCGCGCATCGATCACGATGACATTGCCGAGCCGGGCAGACTTCGTAAGCAAGCGGAATATCTCGATGCGCATCCGCATGTCACCGTGCTCGGCACGCAAATCCGCCACTTCGGTGAAGATTCCACCGTCAGCAATTTTCCGCTCGAAGACGGCGAGATAAAGGCGCGTTTCATGATCGGCGCGGCTTACCTCGCCAATCCGAGCGTGATGTTCCGGCGCGCGTTCATCCAGCGCTTCGAGATTCGCTACGATCCGAATCTGCACATTGTGGATGATCTCGGCTTCTGGTTCGACTGCATGCTACATGGCGCGCGCTTCGCCAACCTTGCAGAGCCTTTGACGGCATACCGGATTCATCGAGAGATGACATCGTTGAATCTCGATGTCGTAAAGCTCTACGAAGCCAAGAAGCGCCTTTTCATGCGTATCTTTCCCACGTTCTTTCCGCGTCTCACCGGACATGACGTGCAACGCCTGTGTACGTTGCACGATTGGCCACTCAAGCCGGAAGCCGAACTCGATACATTGATCGACGCGTATCGCGCGGGCGGCGTCGCCCTTTCGCAGATCGACACGCGCTATGGTGTAAGCGCACTCGAACTCGAGTATCGAATGGTCGATATGCTCGATCGCAAATGGCGGGCGTCAGCACAGACCTATCCTCGTAGCGAAGAGGACAAGTTCCGCTGTCACCGCGCGATTGCGGAAGCGATGAGTCAACTCAAGCATGCTTGAGCGGCACACTCACTTCCACGCATAGCGCATCCCCACCCACACGCCACGCGGCGCGCCAACACCCAGAAATTGCTCGTTGGTGGTATCCGCGCCGTTGAACGTGTGATTCGGTCCGTTGAAGAAGTTCTCGCCAAGAATGGCGAAGTTCGCGTAGCGCTTGTTCAACAGATTCTTTACGGTCGCATAGACCTGCAACTGCTTGGTCACGTTGTAGGTCGTATCGAGATCGATCAGAAAGTAGCCGGCAATGCTGCCATTCGTGTCCTGATTGTTCTCGTCGCCGCGCGCGAAGATGCTGCTGCGATACGTGAGGTTGCTGCCGATATTCCATTGCGGCAGCGCGTTGTAGTCGAGTCGCACCTTGACCGTATTCGCCGGAATGCCCGGAATGCGATCGCCGGAGTGAACGGTGATATTGCCGCCGTCATCCGCGCTCGAATTGCTGGCGCTGCTCTCGGTCCATGTCGAACGATAAGTCGCGTTCACGTAGCTATAGCTCGCGGCCATGCCGACCGGTCCCCATTGCGTGCGGCCCGCGAGTTCGAAGCCTTGCCTGCGCGTCTTGCCCACGTTCTGAAAGTAGCCGAGCGTGCTTGCCGCGCCCTGGCTGCTGACGAACTGGATATCGTCGGAAAGGGTCGTGCTGTAGGCCGCCGCGCTCCATGTCGTCGCGTTGCCAAGGCGTCCACGCGCGCCCACTTCGAAGGTGCGCGAAATCACCGGCTTGAGGTCGGGGTCGGCGATGAAATCGTTCGGCAGCGAGCACGGTGCGGCCGGGTCGGCGCAAGCGAGTTCGATAGCCGTCGGCGAACGCATGCCTTCGTTATACGTGGCGTAGGCGGTGAAGGAGCGCGTCGGATTCCAGTTGAAACCGATAGCCGGATTGAAGCGCGAGAACGTGTGATTGCCATCGAGTAATGGCTGCACGCCGCTCTCGTCGCCGATCACCGCCTTCGACCAGTTATAGCGCCCGGCGAGCGTCATGGACCATTGCTGCGTGAAAGAGAAGGTGTTCTCGAAGTAGATGCCCCAGTTCTGATTGCGCGTCTTGGCGTCCGTCTGCGGAACGAACGGACCCATGCCGATGGTCGCGCGGCTATCCGTGAATTCGGCATCCTGCGACGATTGCGAAAAATGCGAGTTGGCGAAGTCGCCCGCCGCACCGATCACCAACTGGTTGTCCTTGCCGAAGAGCTTGTTGAGCAAGGTGAGTTGCAGGCTTGCGCCATAGCTGTCCGTGACGATCACCGACTGGTCGTTGGTGGCCTGCGTGAGATCGATATCGTCGTCATCGTCGCCCTCCACGGTGCCGAAGTCGTCGTTGACGTTGCTGCTCACGTTCTTGTTGCGATAGTGACGGTAGTACAGATTGCCGCTCAACTGGATGTTCGGCGTGATGTAACGATCCGCCGACAGCGTGATATAGCCGACCTGATTCTCGTTGGTATCTGGGAACGTATAGGCTTGCTTGAAGTTGTTGAGAAACGAGCGCGGTATCGTCTGCGAGCCGTTTAGCGTGTTGTCCGCACCGCCCATCGAAAGGGAGATGGTCGTATCGGCGTCGGTGTAGCGCAGCTTGCCGAAGGCCTGGCGCAAGCGGCTCGAATTCTGCGCCGCCCAGCCGTTATCGTTCGTGATGTTGGCCGTGAAGTAGTAGTCGAGATGATCGCCGATCAACCCGCCTTGTTCGAACTGCGCCACCTTGCGGCCGAACGAACCGAAGCTCACATCCACCGCGCCGCCAGGGTTGTCCCGGCCGTTCTTCGTCGTCACCGCGATTGCGCCACCCAGCGTGTTTAAGCCGAACGTCGGGTTCGAGCCGGGAATGATCTGCATCGTGCTGATGGCGGCCTGCGGAATCAGGTCCCAGTTCACGACATCGCCGAACGGCTCGTTGATGCGTACGCCATCCAGAAATACCGAAAGGCCCTGTGGCGTGCCGAGCAGCGGCGAAGCCGTGAAGCCGCGATAGAGAATGTCCGTCTGCGATGGGTTGCCTTGCGCGTCGTTGATATCGACGCTGCCGACGTTCTTCTGCAAATAATCGGTGATGGTCTGGGAATGCTGCGCGTCGATCTGCCTGCCCTTGATGGTCTGCACGTTCGCGGGCACCTTTTCGAGCGGCGTGCCGACGCCGATGAGCGGTGTCGTGCCCACCACGACTACCGTGGGCAAGTCGGTATTCGGCGGCGGACTCGCTTCGACGACCGGTGCCACAACGGCGGGAGGCACCTCTGGAGCGCTTGCCGCCTGCGCCCATGCGCCGACGGTGATGCTGGCGAACGCACCGCCGAACACGAGCCGCAATCCGGCTCGGGGTTTGAACCGATGCGCTGACTTGCGCTCGCGCGGCATGCTTCTCATCGTCGTCTCCTCTTGTTATTGCAATGTCGGCTTGAGGTAAGTTCCTTTCATTGAAAGCGTCGCATAAGAACACGCGCGCGCACCGGGAGCTTTTCCCGATTCAGCAGGGAAGCGTTCCCAATCGCACAAACGGTGTCGGGCCCGAGGATGAAGCCGTGCGTAGAATGCATTCCGTGATACCAAACGAATCTCTTCCCTCGCTCTCCGAACGCCCGCCCGCGCGTTCCATGCGCTCGACCGTATGGAGCGATCTCGCCTGCGTCGTCCTTATCACGGTGCTGGCCGGCATGCTGTTCGCGGCCTTCGACTTCAACGAGTTCACCTACCGATGGACGCGCAGCGCCGAGCGTTTCCAGCTCGATGAATTGCCCGCCACGCTCGTCGTGCTCGCAATCGGTTTCGCGTGGTTCGCGTGGCGGCGCTACCGTCAGGCGCAGCGTGAAGTTCGGCGGCGCCGGGCGCTGGAGGAACAGGCGGAGCATCTGCTCGCGGAAAACCGCAGGCTCGCGAGTCAGGCCATTGCCGCGCAGGAAACCGAGCGCCGGCATCTCGCGCGCGAGCTGCATGACGAACTGGGTCAGTACCTCAACGCCATTTCGCTCGATGCAGGGCGTATCCGCGATTTATCGCTCGAACGCGAGCCTGAAGTGCATCGTCTTTCGCTTGCGCTCATGCAAAGCGCGACGCATGTGTATCGCGAAATCGGCGGAATGATCCGCAAGCTGCGTCCGATCGGTCTCGATGAATTCGGCCTGCCGACCGCACTCGAACATTGCGTGGACGGCTGGCGCGAGCGCTTGCCCGATGCGGTGTTTACGCTAGCCGTCGATGGCGACTTCGACAATCTCAACGATGCGCTCAACATCACGCTTTATCGTCTCGTGCAGGAAGGGCTGACCAACGTGTCGAAATTCGCGCGCGATTCACGCGTCGAAATTTATCTGGCGCGTGCGCCGGCAGGCGAGATCGTGGTGACGATGACCGACGATGGACCGGGCGTCGATCTCGCGAAGCCGCGCATGGGGTTGGGTCTCATCGGCATGCGCGAACGCGTGGAAGCGCTCGGCGGCGAATTTCATATCGCCAGTCAACCCGGTGCAGGCTTCCTGTTTTGCGCGCGCGTTCCGGCTCAGGCGGGACTGCCGTTGCCTAGCGAACTGAACGAAGGAGCGAACGGCGCGTCGGTGAAATCGGCGAAATGAAGGCCTAGCCGGTTTGCTATTTGCGCGAGTTGCACGCCGTTATCGGCGCCGAATTTCTGCCGGATCACGGATTGATGGTTCGCCACTGTCTTCTGACTCAAGCCGAGTTTTTCCGCGATACTCGGCAATGTATAGCCTTGGACCAAGAGCCGCAGCACCTCGAATTCGCGTGCCGAAAGCTGACGTCCGGGCGGTCCTTCCTGAATGGTTGCGCGCAACGCCAGCGCCTGTGAAATGTCCGGGCTTAAGTAACACACGCGCCGCGCGACGGAGCGTACCGCTTCGACCAGGACATCGGGTGCGCTCGCTTTCGTGACGTAGCCACGCGCGCCCGCATCGAGCGCGCGGCGCACGAAGATGGCTTCCTCGTGCACGCTGAAGATCAGGACATGCGCATGCGGCTCGCGCGCGAGCATGCGGCGCATGGCTTCTATTCCACTCGCGCCGGGCAGCGCAAGGTCCATCACCACGACATCCGGCTGCAAGGCGCAGAATTTCTGATACGCCTCCGCCGCGTTGCCCGCCTCGCCCGCGACGCTCACGTCGGGACTCAATTCGAGCAAGCGCTTGTAGCCTTCGCGCACTACGGCATGATCGTCCACCAGCAGCACGGCGATGTCGGCAGTCATGGTTGTCTCTCTCCGTTCTTGTTCGAATTGTTCTCGCGCGATTCGGCGGCAATGCGCCGCGAATTCGCATCGTTGCGAAACATGATCGGTTTTTCTTCCGGCTCCTGACGCATCGTGGCGGCCCGCACCACTTCGATCACGCGCTCGTGATGCGGGGACTTGTCGCAGACCGGGTCCGCGTTCGCGGGATCTTGCGTCAGCAGATACGCCTGACAGCGGCAGCCGCCGAGATCGATCGCTTTCTCGTCGCAACTGCGGCAGGGTTCTTTCATCCAGCCGAAGCCGCGAAATCGATTGAACGCATCGCTCTCGTACCAGATGTCCTTGAGCGGCGTCTCCGTGACGTTGGGGAACGTAAGGCCAGGCAACGAGCGCGCCGTATGACAAGGCAAGGCGGCGCCATCGGGCGCAATGCCGAGAAACACCGAGCCCCAGCCGTTCATGCAGCGCTTCGGACGACGCTCGTAGTAATCGGGCACGACGAAGTAGATCTTGCACCGGTCGCCAATCTCTTTGCGATAACGCTCGACCACCGCTTCCGCTTCCTGCAGTTGCTCGGCCGTCGGCATGAGCTGCGCGCGGTTCGCGTGCGCCCAGCCGTAATACTGCGTGTTCGCGAGTTCGAGATACTCCGCGCCCATGTCGAGCGCCATGTCGATAATGCGTCCGATATGCGGCAGGTTATAGCGATGCAGCACGCAATTGAGCACCATCGGAAAGTCGTGCGCCTTGATCATGCCGGCCACGCGCTTCTTGAGATCGAACGTCTTCGTGCTGGAAAGGAAGTCGTTGAGTTCCTGCGACGAGTCCTGAAACGAGAGTTGAATGTGATCGAGCCCCGCGTCCTTGAGCGCGGTAAGACGCTTGTCGGTGAGACCGATGCCCGACGTGATGAGGTTCGTATAAAAGCCGAGCTTGCGCGCTTCGCCGACCAGTGTTTCGAGGTCGTCGCGCAAGAGCGGCTCGCCGCCGGAAAAGCCCAATTGCGCCGCGCCCAGCGCCCGCGCCTGACGCAACACGTCGAGCCATTGATCGGTGTTGAGTTCGCGCGTGTGATCCGCGTAGTTCACCGGGTTGTAGCAGAAGACGCAATGCAACGGGCATCGATACGTCAGTTCCGCAAGCAACCATAACGGCGGCGGAATGACCGCTGCTTCGGGGTCCGGCTTGGCAATCGGTTCGGACAAGTCAGTCATGCTTCACTCCAGCACTTACGCAAGCCAGCCGCGCGCGCGCGCTCCGGCAATGAAGGCCCGCACGTCGTCACCGAGATTGCTCGCGCCGAACGCTTCTTCGAGATCGGCGACGAGCTTCGGGATATCGCGCGTGCCGTCGCAGCGCAAAAGAATCTGCGCCGCGCTCTGATTGAGCTTCACCATGCCTTCCGGATAAAGCAGCACATGCGCGTCCTGCGCCGGTTCCCATTGCAGACGAAACAGGCGCTTGAGTTGCGGGCGCAACGCGTCGTCCGGCGCTTCGACCGCTTCCGTGATTCGTTGAGGAGGATTGGCGTCGCTCATTGCGGGAAGGCCTTTTCGATCGAATCGAGCATGGTCCAGAGGATGTCGAGCTTGAACTGCAGGATGTCGAGCGCGCGTTGTTGCTGCTCGCGCGTGTTGAAATGCGCGAGCGTGACTTCGAGCCCGTGTTCGACATCGCGCTGTGCAAGCGACACGCGTGAACGAAAATACGCAAGCCCGTCCGGCTCGATCCACTTGTAGTGCTCGGGCCACGTCGCAAGCCGGTCCTTGTGAATCTGCGGCGCGAACATCTCCGTGAGCGACGAACACACCGACTCTTGCCACGGCGCACGACGCGCGAAATTCACGTAGGCATCGACGGCGAAGCGCACACCCGGCGTCACGAACTTGAGCGACCAGAGATCGTCGCGCGAGAGGCCGACGGCATCGCCCAGACGCGCCCACGCCTCGATGCCGCCAGGCTGATCTTCGTAACCGTCGTGATCCAGAATGCGCAGCACCCAGCGGCGGCGCGTCTTGCGATCGGGACAATTCGCCATGACGGCCGCATCTTTCAGCGGGATGTTGATCTGATAGTAGAAGCGGTTCGCCACCCAGCCGCGAATCTGTTCCGGCGAACAGCCGCCGCTATTCATCTTCACGTTGAAGGGATGGTGGATGTGATACGCCGTGCCTTTCGCGCGCAGTTGCTCTTCGAACTGTTCGCGCGTCCAGGCGGGGCCGGCTTCCTTCAACGCGGTGAAGATCGGGCCGGTCGTGGGATTGAGCATCGGCGTGGCGGGAAAATCGGACATCCAGTTTCTCCGGAATTCAAAGCTCGAACGTCATGCCATCATGCGCGACTTCTATGCCGTGCTCGGACAGTATGCGCCGCTCGGGTCCATCCTCGATGAGGATCGGATTGGTGTTGTTGATGTGAATGAGCACTTTGCGCACCTTGCGCGTGTTTTCGCGGTCGATCGAATCCAGCACCTCGATCATGCCGCCCGCGCCGCTTTGCGCGAGGTGGCCCATGTCGGCGCCGGTTTTCTTCGTGAGGCCGAGGCGGATCATCTCGTCGTCGGTCCAGACGGTGCCATCGACGAGCAACAGGTCGGCTTCGCGCATGGCATCGAGCACATGCGGTTCGAGTGTCCCTAAACCCGGCGCATAGAAAGCACGCTTGCCCGTGGCCGTATTCGTGAACATGAGGCCGATGTTGTCGCCACGCTCGGGCGCCTCCCGATGCGGCGAATAAGGCGGCGCCTTGCTCGACAGCGGCAGCGCATCGACGGCAATACGCGGCAGTTCGGGCACCGTGAGCGAAGTGCCATCGAGCGCGATACGCCGCTGCTCCACGCCGCAGTAATGCGAAAGAATCGACGTAATGGGAAAGCCTGTCGAAAGGTCTTGCCACACCGCGTCGGTCGTATAGAGCGGCAGCGGTGCGCCGCGCTCGCGCAACATCAAGAGTCCGGTGACGTGATCGATCTGCGCGTCCATGGTGATCACCGCGGCGATTCCGGTGTCACGCACGCGCCGCGCGGGCTGCAGTTCAGGATTCGCCGCGATCTGCGCGAGAATATCCGGCGATGCGTTCACGAGCAGCCAGTCTTCGCCGTTGTCGCTGACCGCAATCGACGACTGCGTGCGTGCCCGGGCAGCAATGGTCCCGCGCCGCACGCCGTCGCAATTGCGGCAATTACAGTTCCATTGCGGAAATCCGCCACCCGCCGATGAACCCAGCACGCGGATCTTCATAACGCCTCGCTCAAAACTAGTGCCGTCATGGCCACATCCTTCTCAAGAGACCATCGCGGTCGATCAACTGATGCTTCAACGCACCAAGAAAATGCAAGACGACCAACGCGGCCATGATCCACGCCAGATAGCCGTGGATGCCGAAGAACAGGCCGCGTAACGCCTTGTCGTCCCAGCCCCATTGTGGCAGAAGCACACCCCAGAAGCGCGTGCCGAACTTGTTGAACGACGAACCGAGGTATCCGGTGAGCGGCATTGCCACCATGCCAACGTATAAAAGAGCCTGCGTGATGCTCGCGGCGGCGCGTTGCCACGTCTGCATCGGCGGTAGAGGCGGCCGGCCGTAGACCAGTCGCACTACGATTCGAAGCAGCACCAGCAGGAAAACGGTCAGGCCCAGCGACTTATGGAAGTTGATGAGCGACGACTTGAAGGCCAGCCCGCGCGGCAGGCCGACCATATAGAAGCCGATGCACAGCATCGCGATGATGGCGATGGCGATCAGCCAGTGCAGCGCGATCAGCGGACGGGCGAAATGCTCGTCCGACGCCTTCACGCCGGGGCGTATGGCAGCGGGCGTTTTCGCTGCGCTCATGGCGTCTCTCCGTTGGAAGGGGTTCGGTCTCTTGGTAACAGGTCCACCGGGTCCATTCTTATCGTCTGCTCAACGCTTGGCGATCAGCAATTCCCCGCGTCCGTCGACAGCGAGATCGCCCGCGTAGCGTCGAGGCAACGCGCGCGAGTCGAGTGTCGCAAAAGGCGCCACCTCGCGGGCCAGCATGCGCGTGAAGAGCGCCCAGAAGACATCGAAGCCGTGACCGCCTTCGGTGAACGTCGGCGCCATGCGCGGCTCGTGAAATAGCACGAGCGTGCCGCGCCGCATGCCGTAGGCTGCATGCGCGCCGGTCTTGCCTGCAATGCATACGCTGCCCGCTACCATGCGCGACGCCGCGAAGTCGCCTGCATTGCCGGCGACGAGCACGGTGCCTCGTCGCATACGGTCTGCAAGACGCGCGCCCGCGTTGCCGTGAATCACGAGCGTTCCGCCGCTCATGCCGTCCATGTCGCCGGCTAATGCACCTGCCGCGAAATCGCCTGTATTGCCGCGCACTTCGAGGCGACCGCCTTGCATCTCGCATGCAGTGAATGCGCCCGCGTTGCCATGAACGTGCAACGCACCGCCTGTCATGCCCATGCCCGCGTGGTCGCCGGCATCGCCATGCACTTCGATCGTGCCTTCGGCGAGCTTCGCGCCGATGCGATCGAGCCAGCGCGCATCGCCTTCGACGAGCAGGGACGGCGTGTTTGCATCGGCTCTAGCGATGTCGAACAGTTCGCCAAGCGCGCAACGTTCACCCGCGCCCTGCAATTCCAGATGCGTCAATTCATCGGTGGATAAGGAAGCAAGCGCCGACGGTAGTAATGTCGATGCATCCACGCGAAAGCCGGGTGCACCTTTCACGCGCAATGTAATGGCGTTCATGCGCGGCTCCCGTCGATGCCCGCCGCCAATTCATGCAGCTTGAAGTGATACGGTCCGAGCTTGCCGCCATAGTTGCCTGCTGAAATGCGCAGCACGCCGCCCGCGCGGCCGATCGATGTTGCGGCTGCCATGCCCGCCGTCATCGCGGCGCCCACGTCCGCATCGGCCAATCCGTCGATGACTATCTCCAGCACGCAAGCCACGTCGCTCGTCAACTCGCTCTTCTTCGACAAGCCGACGAGCGTCGGGCAAAACGCATCGTTGGTCGATGCCGACGCGCCCGCGTACTTCGAGCCGATCTTCGAACCCGAGCGCACCACGCCGCCCGGAAACGGCGTGATGATGTTGGGCAAGCGATGCATCGCCGCGACCGCTGCCTCGGCCGCGGCAAGCGCGCTATTCAGGTCGCGCGCGAGCAACAGCAGATTGCCGCCGCCGACAGCCTTCACCGTCGCCGTGAATTCCTCGCAAACGAATTCGCCATCCATGACGGGCACGCGCCAGTAACGCGTGCCGTCGAGCATCTTCGAGATCTGATAGCCGTCGCCGAAAAAGCGCAAGCCTGCCCCGAGTGGCGCGTTGTCGGAGAGCGGCGCGCGGCTCGTCGCGGGATCGATGCCGCCATAAACCGCCGTCGTAGGACAGGTGAGCACGCACTGACCGACGCGCCGTGCAATCTGCTTGGCGAGCTCCTTCGACGATATCGCGAACATCAACACCGCGACGCCGGGCCTGCCGTCGGGCGTTTCATCGCCGTTCATGTCACGTTCGATGCCCGCCTCGCAGCCGCAATCGATCACGGAGGTCGCAAAGCCGGTCAACGAATTCGCCGCGTGGCGCGCCCACGTCGGCGTGTGCGCGGTGATGACAAGACGCGTCGCCTTCATCGGAAAGGCTTCGGCGAAGGTGTCGTCTATCTGTGTGTCGTTGATGCGAAGCGCGGTCATTCATCGACCCCCGCTTGCGTCGAAGCACGCGACCGGCAAGAGCCGTCCGCCATTGCAGCACGCGCAGATTTCGTCGTCGCCGATGGCTAGCTTCTCGAACTTGCTCGCGAGATTCGCTTCGGCGAATTTGCGCACGCGCTTTTCGATAGCGCGGTCGTATTCGGGCTGCACGTAATGAATGCCGCCCGTGGGCGTGGCGAGCAATGTGCCGTCACGCGCGATCAGTTCGCCGTCCTTGAACACGAAGGCGGGTGACGTGAACATGCGTTCGCGGTCCGCGTCTTCGCGATACACCGCGATATCCGCCGCCGCGCCTTCGCCGAGATGTCCGCGGTCCGTGAGCCCGAGCAGACGCGCGGGGCCGGCGCGCGTGATGATCGCGATATCGTAGAGCGAGAACTCGCGCTCGATGTTTCCAAGCGCGCTGGCGGTTTTGGCATCGGCGTGAAGCTTGGCGAGTTGTTCGTCGCGAAACGACTTGTCCATCAACAAGCGAATCAGATGCGGATAGCTCGTAAAAGGCGCGCCATTCGGATGATCGGTGGTCATCGACACTTGCCACGGATCGTCGACGAGCAAGAAGATTTCAAGGCCGATGATCCATTGCAGCGCGTTCACGAAGCTCTCTTCGCGATAACGAAACGGCACGACGCCGCAGCCCGCATCGCATTCGATATCGCCCAGCACCCACTTGCGCGGATGCGCGAGCGGCGCGTTCTTGAACTGCATCATCGTGTCGCCGGACGCGGTGACGGTCTGGCCGAACATGATCTGCCCGACGTCGATGGTCACGTTGGACCGTGCGTTGACCGCTTCGGCAATCGCGCGCGCGCCCGATGAAAACTTGCGCGGACCTTCCGTGCCGTAGCTATGAAACTGGATATGCGTGAGATGGATTGGCAGGCCTTCGGCGGCATCCATCGTCTTGATGGTCGATTCGAGATTGCCCGGCACGCCGAGATTGCTCGCATGCACATGCAAGGGATGCGGCACCCGCAACTCGGTCAGCGCGCGCGTGAGCGTGCGCAGCACATCGCGTGGCGTGATGCCGTAATGCACGTGCTTTTCATCGACATCGAGCGAGCGCTGATTGAACTTGAATGCCGAGATGCCGCCCGGATTCACCACCTTCACGCCGAGCGCCTTGCTCGCGTTGACGGTCCAGCCCACGTAATCGCGCAGACGTTCGAACTCTTCCCGCGCGGCGAGCATCCGCAGGAACAGTTCGTCGTTGCCCATCATCACGTAAGCGCCGTGATCGATGATCGGTGTATCGCCCATTTCCAGATGCGCGTGGCGCGCGTTGGAGGCGATCATCGCGGGTTCGAACGCGGCCGTGTAGCCCATTTCCGCATAACGGTAGCCGGTGGCGAGCGTGCCGGGCGTGCATGTGCCGCATGAAGGCAGGCGCAGATAACGGCCTTCGTCGTCGTTGCGTCGCGTTGCGAGCGGATCGTTGCGATGATCCTCGGGCAATAGCAGCCGCGACAGATTCGTCTTGCCGCCGCCGATATGCGAATGCAGATCGATGCCGCCCGCCATCACCACCATGCCGCCCGCGTCGAAGTCGCGTTCGGGCGCGATGGATTCGCCCGCTGCATCCGCGACGATGCGGCCATCGCGGATATAGATGTCGCGCTTGTGCCCATCGACTTTGTTGACGGGGTCGAAGACCACGCCGCCGCGCAGACGCGTGAGGCTCATGACGGCCTCCCGGCTTGCGTCAGTTCGCGTACGATTGCCGCAACGGTGGGATAAGCGGCATCGCGCGCGGCAACAAGCGGCGCGATCACGGAACCGTCCACGCGAAACAAGTGCCCGCCACTGTCGATGCCCGGCGTGGCCACGGGGATGAACACGGTAGGCGCGCGACGCGTGCCGACAACCGTCGCACGATGGCCGAGGACGATGGCAGGCACATCATCGTCAAGCGATGCAGGTAGCGCTTCGGGCGCGAAGCTCGACACCCATAACAGCGCATCGATCTCGCCGCGGCTCGCAAGCGTCTCGGTGCGATAGCGCCATGAATCGTGATCGAGCGGCAAGCCGTAGGCCACGCGCGTGCGCAGCGGAAAACCCGAGAGCCATGTGACGGCCTGATTCACCGTGAGTGCGCCATCGTCGCCGCCAAGCGCAAGCGCGCCGGCACGCGTCGTCTTGTTGAGCGCCTTGACAATACGGCTCAACGCTTCGATGGCCAACGCCGCGTGCGGGCCCGGCAGCGCCGCCGGCTCATGGATGATGGCCGTGTATTTCGCGGCCAGAATGCGTTCGGTAAGCGCGGCGAGTTCGCTGGCGGCGCCCGTGTCGTCGTTCAGCGCTGCGGGCTTTCGGCCTTCCACCAGCGCGGACCATATGGCGAGCATGTCGAACGGTTCGGCGTTTTCCAGTCGCGCTTCGACACGCGTGCCCGCTGCGGGATCGACGCCGCACCCGACGAACACGATATCCACGCCGCGATCTTTGGCCGCAATGCGCTCGTAGAAACGCGGATAGCGCCGCGCCGGTTCGCACGCGACAACCACGATGAGGTCGGCACGCGAACGCACTTCCGAGAGCGTCGTGAAGAACGCGCCACGGTCCTGCAACGCGAGGTTCGCGGCGGCGAGGGTATCGCCGTGCAGGTGATCGAGTATCGCGCCGCTCTGGGCGGCGAGTTCATAGAGCGCGCGTGCGCCGGCTACGTCGGTTGCCAGTCCGCCAAAGAGCGGCCGTTTCGCCACGGACAGGATTTGCGCGGCACGCTGGAGCGCCGACGCGAGATCGGTGGCTTGCCCGTCTACCGTCGGCGGGCAGGGCACGCCGGGCGCGTCGAGCGCTGCAAGGGACGAGGCAAGCCGAGGGCAATCGGTGTTTGTCGCCGCGAGTTGTTGATCGCCGGTGAGCTTCAGCGAGATGTCGTCGCATAGCAATGGGCAGAACGGGCAGGTCCAGTTCCGTTGCCCTCTTTCCTCGGGCGACGACTGCGAAGCCGCGTTCGATGTTGTGGGAGATGCGTGCATGGGGCTGCAAAAGAGCAAGGTCCATGCCGATTTCACGCGGTGCTCCATGCGTGGTCGACAGGTCGCGCTGCCGATACTGCATTACCCACATCTGCAACGGCATTGTTCCGCAATGAAACACACTGTCACCCATGCGCGCCCGGTTGCAACAGTGGCATCCCGCACGCTTACAAAGCTCTGGCGTCGTGTTTGATGAGACATAACGGCGCGTGCCGCGCTTGGCATGGATATTGAGTCAACCTTCCGACGAACGGTGCTGGCCAAATAGCAAGGCCGCATCATGAAGCGCCGAAGCAACGAGCCAGGCCGCGGCGCCGCTGTGCTCCGCAACCACGAGATCATCACGATGACGAATGCCGCCCGCGCCGATGAGTTCGCGCGAACCCGCGAGCGCCTTCACTGCGGCGAACGTGGTCAAGTCCGGTCCCGCGCACGCGCCGACCTGATCGAGCGTCATGACGATGACGCGCGACGGCCACCAGTCGCTGCCCGATGGCGTCGACCCGAGCGCGCGGCCTGCGTGATAGTCGAGCGAGAGGATCGGGTCATGGTTTGCGGCAAGGGCTTCTTCGAGGGCGTTCGGATCGAGCAGGCTTTCGGTGCCGAATACAGGGACGACACGAGAACGGGAGGACGAGCGCCTGAATGAAGCGATGCGCTCGAACAAGGCCTGCATCGGCATGAAGCCGGTATAGCCTGCATCGAGCCAGATGGAAACGCCGTCGCCCAAAGCATCGCAAATGGCGGCTAGCACAGGCGCGTGATCGCCGCGCTCGAGGATCGCGCCGAGGTCCGCGATGTAGAGCGTGCGTGAGCCGGTCGCGTGGATCAGCGCGGTGGCGACATCGACGGGTGCGCTCGTCGTGCACAACGAGGACCGGATGGGCCGATAGCCTGAGCGTTCGCCGCGCACCGCGCGCACCGCGTGGCCGTCGAGCAGATCGAGAACGGGTATCACCTGCATGGATGGCTTTCCTTTGACCAAGATCTTTGTGTTCGAGTATCTCACTGGCGGCGGCATCGATCCCGATGTCGCGGGCGCGGGCAGTCTTGCGGACCTGAGCGCGCTGATCGTCGAGGGCCGCGTGATGCGCGACGCCATCGCAGCCGATCTGCGCGCGTTGCCGGGCATCGACGTGACCATCGCGAGTTCGCGCTTCGAGCATGTCGATGCCGCCTACGCGCACTGCAAGGCCGAGCCGGGCGAATCCGTCACGCGCTTCGTCGCCCGCATGGCGCGCGCCAACGACTACGCGTGCATCATCGCGCCGGAATGCGATGGTTTGCTGCTGCGTCTTTTCGATGCCGTGGGCGCCGCGCGCTGGCTTGGCTGCGCGAAGGAAACGATTCGCGCGGCATCGAGCAAGAGCGCGACGGCCGCTTGTCTCGCGGCGCGCGGCATCGCGGTCACGCCCGCACTCGATCCCGACGATGCATCGCCTGACGACGCACGCCGCTGGGTCGTCAAGCCAGATGACGGCGCAGGCGGCCTCGATACCTACGTCTACGACGAACTCGACGCCGCCCGCGCCGAATACCAAGCGCGCGCGGAAGCGGGCCGCAATCCCGTGCTTCAGGCGTGGGTCGACGGTGAACCGCTCAGCGTCTCGCTGATTTGCGACGACGAAGGCGCGCGCGTGGTCTCGATCAACCGCCAGAACATCGGGCTTTCGCATGCGACCGGTAAGCACATCGTCCAGTTCGATGGCGTCGATGTAAACCGTATCGATCGGCATGGGCCGCAAGGGCGCGCGCTCGAACGGCTCGCGCTACGTGTGGCGGAAGCGTTTCCGGGGCTGCGTGGCTTCGCGGGCATCGACGTTGTCTGGAACCCGGCGCGCGGGCCCGTGGTCATCGAAGTCAACCCGCGTTTGACGGTTGCTTATGCAGGCTTGAGCCACGCGTTCTCGCGCAATCTCGCGGCGGAACTACTCGCGGCGCATCACGTCGCGGGCTTTGCGGATGAACGCGATTCGGGTCCGTTGCGTGTCTGTCAGGGAGCGTCCTGATGACGCATCGGCAAGCGCCGGTTTTCGGCTGGGACGTGGGTGGCGCGCACGTCAAGGTGTCGATGACGACCCGCGAGAACGGACTCGCCGATGTCGCGCAATGGGCGTGTCCGTTGTGGCAGGGCATGACGCATCTCGAACGCGCCATCGATCACGTGTTCGAACGCTGGCCCGATGCCGCGCATGCTTCGGCGCGTCACGCGGTCACGATGACAGGCGAAATGGTCGATCTCTTCAGCGACCGCGCCGAGGGCGTGCGCACGCTCACGCGCACCCTTGCGCAGCGGCTCGGCCCGCGCACGCTGTTCTACGCGGGCGAAGCAGGCTGGCTCGCGCGCTCTGCCTGCGCGGATGGCTGGCGCAAGGTGGCATCGGCGAACTGGCTTGCGACCGCGCAATGGGTCGCGTCGTGCGTGCCGAATGCGGTGCTCGTCGATATCGGCAGCACGACCACGGACATCATTCCCATCGTGGCGGGACGCGTGGTTGCGCGCGGCTCGAACGACGCCGAGCGGCTCGTGAGCGGCGAGCTCGTTTATCAGGGTGTCGTGCGCACGCCCTTGTGCGGCGTTGCGCAACGTATCGCATTTCGTGGCGAGACCACCGGCGTGATGAACGAATGGTTCGCGACTTCCGCCGATGTGTATCGCCTGACCGGCGAACTGTGGCCGCAACACGATCAGCATGCAAGCGCCGACAACGGTCCGAAGACCGAGGCCGCGAGCCGCACGCGCATTGCGAGGATGATCGGCCGCGATGCAGCCGACGCGAGCGATGCCGAATGGCGCCGCTTCGCGCACGCGTGGCGCCACGAACAGTTGCGCACGCTCGAAACGAACCTTGCGCGCGTGAGTGCGCAGCATGAAGCGCTGGCTCGTGCACCGATCGTCGGTGCGGGCTGTGGGCGCTTCCTCGCCACGGCACTGGCGCGTCAGGAGGCGCGCGGTTATATCGATTTTGCGCGGCTGGCTGGTGTGGATGACAACGACACCGAGCGTGCCGAATGGGTTTCGACGTGCGCGCCGAGCGTGGCCGTGGGCTTGCTCGCGGCATCGGCGACGGAGCGTGCGACGGCGGGCAGCGTCATGGCATCGACGTGATGGACAGGCGACAAAGAAGAGCGGCGACGAACCGGGTGCGTGGCCCGGCGGCAGCATGAAAGCGGTCAATCTCGAACGAGGATAACGGCCATGTGGGTGGTGAAGATCGGGGGTAGCCTGAGTCACGACCCTGCGCTGCGCGAGTGGCTGACGCAGCTATGGGAAGTGGGTGGCGGGCGGGTCGTGATCGTTCCGGGCGGCGGCGATTTTGCCGATGCCGTGCGGCAGTATCAAAGCGAATGGCATTTCGATGACCTGGCGGCACACAACATGTGTCTGCTCGCCATGGCGCAGTACGCCATTCTCATGCAAGGCGTGGCGCCTGAGCTCGTGCTGGCGTCGAACGAGGAACGCATCCGGCGCGCATTGCGCGATGGCCGCGTGGCGGTGTGGGTGCCAACCGATCTCATGCGCTCCACGCCCGACTCGATGACCAACTGGGACACGACTTCCGACAGTCTCGCCGCATGGCTTTCCGCGAGACTCAATGCGGAGCGGCTGATGATCGTGAAGTCATGCGATGTCGAAGCGAACGCGCCCTTGGAGACGCTCGCAAACGAGGGCATCGTGGACAAGCGCTTTCCGGCCTATGTGCGCGATGCCAACTACGTCGTGGAGATTTTCAGCAAGGGCGATGTGAACGTCATGCGCGACAGGCTCTTGAATCTCGCTGTCTGATGCCTCGAATGCCCGGCGCTTTTATTCCAGGCGCCGGGAATGCATGCGTCAAAGCGTGAGCGCGCGTTCGCCGTGCAGCGCATTGACCCATCGCGTCACGCGCAGCGGATCGAGCCGTCCCGCGCGTCCGGTGTTCTCATCACATAACGCGCCGCGAAAGCCCGCGATATCGGGCCTCAACGAACGGATGCGTTCGAGATCGTTCCATCCGAGCGAACCCGCGAGCGCGGTCATGCCGCCGCGTCTGCGCATGATGGCCATGCACTCCGCGAGCACGGTGACATCGACACAATCGAACAGCGTGCGTCCGTCCTTGTGAGCGGTATCGAAGACGATACCCACGAAGCCGAGTTGCACGGCAAGCGCCGCAAGCGAACGGTCCACGCCTTCGTCGGAGAGCAGCACGGGCACCACGGCCGCTGGCAAGCCCGCCAGATGACGCAAACATTCGACCGCACCGGGCCCGGCGTTCACGCCGACCTTCACGTAATCGACGCCCGCCGCGGCGACGTCGAGCACACGCGTGGTGATCTCATCGAGTGCGTCGTTGGGCAAGTCGCCGATAGTGGCGCTAATCGGCCGCACCGCGTAACGCGCGCGCAACGCGCCAACGATGCGCGCGATTTCATCGACATTCACACCGCCCAGCGCGCCCGCGCCCGGTTCCTTCAAATCGATCAGTTCCGCGCCTGCCTGCGCGGCATCGAATGCTTCATCGGCCGAGCGGACGCTCGCGAGCAATGCGGTCATGGTCAGACTCCAAGGGGGTGCTTCAGAGAGTAATCAGGAACCAAGGGCCGACGTGCTGAGCGCCCTGGCGCGATATTCATCGATAGCCTGCAAGAGCCAGTTCCATGCCGTGCGTTCCGCATCGCCCGCGGTCTTGTCGATGGCAATGCGCAAGTAAGCGATCTCGCTATCCACCTTCTCCGGCGGCAACATGAAAAGCCGGCTCACGAGCACCGCGCCTTCGACAACCGCCGCTTGAGCGCGATTGAAACCCGCGAACGGCGCATGCGTTTCGCGATAGACGCATTCCATGCGCAGCACGGGACGCGTCTCGTCCTCGCTCATATCGGCGAGTCGCAGTTCGGTATGCGCAAGCGTGTCGGCAAGCCGCACGCTCGGCACCGCATTGGCCGGAACCGTGGGCCAGTCGCGCGCGATGCCGGTGACACAGCCAGCAAACACGCGCACGTCCGTCGTGAAGTTGATGACGGCGCTGCGTGTGGCGATGACATTGTCGAGTGTGGTGGACGGCCTGAAAGGCGCAAGGATCGCGAGGCCGTCTTCGAAACGCACGCCCATGGGCGCGATGTGCGGCCGGCCATCGCTATTCGCTGTCGTGACGATGGTCTCGTAGATCATGGCGGCGCGCGTCGTTCGGTTGTTCATAACCGCACGGGCGAGCCGCATCGTTCTTTGAACTTCGAGCGATGCAGCGCCGTGCGGGTTCATCCGCCTTTAGCGGGTGGCGATATACATCGTGATTTCAAAACCAAAACGCATATCGGTGAAGCTGGGCGTGGTCCATTGCATAGTCGATCCTCCAATAATGACGGTGGTTGCCTCGCTTGCACGTTTGACGGATGCATTCGTCACACAGCCGGGAGACGCCGGCGCGAATGGTTCACGCAAGCGTCATGCCATGCGTGCCGTGACGCCCGCAAATAGCACGGCCGGGCGGCAAAAGGCATTGCAAGCCGGCACTGTGACAAAAACGCAGCAAAGTGTTCCATCGGCGTGGCGAGGCTTCGCGAACGGGACAGTAGATAAGGGATTGCTTAGCCTCGTGCAAGTTAATCGTGAATTCCTTTCTGAAAGCCGCGAGCCTACTCTGCATTCACAGCAGGCGAACACAACAGCGCGGCGGGCGCCATCGAGCGAACGTCCTCTCATCTCCACTGTCGAGGAAACGGAATGAACGACTTCAACAAGGCTGCTGTAGAGGCAGCGCGCAATCCGTCCGATCCGCGCTCGCGTTATGCGGCCGGCGTCATGAAGTATCGCGAGATGGGTTACTGGCAGCCCGATTACGTGCCGAAGGATACGGATGTCATCGCGCTCTTTCGCATCACACCGCAAGCGGGTGTCGATCCTGAAGAAGCCGCGGCAGCCGTTGCGGGCGAATCGTCGACGGCGACGTGGACGGTGGTCTGGACCGACCGTCTCACCGCTTGCGACATGTACCGCGCAAAGGCGTATCGCGTGGAACCCGTGCCCAATGCACGCGCCGACGATCCGCAATACTTCGCGTATATCGCTTACGACCTCGATCTGTTCGAGGAGGGGTCCGTGGCGAATCTCACGGCATCGATCATCGGCAACGTCTTTGGCTTCAAGCCTTTGAAGGCGCTGCGGCTCGAAGACATGCGCATTCCGGTTGCGTATCTGAAGACGTTTCAAGGGCCGCCGACGGGCATCGTCGTCGAGCGTGAACGGCTCGACAAATACGGACGCCCGTTGCTTGGCGCGACCGTCAAGCCCAAGCTCGGCCTCTCGGGCAAGAACTATGGACGCGTGGTCTATGAAGGTCTGAAGGGCGGCCTGGACTTTCTGAAAGACGACGAGAACATCAACTCGCAAGCCTTCATGCACTGGCGCGACCGCTACCTCTTCGCAATGGAAGCCGTGGCGCGCGCACAAGCCGAGACCGGCGAAGTGAAGGGCCACTATCTCAATGTCACCGCGGGCACGATGGAAGACATGTACGAACGCGCGGAGTTCGCCAAGGAACTCGGCTCGTGCATCGTGATGATCGATCTCGTGATCGGCTGGACCGCCATTCAGTCGATGTCGAAATGGGCGCGCAGAAACGACATGATTTTGCATCTGCATCGCGCGGGGCATGGCACTTTTACGCGGCAACGCAATCACGGCATCTCGTTTCGCGTGATCGCGAAATGGTTGCGCATGGCGGGCGTCGATCATGCGCATGCGGGCACGGCGGTCGGCAAGCTCGAAGGCGATCCGCTCTCCGTGCAGGGCTATTACAACGTGCTGCGCGAGTCGCGTAACGAAGTGGACTTGTCGCGCGGCATCTTCTTCGATCAACCGTGGGCCGGTTTGCGCAAGGTCATGCCGGTGGCGTCGGGCGGCATTCATGCGGGACAGATGCATCAGCTGCTCGACCTCTTCGGCGACGACGCCATTCTGCAGTTCGGCGGCGGGACCATCGGGCATCCGCAAGGCATACAGGCGGGCGCCGTGGCGAATCGCGTGGCGCTCGAAGTAATGGTCAAGGCGCGCAATGAAGGGCGCGACATCGTCAACGAGGGCATGGACATTCTCGAAGCCGCCGCGCGCTGGTGCACGCCGCTCAAGGCCGCGCTCGATACGTGGCGCGACGTGACCTTCAACTATGCATCCACCGATACGCCCGACTACGCGGTGTCGGCGACGCCTGCCTGACGCATCTCATCTTCAAGGGAATCAGACCATGAAACTGACTCAGGGAACGTTCTCGTTTCTTCCTCCGCTGACCGATGAAGAAATCTCCTCGCAGATCAACTACGCGCTCGATCAGGGCTGGGCTTGTTCGGTGGAGTACACCGACGACCCGCATCCGCGCAATACGTACTGGGAGATGTGGGGCCTGCCCATGTTCGACCTGCACGATGCAGCAGGCGTGATGATGGAAGTCAACGCCTGCAGGAAGACGTATCCGCAGCAGTACATCAAGGTCAATGCGTTCGATTCGGTGCGCGGCTTCGAGACCATGCGGCTTTCGTTCATCGTCAACCGGCCATCCGACGAGAAGGGCTTCCGGCTCGAACGTCAGGACGTGCATGGCCGCGTGCAGCGCTACTCGATCCGCACGTATGCCACCGACAGACCCGCGGGCGATCGCTATTGAGCGAGGAGGCAGTCACCATGAGCGCAGAAGCCACGCTCGAAGAACGGTTGAGCCTAGAAGCGCAGCCGCGGCCCGGCGCCGACCTCATGGCGCTGTATCGCGAATCGCGCATCGGCGAAGTGCTGGCGGAGCTGGATCGCGACCTCATTGGCCTCGCGCCCGTGAAGACGCGCATCCGCGAGATCGCGGCGCATCTGCTGGTGGAGCGTGCGCGCGAAACGTTAGGCATCGCGTCCGGTGCGCCCACGCTGCATATGTGCTTCTCGGGTAACCCCGGCACGGGGAAGACGACCGTTGCCATGCGCATGGCGCAGGTCTTGCACAGACTCGGTTATATCCGCCGCAATCACCTGGTTTCGGTGACGCGCGACGATCTGGTCGGTCAATACATAGGACATACCGCGCCGAAGACGCGTGAAGTGCTCAAGCGCGCGATGGGTGGCGTGCTGTTCATCGATGAAGCGTATTACCTTTATCGCCCGGAGAACGAGCGCGATTACGGGCAGGAAGCGATCGAGATTCTGCTGCAGACCATGGAGAACCAGCGTGACGATCTCGTCGTGATTCTCGCGGGTTACGAAGGACGCATGGAGACGTTCTTTCAAAGCAATCCCGGCTTTCGTTCGCGCATTGCGCATCACATTGCGTTTCCCGACTATGCGCCCGACGAGCTGTTGCAGATCGCCGAGCACATGCTTTCGTCGATGCATTACCGCTTCGGCGGCGACGCGCGCCGCGCCTTCGAAGACTATCTTTCGCGCCGGATCGCGTTGCCGAATTTCGCCAACGCGCGTTCGGTACGCAATGCGCTCGACCGCGCGCGTCTGCGTCAGGCGAATCGCTTGTTTGCCGCGGCCGAACGCGGCAGCGGTCCCGCCGACGCTAACGCATTGATGCAGCTCGACGCGAGCGATATCCGCGCGAGCCGCGTGTTTGCCGAATCCCAACCCTAGAAGGAGAGCGCGATGCAGGACGGACGCACGACCTTATCGAAGTTTCTGATCGACACGCTCGACCGCAAGCCTGGCCCCGATGCCGCAAGCGGGCTCTCGGCCTTGCTGATCGACGTCGCTGCATCCATCAAGACGATCGCGGCAGCGCTCACGCGCGGGGCGCTCGGCGGGCAGCACGGATCGGCGTCGAGCATCAACCTGCATGGCGAAGAGCAGAAGAAGCTCGACCTCGTGACCAACGACATCTTCCTGCAGCATTGCGAATGGGACGGTCTGCTCGCGGGTATGGTGTCGGAGGAAATGGACGGTGTCTATGCAATTCCCGAAACGTATCCGCGCGGCGAATATCTGCTGGCCTTCGATCCGCTCGATGGCTCGTCGAACATCGATATCAATGGCGTGGTCGGTTCCATCTTCTCCGTGTTGAGAAAGAACAGCGCCGACAACGTCATCACCGATGAAGCCGCGTTCCTGCAACCCGGCCGCGAGCAGGTTGCGGCAGGCTACGCGATCTACGGTCCGGCGACCATGCTCGTGATCTCGGTCGGCAATGGCACGCACGGTTTCACGCTCGAACGCGACGTCGGCAACTTCGTGCTCACGCATTCCGAGATCCGCATTCCCGAGGATTCATGCGAGTTCGCGATCAACGCATCGAACGAACGCTTCTGGGAGCCGCCGGTGCGCCGTTACGTGCAGGAATGCAAGGACGGCAGAACGGGCTGTCGCGGCCAGGACTTCAACATGCGCTGGATTGCGTCGATGGTCGCGGAGGTGCATCGCATTCTCATGCGCGGCGGCGTGTTCATGTATCCGCGCGACTTCAAGACGCCTGCAATGGAAGGCCGGTTGCGTCTGCTCTATGAAGCGAACCCGATGAGTTTTCTGATCGAACAGGCGGGTGGACTGTCGACCACGGGTCGCGAGCGCATTCTCGATCTCACGCCGCGCGCGCTGCATCAACGCGTGCCGGTCATTCTGGGATCGCGCAATGAAGTCGCGCGCATTCATCGCTACCACGGCGAGCACGACCGGGGCGAAGACAAGCCGTTTTCGTCACCACTTTTCAACGAGCGCTCGCTGTTTCTGCCGGAGACGCCCGCTTAAAAACGGTTGCAAGCGCACAGAACACATGGATGGCTCGGCTATACATAAGACCGGAGCAGGCGCTTCGATGTGCGCTTCGGTCAACAGGGAGGCAAGCGCATGTCAACCAAACATCCGATCGTCGCCGTGACCGGTTCGAGCGGCGCCGGCACGACCACCGTCATGAAGAGCTTCACGCATATCTTCAGACGCGAGCGCATCAACGCGCAGATCGTCGAGGGCGATGCGTTTCATCGTTACGATCGCCTCGGCATGCGCGAAGCCTTGAAGCAAAGCGAGCGCGACGGTCTGCAGAACTTCAGTCATTTCGGACCCGAAGCCAACCTGCTCGAAGAACTGCAGCAGTTGTTCGCGACCTATGGTGAAACGGGCGGCGGCAAGTTTCGCCGCTACATCCACGACGACGCCGAAGCCGCGCGCTTCAAACAGGACGCGGGCACCTTCACGCCCTGGGAAGACGTCACGGCGGATACCGATCTGATGTTCTACGAAGGGCTGCATGGCGGCGTGGTGACCGACAAGGTGGATGTCGCGCGTCACGCCGATCTTCTGGTGGGCGTCGTGCCCATCATCAATCTCGAATGGATTCAGAAGCTGCATCGCGATCAGAACCTGCGTGGCTATTCGCACGAAGCCGTGGTCGACACGATCCTGCGCCGCATGCCCGATTACGTGAACTACATTTGTCCGCAGTTTTCGCATACGCACGTGAACTTCCAGCGCGTGCCGACCGTGGATACATCGAATCCGTTCACGGCACGCGAGATTCCGCAGGCCGACGAAAGCTTCGTCGTGATTCGCTTCGCGCGGCCCAAGGGCATCGACTTCCCTTATCTGCTGACCATGCTGCATGACTCTTTCATGTCGCGGCCCAATGTGATCGTCGTGCCGGGGGGAAAGATGGGACTCGCCATGCAGCTCATCTTCACGCCGATGATTTTGCAGCTGCGCGACCGACGCGCGCGCGCTTAAAGATTTCCCACCATTGCATCGAAGGAGGCCGCTCATGAGCGCCGTCGCTGAAGCTTTGCCCAAAGCGCGTCACACACCCGACATTCGACAGATGGCCAACGCGCTGCGCATGCTCGCGGTCGATGCGGTCCAGCAAGCGAACTCGGGACATCCCGGCATGCCGATGGGCATGGCGGAGATTGCCGTCGCGCTGTGGGGCCGTCATCTGAAGCACAATCCCGCGGACCCCGACTGGCCGGATCGCGACCGCTTCGTTTTATCGAATGGTCATGGTTCCATGCTGCTCTATGCGCTCCTGCATCTCACCGGCTACGACTTGCCGATAGAAGAACTGAAACGCTTCCGGCAGATGGGCAGCAAGACGCCGGGACATCCGGAAGTGGGCGTGACGCCCGGTGTCGAAACCACGACGGGACCACTCGGGCAAGGACTCGCGAATGCGGTCGGCATGGCGCTCGCCGAGGCTTTGCTTGCGCGCGAGTTCAATCGGCCGGGGCATGAGATCGTCGATCATCGCACGTATGTTTTCGCGGGCGATGGCTGTCTAATGGAAGGCATTTCGCACGAAGCGGCATCGCTTGCGGGCACATTGGGTCTGAACAAGCTCGTCGTGCTGTACGACGACAACGGCATCTCCATCGACGGTCATGTGCAGGGCTGGCTCACCGACGACACCCCGCAACGCTTCGCCGCTTACGGATGGAACGTGCTGCGCGCAGTCGATGGCCACGACGCCGATGCGGTCTCGCATGCGCTGCAGCAGGCGCGCGTATCGACGAAGCCGACGCTCGTCTGTTGCAAGACCGTGATCGGCAAGGGCTCCCCGGCGATGTCCGGCACGCACGATGTCCACGGCGCGCCGCTCGGCACGCTAGAAGTCGAAGCGACGCGGCGCGCGCTCGACTGGCCGCATGCGCCATTCGAAATTCCCGCTTCGATACGCGAACGCTGGAATGCGCGCGAAGCGGGCGCGGCGGCGCAAGAGAATTGGAACGCGCGTCTGCAGGCTTATCGCCGCGTGTATCCGGATGAAGCGGCGGAGTTCGAACGCCGTGCGCGCGGCGCGTTGCCCGCGAATTGGCGCGATTCCGCGCATGCACTCGTGCGCGATGCCGACCGCGCCGGTCAGACGGTCGCGACACGCAAGGCATCGCAGATGGCCATCGAAGGACTCGCGCGCGCGCTGCCTGAACTGCTCGGCGGATCGGCGGATCTCACGGGCTCCAATCTCACGCGATGGAAGGACGCGAAAGACGTCGTATCGAACGGTGAAGATGGCATTGCGGGCAACTATATCCATTTCGGGGTGCGCGAATTCGGCATGAGCGCGGTGCTGAACGGCGTGGCGCTGCATAAAGGCTATCTGCCGTTCGGCGGCACGTTCCTCACGTTCTCCGACTACTCGCGTAACGCCTTGCGCATGGCCGCGTTGATGAAGACGCGCGCGGTGTTCGTCTTTACGCACGATTCGATCGGCCTTGGCGAGGACGGCCCGACGCATCAGCCTATCGAGCACGCCGCCACGTTGCGCATGATTCCCGGTCTCGATGTCTGGCGCCCGTGCGATACGGTCGAGACGGCGCAGGCGTGGATCAGCGCGGTCGAGCGCGACCGGCCTTCGTGTCTCTTGCTGTCGCGGCAGAACCTGCCTTTCGTGCCGCGCGATGAAGCGCAGATCGATGGTATAGAGCGCGGCGGTTATGTGCTCGTTGACTGGCCACCGACGAGCGAACGCGATGCGCGCCGCGTCGTGTTGATGGCGACCGGTTCGGAGGTGTCGCTGGCGCTCGCGGCGGTCGAGCCGCTGAAGGCGCAAGGCATCTTGGCGCGCGTGGTGTCGATGCCGTCCACCACCGTGTTCGACCGGCAGTGTCAGGTGTGGCGCGAGCGCGTGCTGCCCGAGGGCGTGCCGCGCGTGGCAATAGAAGCGGGCGTGACCGGATTCTGGCGGCAGTACGTTGGTTTGCAGGGCGGTGTGATCGGCATCGACCGGTTCGGCGAGTCCGCACCTGCGAGCGAACTGTTCGCGCATTTCGGTGTGACGACGGAAGCGCTAGTCGATGAAGCGAAGCGCGTCGCTGCCTGATTTCTATTCCCGCCAACGGAGACATGACGATGGCTTTTATCGCATTGAGACAATTGCTCGACCACGCGGCCGAGCACGATTACGGCGTGCCTGCGTTCAACGTCAACAACATGGAGCAGGTGCACGCGATCATGCAGGCCGCCGAGGCGACGCAAAGCCCGGTGATCCTGCAGGCGTCGGCGGGCGCGCGCAAGTATGCGGGCGAGACGTATCTGCGGCATCTGGTGCTGGCGGCCATCGAGGCGCATCCGGAGCTTCCGGTGGTGCTGCACCAGGATCACGGCGCGAGCCCTTCGGTGTGTCAGCAGGCGATCCGTTCCGGCTTCACGTCCGTGATGATGGACGGCTCGCTCATGCCGGACCAGAAGACGCCTGCGGACTACGACTACAACGTCGAAGTCAGCCGCCGCGTGGTGGATGCGGCGCATTCGGTCGGGGTATCGGTGGAAGGGGAACTGGGCTGCCTGGGTTCGCTCGAAACGGGCCTTGCGGGCGAAGAGGACGGCGTGGGCGCAAAGGGCGCGCTCAGTCACGACCGCTTGCTCACCGATCCCGATGAAGCGCGCGCCTTCGTCGAAGCGACGGGCATCGATGCGCTGGCGATTGCCATTGGCACGTCGCACGGCGCTTACAAGTTCAGCCGTCAGCCGACGGGCGATATTCTCGCGATAGACCGCATCGCCGAGATACACGCGCGCATTCCGGATACGCATCTCGTGATGCATGGCTCGTCTTCGGTGCCGCAGGAGTGGCTGACGGTGATACGCGAGCACGGCGGCGAGATTGGTTCGACGTTCGGCGTGCCGGTCGAGGAGATACGGCGCGGGATTGCGAATGGCGTGCGCAAGGTCAATATCGACACGGACATTCGCCTTGCGATGACGGGCGCGATGCGTCGCGCGATGGCATCGGCGCGCTCGGAGTTCGATCCGCGTCACGCTTTGAAGGCGGCGACGGCGGCGGCGAGGGACTTATGTATCGAACGGTTCGAGGCGTTCGGGTGCGCGGGGCAAGCGGCGAGGATCAAGCCGATGGCGTTGGAGGCTATGGCGAGGCGGTATCACTGAGGGGCTGGTCAGTTGCGTGAATAGTCTCTGCTTTGGCTCTCAACCAAAGCAGAGACCGATCAAACGACGGTGACGCAGTCGTGGTACGGCGAGAGAAGTCGATCGGAGGTAATCAATCGCAGAAGCTCGCTCGCAGCTTGCGCGACCAGCAGACGATCAAAGGGATCGTAGTGAAAAAGCGGTAGGTCACGTACTGCAAGCGCATGCATATGACTCACGGTAAGTTCGGCATAAGCAAGGTCATCCACTCCGTTGAGGATTTGCTGCACACGCGGTTCAAGCTTGCCGCGAGCGGCTTTGATAGCCAGTTCCCAGATGCTTGCGGAACTGACGTAGATTTCAGTTGCATCTTCGATCAGACTGCGTGCCTTCTTTGGAAGCCGTCGGTCTTCGGTCACGGACCAGACATAGATGTGCGTATCGAGCAACAGTCGCATTACCGGCCCTCGAACGCGGCGAGTATGTCGTTGGGCAGCGGCGCAAGCAACGCTTCGGTTATCGCATCGACCTCTTCTTGCGAGATGAGTCCCTTCGCGATGCCAATCCTCCTGCCCTTGACTCGACGAATGCAGCTGAGCGTAAAGGACGGGCCCGAGTCGTCTTGTATTTCAACCCTTTCCCCCTTTAGCGCCAGCTCAATAAGTTGCGAAAAGTTAGCTTTAGCATATTCAATGCTGACGGTGTGCATCATGTTGTGCTCCGGATAACTAAGTTAGCGTTTCAACATGCTAGACGGTTTGAAACGCCTCGTCGATATGCCGAACAGCCAATTGGGAGCAACCTCATGCCGACCGAATCTCCGCCGGGCGAACCGGGCGCGGATGCCGCGACTTTCGCGCTCATCGCCACCGACGGCACGACCCGCACGCTCGACAGTCTCAAGGGCGAGCGCGGCCTCGTCATCGTGTTCATGTGCAATCACTGCCCGTATGTGAAAGCTGCGTTGCCAGGCCTCATCCGCGACGCCATCCAGCTACGTGAAACAGGCGTGAACGTCGTCGGCATCAACTCGAACGATGCAAGCGTCTACACCGACGACGATTTCGACGCCATGGTGCGCCTCGCCGAAGATCAACGCCTGCCGTTCCCGTATCTCTTCGATGAAACGCAGCAAGTCGCGCATGCATACGGCGCCGTCTGCACGCCGGAATGCTTCGGTTTCGACCATGAGCTGAAGCTGCGCTATCGCGGCAGAATCGATGCATCGCGCAAGGAACCGTTGCCCGATGCGCGCCGCGATCTCTACGAAGCCATGCGCGACATCGCGGTCCATGGCACCACACAGGCTCTGCAACTCCCCGCGCTCGGCTGCTCGATCAAATGGAAAGCGTCGTGACTCAGCGTTTTTTGGTGGGCCCGGGCGCATGCCACGCGCTCAAGTCCTCTTCGGGCCGATCTACCTCGCATCCCCAATCGAGCGGCTGATCCTGATCGAAGCGCTTGCCGAGTTGCCACGCGATCTCGGCCCGCGCGAGTTGCACGCCCATGTAGAACGCGTGTCCGCCATCGGCTTCGAGTTTGAGATCGGGATAAAGCGCGAACGGATCGATTGCAAGGCGATGCCCGTCGCGGTTGTAGACGTGAATGCCATCGGCGGAAACCTGCACGCGAAAGTTGGGGTCGCGCACCGCCGCCGCGAGCGCGCCGATCTCCTCGGCGTTATAAGGAAACGGCCGCTTCGAATGCAGCGCCGACAAGTCGCTCGATATGCCCTTCGGCAAGGTCTGTGTCTCACGCGCCGCATGCATCACGCGCCGCGCGACATCGGCTTCACGCACGGCGCGGCGGGCATGCAGACTCACGGAAGTGGTCAGCACGGCCGCGACGCGCAACTCCGCCGCCATGCCGAACAGCACGGCGTTGATGCCGCTCGTGTCCGCCTCGGTCAACTCGGTCACGTTGCCGACGCCCATCATGATCGGCACATCGGCGTAGCGTTCTCGCAGGCCTACATAGCGCGCAATGGATGCCGCGAGCCCGAACGGGATCGGATCGAGAATCGGATCGGCGAGAAACGAACGGCCGCGTTGCTGCATGATGTCGATGGCCGCATCGAGCGATGCCACGTCGAGCGGTTCGCGCGGCACGAGTATCGGCGTCGATGCCACTTCGTCGGCGACCCACAACGTATCCACATTTAGACTCATCACGTAATCGGCGCCCGCGTGTCCGCCGCGCACGAGTTCATCGGTGAGCATGGAATCGACACTTACGCGAAAACCGCGTTCCTTGAGCATCGTTACCGCATCTTCCAGATGCGGAAACGGCGTCGCGGGCAGGCAACCGATATCGATTACATTCGCGCCCTGAGCCTGATAGTCAAGCGCGCGTGCCGCGATGCCAGCGAGATCGAGACGCGGCGCATCGACGATCTCCGCGAAAATTTCCGTCTCGTAACGCGAGAGATCCACCTTTCGCGCCTCGCGGCCGAAGAACTGCGGCAAGTCCTTGACTTCCTCGGGACCGCGCTCGACCTTCACGCCGAAATGCGCGGAGAGCATGTCGAGGTCGCCACGGCATCGGCCGGGCACGATCACGCGGTGCGTGCCTTCGGTGAGCGGTGGCACCACGCGCCGGCGGATCATGTCGGCCGTCATCAGCCCCGCGACCTGCAAGCCGATTTCGCGCACTTCCCACGAAAATGGCGAGTCCTGATTCGAAGTCGGTGCGATGCCTTCCAGCACCTGATGAAGACTGCGCTCGGCGAGCCGTCCGGTCAGGAAGACGATGTGTTCCATGCGAGCTTCAGTTCGGATAACCGTTGATCGAGAGCGCGGCGCAAGTCGTCGAGCGTGCGCGCGACCGTCGTGAGTTCGAAGCGCGCAAGCCGTTCGACGTTGCCGAATTCGATGGCGCGCGGCCGCAGTTCGACCCATTGACGCGGCGCATGCGTGATGACGCTCGGTTCCGTATCGCATGCATACACGATGCCCGGCACACACTGCTTACCGGCCTGCGCGAAGAGATTGGTCGGGAGCGTATCGGAGATGCCGAACGCGCACTTGGCGACGGTGTTGCTCGTTGCGGGCGCGATCACGACGGTGTGATAGTCGCCCTGATATAGCATGCCGACGGGCACGCTGCTCGCGCTGTTATCGCGAAACACGCGAAAGCGTTCGCGCAGTTTCGCGAGGGTCCAGCCGTAGAGCGGCAGCACTTCCTCGCCCGCGGACGACAAGAACATGTCGACGCCCGGCAAGCGCAGCGCAAGCTCGATGGATTCCTCGAGCATATGGCCGGAGCCCGTGACGCACCACGCAAAGCGCGCGTCGGCTTTGAATTCGTCGAGCCGGCGCGCGGGCGTGGGTTCGCTGGACCGTTCCGTCATGCGTCGGCTTGATCCGCTGCGTTGGGCGAGTCGTGCGACAACCTGATATGCAGACGATGCATCTTCCGGTACAACGTGTTGCGGCTGATGCCGAGCACCTTCGCCACGTTGCTCACGTTCCAGCGATGTTCGTCGAGCAATTGCAGCACGGTCTCGCGCTCACGCAACTGAATGGCGTTGAGCGTGGACGTATCGGCGTCTTCGGTGAGATGCGCGAACGTAGCGGCGACATTCGGCGTGCGCGGCGCGCTTTGCGTCGCGGTCTGCGCCGACACACCGTTGACGATTTCCGGCGGCAGATGCGCGCAGCGAATCTCGGGACCGTCGCACAACGCAATCGCCATTTGCAGCACATGCCGCAACTGCCGGATGTTGCCGGGCCACGCATAACTCAGCAGCGCCTGCCGCGCTTCGACGCTCAATGAAGGCGGCTCGGACGTTTCCGTTTCGAGGATATGGCAGATGAGCGCGAGCGCATCGGCCCGTTCGCGCAACGGCGGCAGATTGATCTCGATCCCGTTCAGCCGATAGTACAAATCCTCGCGAAAGAGGCCGGTCTGCACGAGTTCGATCAGGTTTCTATGGCTCGCGCTGATGAGCTGAAAGTCCACCTTCACGGTGGTTTCAGCACCGAGCGGCGTCACCTCGTGCTCTTCCAGTACGCGTAAGAGACGCGCTTGCAGAGCGAGCGGCATGTCGCCGATTTCATCCAGAAACAGCGTGCCGCCATTGGCCTGCACGATCTTGCCGCGCCGGCCTTCGCGCTGCGCGCCGGTGAAAGCGCCCGCGCGATACCCGAACAACTCGCTCTCGATGAGATTCTCCGGCAACGATGCACAGTTCACCGCGACGAACGCACCCGACCCGTTCGGGCTGATGCTGTGCAGCGCATTGGCGAACACTTCCTTGCCGGTGCCGGTCTGGCCGCGCAAGATGATCGGAATCTTGCGCTGGATCACGCGCGCCGCAAGCTGAATCTGCGAAGCCATGCGCGGATCGCCGAATTCCAGATGCGAGAGTTTGTCGAGGCGGCCCGCGCCGAAGCTCGCACCATCACGAACGTCGCGGACATCCTGGGCATCGCGTTTTGGCGCTCTTACGCGCGATCCCGGCGCGGAAGAATCGCGCGTGACGGGATCGTTCAGGAGAATGCGGCTCGTGTCGCGCATGCCTTCGCGCGGCGTCTGCGCGGTCAGGAAAAAGCGCGTGTTGGCCTTCGCGCTGTACACGGTCACCGGATGAAACGAGCCGCGAATGCTGCGCGCGATCATGTCTTCGAGCGATGCGTTGAACGCTTCCTCGATGCGCTTGCCGTACAACTCCGCAGGCGAACGCAGGTCGAGCTGAAAGAGCGCGCTGCGGCTCGCGGCGAGCACCACGCCGTCGTCGCTGACAGCGAGCTTGCCCGCGTGCAGCGTGCCGACGAATTCCGGCCGGCTATGAAAATGAATCATGTTCGCGTGACGGTAGCGCGCATCGATCAAACGATTTTCGATCATCTGCCGCGACATGCCGACGAGCACCAGCGAATGCTGCTGCAGGAGCTTCGAGCGGCTCGTGACATCGAGCACGCCGACCACCGTGCCGCGATCGTCGAAGATCGGCGCGGCCGAACACGTGAGCGACGTATAGCGCGGATAGAAATGCTCGTGCTGGCACACGGCAATGCAGTCGCGCTCGATCAGACACGTACCCATGCCGTTGGTGCCGGCTTCGCGCTCGCTCCACA
This sequence comes from Caballeronia sp. GAFFF2, assembly GCF_023631485.1. NCBI lineage: Bacteria > Pseudomonadati > Pseudomonadota > Betaproteobacteria > Burkholderiales > Burkholderiaceae > Caballeronia > Caballeronia sp. GAFFF2. Next base: position 98,937 of record NZ_JALQDA010000028.1, on the reverse strand, counting down.
CGGCGCCCACGCGCAAGCCATCGGCGGCGACGGCCTCGCCGAACGGCACCGAGGACACCTGATGAACGATCACGCCGTCCGCATCGACGAGTACGACAGCGAGTTCGGGATCGGCCAGTTGCTGATAAAGCGTCGTCATCTCCAGCTTCGAGCACGCGATGAGATCGCTCGCGGCCTCGCGGCGCTCGGTGAGTTCGCGCTGCGTGAGCACGGGTGGCATGACGAAATGGCCGGGGTCGAGCCTGAACTCCGTCAGGCAGCGCGTCCACGATTGCGCGACCGAAGCGCTGGTGCGGCGTGACGCCAGCGGATTGTTCACGATATTCAGCACTTCCCTGACATGCGTATCTACGTCTGCTAGCAACGACATGGGGCCGTGTCTCCGTGACGTCCGTTCCGGCTGCGCTCGTACGTGTTTACGCGTACGGCACAGCCGTCGAAAGTCGAATCTGTTGTGTTTTCCGCTGGCGCTGCGGGTCTCGCTACTCTATTGGTACTTGTATTTGCCGATAACCGCACGCGCGCGCCTCGTGGCCGTAGTGCCCGATTGCCTTCAGTCGGCCAGCACGGTTCTCAAAAACTTTACATGCTCTGACGCATTGGTTCAATAAGTAGTCGCATTGGTTTAAGCGTTCTTGCCCGCTTCTTGCTTGGAGCTTACAGATTTTTCGATGCCGTTCCGGAGACGACGATATGGGCAAATTCGAACCGATTCGCGACGCCATTCAGGCGGACGCCGATGCATCCCGTGGGGCTCACATGGATATCGTCTATATCGAGGGACTCACGGGCCAGACGGTGATCGGCATCGACAAGAGCGAACTGCACGACCCGCAGCCGGTGCGCATGAATCTCGCGATCGGCGTGCCCTCGCTGCGCGCGTGCGTCACGGATCGTATCGAAGATACAATCAATTATGCTGCGGTGCGGGAGGCGATTCTCGGGCTCCTGGCAGCGCACCATGTGCAGTTGCTCGAAGCGCTCGCCGAACAGATCGCGCAGCGCGTGATCGCGGACTTCGGCGCGCATTGGGTGAGGGTATCGCTCGAAAAGCCGGCCAAGTTCGAGGATGTCGAAGCGGTGGGCGTCGTCATCGAAAGGCGGCGGAGCGCGGCGACGGCATCGCCGCGTGGCGGCGTGAGTCTCGCGTGGATCGGGCGCGGCTATATGCCGGAATGAGCGTCGAGTCTTGCCGGTGCGTCACTGACGACACCGGCAGCATCTGCATGAAACGGCTGAACCGGCTTATCGAGCCGCCGCCTTCTGCACGATTCCGCAAGCCTTGAATGCGTCCTTCTGAAGCTCGCGGTACTTCTTCGTCTGTGCCTTGGCGCGATCCACGCGAAACTCGCCGCCGCCTTCGCCACCAAGCGAGGCGTACTTGGAGAACGTCATCTGCTCGACGAAATCGTCGTAGGTGAGGCTCTGGGAGATCTTGTCGATGGCGCAGGAGCACTTGTAGACGTTGGCGAAGTCGTGGCCGTTGTCGTCCATGCAGCCGAGCACGTATTCGACGCGTCCCTCGGTCGGATAATCATGTCGCGAAGCGGAAGCACCGTCCTTGGCCGCGGCCGTCGCGCCGAACGAAAGCGGCGAAGCGAGCGAGAGGCAAGTGAGCACCGTCAACGCGCAGCAACGTGGGGTCATGCGATAAGCCTCGTATTCATCCGTGATTCATGTTTGATTCGAAAGCAGCCGGCGCGGATGTAAGCCCCGCGCCGGCCACGACAGACGATCAGTTCGCTGCGAACGGATGCGCCGCCGATCCCTTCTTCGAAACGACTTCCGAAGCCTTGGGCTCGCCCGCCACCGCACGCTGGAGAGCTTCCTTGGTTGCCTTGTAGTTGTACTCCTGAATCTTCTTGTCGTCATCCGCTTCCCAGTGGATGAAAACCCCGACGCAGATGAAAAGGTCGTCGGCTTCGTCGGCGGGAATGGTGCCGTCCTCCACGCTGTCGGCGACCGCGAGCGCCACCGCATGCTGCGCCGGGCCGAACATCTGCACGGCTTGCTTCGCGCCCTTGATCGTGACCTTGTTGAAGAGAATGGTGTTCGGCTTGGTCAGCAAATTCGGTGCGACCACGGCGAGTAGCGATGTGAAGCCGTCCTTGTTGTTGGTCAGCGCGTTGCAGAACGCGGTCTCGGCAGCGGAACCTCGCGGTCCGATGATCAAGTCGATGTGAGCGACTTCGTTGCCATCGCCGACGAGCGACTCTCCTACCAGAACGCGGTTGATCTTGGCCATGCTCTTCCTCCAATGGATTTGTTTCTAGGGACGTCTGACTCGCTCCCGAAGCACGATCCTCAAACCCGTCTCAAGGCGTTCGCACCGCGCAAAGCGGACTGCATAAACGCGAAGTTCCTAACATGTTCCGTGCCAATTTTTGTCCGCGACCGGCGCGCTTCGTGCAAATCAATCGGCAAACGCGCCCATCGCGAGCGCCACGAACAAGGTTGCAACCGCGAGGTCCGCGCTCGTGCCGGGGTTGATGCCGCGCGCCTTCAGTTCGGCGTCCCACGAGTCGAATTCGGGGCAGTCGTGAAAACTTCCTTCGGCGCGCCATCGGTCGTGATGTAAAGCTGCATCGCGCGTGACACTTTGCGCCATCGCCGCGCCGAGCTTGCGCACTATGTGCGAATCGGGCCATGAACGCAGGAAGATGAGGAACGCGTCGAGCATGGCTTCCTGTGCCGTCGATGCATCGATCAATCGGACGGTATCGAAGATATCGGCGAAGCCATTGGCGTATTGCCGCGCGATGCTGTCGCGGTCGGCGGCAAGCGTCATCGCCGCGCGCAGGTCAATAGTAGGCGCGGCGTGGATGGTTTGTTCCGGCGCGTCGCCGAGGCCGCCCGGATTGGCCAGCGCAATCGCGCGGTAAGCGAGGCGCGCGTCTTCCATGTCGAGCGCATGCAGCGCGCTTTGCGTTGCAGTGCGCCAAGCGGCGATATCGCGTGGAGCGGCTTCTTCGAAAGCCACGCACAGCGGCGCGCACAAGAGCACGATGCCGAGGTTCGTATTGCAGCCTGCAACGTCGAAACTGCGGCGCACCGCTTCGAGAATGCGCGTGCCGACGCTTGCATTCGGCTCGAACAAGCCGATTGCAGCCGCTTGAGCGCTTTCGACGAACTGGCTCGCGATCATTCCGTGTCCGGCGCTCGCCGTGCTCACGTTGCCCGGTTTGCGCGTTTCCACATCGAGCCGGCATGCGCGCAGAAAAGCCGCTTTGATGTGATGAAGCTCAGGCATCGCCGCTCGCCCGCGCGAGGTTTCCTTTCGATGCCGCGAGCTTGCGGTCGAGCAGATCGTCGACGAGCAGCGCGGCGATATCGAGCGATGTCACCGATTGCAGCCCGCGCCACGCCGCCACGCCGTTCACTTCGAGCACGAGCGGCCGGCCGCCTTCCGGCGCGATGAGATCGACGCCCGCGTAATCCAGGCCGAGCGCAGCGGTTGCGCGCACCGCCGTTTCCGCGAGCGCGGGCGTGAGTTCGGCGGGCTCGCAGCGTGCACCGCGCGCGAAGTTATGAATCCAGTCCTCGCCGCCCACGCGCTTCATCGCGGCCACGGCCTGTGTGCCGATCACGAGCACGCGCCAGTCGAAACCGGGCTCGCCGCTATCGACATAACGCTGAAGATATGCGACCTGACTAAAAGGCTTGAGCGATGGCAACGGCGCGCACGCCTGCCCGCGCGAGCGCGCGCCGAGCCGTTTCAAGCCCTTGCCTTGCGAGCCGAACAGCGGCTTGATGACGACCTGCCTGCCCGCAGCCGCCTCGCGCATCAACACGCGTTGCGCATGCGCCGTGGATTCGCCGGCCCATGTGGCCGGGGTCGGCACGCCGTAGCGGTTGAGCAGAAAGCTCGTCATCGACTTGTCCACGCTGCGCTCGATCGCGCGGGCGTCGTTATAGACCGGCACGCCGCATTCGCGCAGCGCATGCAGAATGCCGAGCCGCAACGTGACCTGCTCGAAGGTTCCGCCCGCGATGCCGCGCACGAATACCGCATCGGGCAGGGCGTGGCCGAAGCCGGGAATCGCGAGGCCGAACGGTGGCCAGGTGGTGTCGATACGGCAATCCGCGAGATCGACGCAACGCGCCTCGACGCCGCGCGCGCGGAACGCCTTCTTCAGCCGGCCCGTGTGCCAGCCGGTTTCGTCGGTCATGATGGCGACGCGCGATACCATCGTCATGCCGCGTCCTTCTTGCCGCGCCATTGCGCATCGAGCAGCGCCTGATCGAGCTTGCCGCCGCGATAGGTCGCGCCGCTATCTAGGCTCGATACCCACGCTTCGGCGGGCGCGAAGAGCGCGCCATCGATCTGATAAAAGTCGTAGTTGAACGACGTGAAGATTTCCGCGAAGGGACGCCCGTAATCGCGCGCATTCGCCGAAGGCAACTCGGCGGCAAGGCGCTTCGCCACGGCATCGCTCCTGACGGTGAGATGCACGCGGCCTCCGTAGAGAATGGCGTCGTTGGTGCGGCCCATCGCCTGAATGGCGTCGGGCGAGGGCGGCGGCAAGGGCGCGGTGCCGCTGCCTTCCACGATCTCGCTCAGGTCCACGCCCAGCACATGCGTCTTATGGAGCGCCACTTCCACCACGCGTGCAACGACTTGCACCGTGCCCGCCACAGACTGCGTCGGCGTGACCGCGATGACGAGCTTGTCCGCCGCGAGCCCGCAATCCGCGAGTACTTTGTCGATGACGATCTGCGGTGGCAAGCGGTCCACTTCCATGACGAGCGCGCCGCGTTCGTGATGGTCGCGATACGCGAGTTCGTCGAAGAGCGGCTCCTTGCCTGCAAGCGCGCGCGCTGGCCCCGAGCCGAGCGAGAAGAATTTCTTGCCGCCCGTTTGTTCCTTCGTCGCCGAAAGACTCCAGCCCGCGTACTGACTGCCGAGACACGCGAGCACGGGGTTCGAGGTCTGCACTTCGATATAGCTCGGCCAGGAAGGCGCGGCATCGAAAGCGCTGCGCAACTCGACACGCCCGAGCCCGCCCATGCAGATACGCGCGATCAAGAGGCCCGCTTCGGCGCTGCCTGCGGCGTTCACGCCAGCATCGACGATAACGGTGCCAGCCGGCGTGCGCGTGACTTCCACCCGCAAGCGCGCGGCGTCGTCGATCAGGCGATCCACGAGCCTCGCGCTCGATGCGTTGACGCTGAGTTGATTCGATGAAGTCATGGGCAGTATGAGTCGATGCGTTGCAGAAGCCGCGCGCTTTCATTTGTCAGTGCATTGCGCAAGGCGTCGAGCGTGGGCGCGGCTGCGGTGACCGTGCAGACCGGCATGCCCGCTTCGATGCGCGCGCCGGTGAGCGGCACGTCGTGACACGCGGGGTCTTCGAAACACGCATCGCTGAAGAGGCGCGACACGGTAAACGACGCGGGTGCAAAGACCACGCGCTGGCCCGCTATCGACGCCGGCGTTCGCGACGATGCAAGCGCCGAACGCGGCAACGCGCCGTGCAGGCATGCGTCGAGATGCGCGCCGATCAATCCGCGCGGCCATTCATCGGGCCATGCGGCTTCGTAGAGCGCCATCGTCGAGGAGGGGCGTGTGTTCACTTCGAGGACTTGAAACGTGTCGTCATCGAGCAGAAAGTCGATGCTGTTGAGTCCCGTCAAGCCGGTCTTCCACACGATGGTTTCGATGGCGGCAACGATGCGCTCGGTTATCCCTGGCGGCAATGCGATCGGCCCGAGCGAACCCGCGTGCACGAAAGGCAGACGCCCCGTTTCGATACTCAACTGTTCCGCGAAGCCAATGATCGCCGCTTCGCGACGCGCCGCGACGAAGAGCGCGGACATCGAACGGCCTTGCGCGAGACGCTGAAAATAGGCATCGGCGGGAGCGTTGTCAGCGTGTTCCGCCCATTCGATATGCGTGCCGCCGCAGCCGTCCGAACGCTTCATGAGCCAGCCGCGCGCATCGGCGGGCCTGTCGAAGCGCACTGCCGGATGCGCGATCTGCGCGTCGTCGAGCAGCGCGAAGAAGCGGCGCGGGTCGCGCACCGCGGCCGCTTCCACGCCATTGCCGATGAAGCGCGGCATATGCGGCATGCGGCTCAGTTCATTCGCGAGCGGTTCGAGCCCGCTCGTCACGATGAGCCCCAGCATGCGCGGCAGACGCGCGGCGCATTCGAGCGCATCGAAAAGACGGGTGCGGTCTATCGACAAGCCATCCCCTCCGATATCGAACCACATGCCCGAGTTCTCGCGCGTGTCGCGGTCGCCGAAGATATCGAGCGCCACGACGTTGAGCCCGGCACGCGCGGCGGATTGCGCGAGCAGCCGGGCTGAAAGCCCCGCCACGGCGACGCGTGGCGCACGCGCTGCAACGGGATGGATCATGAGCCGAGCCCCGCGACGACCGCGCGCGCTTCGTCGAATGCTTCGGGATAGCCGAGATACACGGGCTTGCCGCCGGTACGCATGCGCAAGAAGAGCCGATGCTCCGCCTGATACTTCACGTTGCCAATGGCGAGCGCGCCGATGCCGATGGCGTCCGCGCGTGCCGCGCCCGCGAGCGGCTTGCCGTTGTCCATCACGTTGACGCCCGCGATGCCTTCGGGCGGCACCGCGTTGACGTCCGCCGCGATCAGCAGGTTCTTGGCATGCGCGAGATCGGCGGCACTCATCACCTGCACGCCTGCAACTGCGGTGGCGAAGACGACTTCCGCACGCCCCAGTTCGCGATGCAATTGCTCGGGCGTGCCGGTCGCAACGCCGGACGTGGCAATGTCGAAGCGCCGGTTGATCTCGTCGCTCACCTGGGTCGCGCGGGACTGGCTCGAATGGCTCGCGACGACGACATCCGCACCGAGCGATGCGGCCATCGCGGCCGCGACGCGTCCCACCGCGCCCGTGCCGCCGAGTATCAAGACGCGCTTGCCGCCGAGATCGACGCCATGCACGGCCTTCAGATGTTTTTCCGCGAGCGCGACGAGCGCGGCGGCCGTGGTGTAGGCGCCCGATGGGTCGGTAAAGACAGAGACCTCGAAGGGCGGGACCATCGCCTGACGCGCCTTTTCGAGCATGTCGGCGGCGAGCATGACATCGCGTCCGCCTATGAAGATGCCCGTGCGCGATACGCCCTTCGGTCCGCGTGAAAAGATCGCATCCTGCGTGAGTTGCACGACGATATCTTCATCGACATTGCAGTAAGGCACGACGATCTGATAGCCGGCATCGGCCGCCATGTTGACATCGAACGGACTCATCTGCGGCGTGCTCGTGAACATGTGGAGCACATAAGGTCTTTCGAAAGCTTCGGACATGTCGATGGACTCGTGGTCGATTTGGAATTGATGAACGCAGGTTCAGGCAGCATCCGCGCCTTGCTCGCGGCGGTTGGCGGCACGCCATGTCGCGCCGCGATTGCGGCCGGTAGCGATGGAAAAGGTGAGGGGTGCGCGAAGCGTCACGCGTTGCGCGGTCGCGAGTGCGCGTTCGGCGTCCTGCGCGCTTGCGACGAACGCGAAGCCGACCGGTCCCCAAGACGTCTGCCCGATGCCGGCCTTCTGCTCGGCGGCGACGGCTTCGAGCGCGCGCGCCACGGCGGGGCTTGCGAACACGCCGCCTTGCACGGGCGCGAAGTATTCGCCGATGGTCTGCTGCAAGTCGCTGATGGCGTCGGCGAAGGTGTCGAAGTCGCTTTCGGCGGCGGCGGGCAGGATGCGCATCAGCGCGAGATGACTGAGATGCGCGGCGAGTGTTTCAGGGAAGGGATCGAGTGCGGCAAGTCCGCGCCTTTCTTCGTCACCGTGCAGACCTTCGCGCGAGGTGTCGTCGATCAGAAGCACGCGCCAGTCATCGGGGAAGGCCTGGCGCGAGATCAGCGGCGGCAACGTATTCGCGGATGCGTGGCGCACGTCGCGGCCGCCGTCGAGAATGAGGCCGCCGTGATCGAAGCCATGAATGCCGATGCCGGAGCGCGCGCCCCGTTTGAGTATGCGCGCGATGTCCGTGGTGTTTGTTCCGTTGTGACCGGTTGCTCGTGCGAAGGCGGTGCCGAGCGTCAGGGCGAGCTGCGTGCCCGAGCCGAGGCCCGTATGCGAGCGCGGTGCTTCGTGTACGTCTATATCGACGGCACGCGGTTCATTGAGCGCCGCCTGCAATTGCTGAAGGTAATGAGCGATACGCTCTTTCTGCGCTTCCGTGACATGGCCTTCTATCTGCGCCGTCTGCTGCCGCGTGCCATGAGCGATGCGCGCGGTGAGACGCGTGCCGTGTCCTTCTATCGCGAGCCCGAGGCTGCCGAAGGCGCGGCCTGAGGAGCCGTTCGGATCGAGGAAGCCGAGATGCAGGCGCGCGGGTGCTTCGACCGTGATCGCCGGTAAAGGCGATAAGCGTCGGGGTGAGTTTGGCATCGCGGCTCGTGTTCCTTCAGGGGGTTTTGGGCTTCCCTGTTAGGCAAAAGTTATACCAAGACTGCACGCGCCGCGTGGCCGGGCTAGTCGTACTTGATATAGCGGAAGCGTTGATCGTCGGATGGCGTGCCGTCGAGCGGACCGTCTTCCTTGCCTGGCTGCCACTGCACCACGTCTTCGATACGCGTGGCGAGCGCGAAGTCCTTGTCGGTAATGCCCTTCGCCGAATGCGTCTTGAGCTTGACCACGACGAACGCATAAGAGACGGTCAGGTCGGGATGATGCCAGGCCGCTTCGGCAAGATGCCCGACCGTATTGACGACCATGAGCGTGCCCTTCCAGCTCTCGGTCTTGAACTTGCGCCTGAGCCATCCGTCCTCGAGATACCAATGCGCGAGCGGACCCGTAAGCCGTTCCCGCACCTCTTCATCCGAGTAGACCTTCTCTGCTTGAGCCATGACGTTGCCTCCTTATGGAAAACACCGAGTATGCGCCGCGTGCGTTGATCGTGAAGCGGCGCTGCGCAATGCTGCGACGCGTCATGTGACACCTGAGCAAGCGTTGCTGTTCCATCACATGAAGCCTTTCGCGTATTTGACACAGTATGTGTCGCACGCCGCCATTCGCACGCCACAAAACAAGCGTTCGCAAACCGGCATGGAATATGCAAATGCCCGGTCACGCAAGATCCCGGCAATGTACCGGGGCACAAGCGAATCTCGTTACCTGCATTCAGAAGGCGCGCACGATGCAAACGGTAGCGTGGTCATTCCCGGGTCGGAGGCATCATCATTCTGGAGGAGACATGAACTTACGCACCCTGGTTCTTGGACTGGCGGTGGTCGCAACGGCAGGCCTCAATTCGTACGTGGCGCAGGCTGATTCGCAACTCGACACCGCAATCAAGAATCCTTCGAACTGGGCGGCGCAAGCGGGCGATTATTCCAATCACCGCTATAGCACGCTCAAGCAAATCAACGAGAACAACGTCGGCAAGCTACAGGTTGCCTGGACCATGTCCACCGGTGTGCTGCGAGGCCATGAAGGCTCGCCGCTCGTCATCGGCGACACGATGTATATCCATTCGCCGTTTCCCAACAAGGTTATCGCCATCAGTCTGAAGGACCAGACGTTCATCTGGCAATACCAGCCGAAGCAAGACAATCAGGTCATCTCGGTGATGTGCTGCGATACGGTCAACCGTGGTCTCGCATATGGCGACGGCAAGATCTTCCTGCAGCAAGCCGACACGAAGCTCGTCGCGCTCGACGCCAAGACCGGCGACGTCGTATGGACCGCGCAAAACGGCGATGCGAAGAAAGGCGAAACCAACACCAACGCGCCGCACGTCTTCGGCGACAAGGTGTTGACGGGCATCTCCGGCGGCGAGTTCGGTGTTCGCGGCCGGCTCATTGCCTACAACATCAAGGACGGCAAGGAAGTCTGGAAGGCCTACAGCACCGGGCCCGACAATGAGATGCTGATGGACCCGCAGCAAACGATGACCTGGACCGACGGCAAGATGGCGCCCATCGGTGCGGACTCGTCGCTCAAGAGCTGGCAGGGCGATCAGTGGAAGTATGGCGGCGGGACCACATGGGGCTGGTATGCATGGGACCCGAAGCTCAACCTTGTCTACTACGGTACAGGCAACCCCGGCACGTGGAACCCGACGCAACGACCCGGCGACAACAAATGGTCGATGTCGATCTTCGCGCGCGACCTGAATACCGGCAAGGCGAAGTGGGTCTATCAAATGACGCCTCACGACGAGTGGGACTATGACGGCGTCAACGAAATGATCCTGTCGGACCTGAACATCAACGGCAAGAAGACGCCGGCGATCGTTCACTTCGACCGTAACGGTTTCGGCTATACGCTCAATCGAGAAAGCGGCGAACTGCTCGTGGCGCAGAAGTACGACCCGGCGGTGAACTGGGCCAATAGCGTCGATCTGAAGAGCGGCCTGCCGATTCGTAACGCCAGCTACTCCACGCAGGCAGCCGGTCCCGATCACAACGTCAAGGGCATCTGCCCGGCGGCGTTGGGCTCGAAAGACCAGCAACCCGCCGCATTCGATCCGAATTCGAGCCTGTTCCTCGTGCCGACGAACCACGTCTGCATGGACTACGAGCCGTTCCAGGTCGACTACGTGTCGGGTCAGCCGTTCGTCGGCGCCACGCTCTCGATGTTCCCTGGTCCGAACGAGAACGGCGCGATGGGTAACTTCATCGCGTGGGATGCGTCGAAGGGCAAGATCGCATGGTCCAAGACGGAGAAGTTCTCGGTGTGGTCCGGCGCGCTCGCAACCGCAGGCGGCGTGGCGTTCTACGGCACGCTCGAAGGCTACATCAAGGCCGTGCGTATCAAGGACGGCAAGGAACTGTGGAAGTTCAAGACGCCGTCCGGGATCATCGGCAACGTGTTCACCTATCAATACCAAGGCAAGCAGTTCATCGGCGTGTATTCGGGCATCGGCGGCTGGGCCGGCATCGGCATGGCAGCGGGACTCGAAAAGTCGGCGGAAGGCCTGGGCGCGGTGGGCGGCTATCGTGAGCTTGCAAAGTACACGGCACTCGGCGGCACGCTCTTCGTGTTTGCCATTCCGGGCAGCGCGGGCTGATTACGTATCAGCCGTTTCGTTAGCCTGCAACTAGTTCGATTCGAAGCGTAATGACGCGCGGCGGTCAGGGAGTCCGCCGCGCGCGAACACCCCACATACGAGATATTCAAGGAGACAAGCGAATGAAAGGCCGATCACTCTTGCTGCTGTCGATTGCGCTCGCGGCGTCCAGCGCTTCGTTTGCCCAGACGAGTCCGGGACAAATGAAGCCCGTGGCGTACAAGGTCGTCGATGGCAACAAGGTCGATGCCGATACGCTGCAAGGATGGCGTACCTGGCGCGCGCTCGCGTGCGAACGTTGTCACGGGGCGAAGCAGGAGGGTCTCGTCGGCCCGTCGCTCGTCGATGCTTTCAAGACGCTGGACAAGAACGAGTTTCATCGCACCGTGTTTGGCGGACGCGTGGATAAGGGTATGCCCGATTTCAGCGCGAGCCAGATGATGCAGAAAAACTGGGAGAATCTCTTTGCGTATCTGAAGGGACGCTCAGACGGCAAGATCAATCCGGGCGATTTACAAGCGCTCGATGCGAAGTGATTGCGTTCGTTGCTTGTCCGATGTTGCATGAAGTTGCATTTGAACCCGGAGGTATCGATGTCAGATCGTAATGGAAGCCGCGCCGCTTCGTTCCGATTCCCGGCCGTATCGAACACGGTATGCGCGGCGTTGCTCGCGTTCACGGCGCAAACGGTCTTCGCGCAGGGCGCGGGTACACCGCCGCCGAACTTGCCTAACAACGACGGCGCGGACGGCGTGCTGCGCGTGTGCGCGGATCCGAACAACATGCCTTTGTCGAATCAGAAGGGCGAAGGCTTCGAGAACAAGATCGCAAGCCAGATGGCAAGCGACTTCGGCTACAAGCTCGAATACACGTTTTATCCTCAACGCATGGGATTCGTGCGCAATACGCTGCGCGACAAGGCACCGAGCACGGATCAGTTCAAGTGCGATCTGATTATCGGCGTGCCCAAAGGTTATGAACTCACCGCGACCACGCGCCCTTATCTGCACTCGACCTATGCCATGGTGTTCCCGAACCGGCCGGAGTACGCGAGCATCAAGTCGCCGGCCGATCTCATGAATCTGCCGCCGGATCAGTTGAAGAAGATGAAGCTCGGCATCTTCGTGAAGAGTCCCGCGACTGACTGGCTGTTGCAACACAATCTGATCGAACAGGCGGTGTCGTATCAGGGGCAAAGCGGCGATCCCGATGCCTTTCCCGGCGAGATGATCGAGCATGATCTGTCGCAAGGCAATGTCGATGCCGCTTTCGTCTGGGGCCCGATTGCAGGCTATTTCGTGAAGCTCTCGGATAACAAGGCGCGCCTCGTGCCGTTCGCACCGCAACCCGGCATTCGCTTCGATTATGAAATTTCGATGGGCGTGCGTTACGGCGAAAAAGCATGGCGCGACAAGGTGGATAACTGGATTGCGTCGAACCAGCCGAAGATCGATCAGATACTGACGAGCTATCAGGTCCCGTTGCTGCCGCTGCAGCCGCTGCAGCCGGCCTCCACGCAATGAGGTTTGACATTCGAGGTATTGCCCTCGCCTGCGCGCTTGGCGGCTTCATCTCTCTGATGCCGCCGGCCTCGTTCGCGGCGGATACACCGCCTGCTTCCGCGCCTGCCACCGAGATTGCGCCAGCCGAACGCTTGCTGTTCATGGAGCCGCATCTGGATGGCGTGGATCAGCAAACCGAGCTCGACTATGCGGTGGATTTTTCCGGGCCGCCAACGAAGGTCAAGGACACGGTCCGCGTGCTCGTGGTAAGCAAGGGCAACACGAAGAACGATGCGCGTGTGTCCGATCGCACGGGCAATGTGGACGTGCCAGGGGGGCTGCCGTGCAATCCGGTGATCATCTATTTCCTGGAGCATGACATCACGGAGATGCAGGAGTTGACGGGCGGCCAGCGTCGCTACTTTCAGCAGCGAGTGAGACTGGCGCTTGCGGCAAACCCGGCGATTACGCCTGTTTCCGGCGAGGCGCTCGGGCTGGCCAGGAACGTGAAAGCGAAGCAGATCGTCATTCAACCCTTCCTCAACGATCCCAATGCGGAACGTCTGCAGCAATACACGAACAAGCGCTACACCTTCGTCGTTGCCGATGATGTTCCCGGACACGTCGTCTTGATTCGCACCGAAGTGCCGGGCGCGGGGAACGACTTCGCGCATCCGCTGCAGAAGGAAACGGTCGCTTATTCGGGCGCGCTCAAGAACATGGCTACACCGGGAGGAAAAGTCGGCAACGCGCCACGGGCCAGTCGTTGAGGTGGATTGCACGAGCGCCGAGGCAAACCGCTAAATCGTTCAGGAACGCCTCACGGATACGCCGCTGTGAACTTCATCCGCTCTCTCACCTTGCGCCAGTTGCAGATCTTCGTGATAGCGACGCGCTGTCCGAGCTTCGCACGTGCAGCGGAGGAACTGCATCTGACGCAGCCCGCGGTATCCATGCAGATCAGGCAACTGGAAGAGGCGGTCGGCTTGCCGCTCTTCGAACGCGTGGCGCGGCGTCTCTCGCTGACGGAAGCGGGCGAACGCCTCTCGCATCATGCAAGCAGAATTCTCGGTGAGATCAAGGACGCCGAAGACGCGATGATGTCGCTTACGCAAGCCGACAGCGGATCGATTGCGGTGAGTATCGTGAGTTCCGCGACTTACTTCGCGCCCAAGTTGCTCGCGCTGTATTCGCAGCAGTTTCCCAAGGTCGATGTGCGTTTTTCGGTCGGTAATCGCGAGACCTTGTTGAGGCTCCTGCAGGACAACGCGACCGACCTTGCCATCATGGGCCGCCCGCCGCCCGAACTTGGCACGACTGCAGAGCCGCTCGCTTACCATCCGCATGTGATCATCGCGCCGCTTTCGCATCCGCTGAAAACTGCGCGACGCTTCGATTTGCAGGAGCTTGCCAACGATACTTTCCTCCTGCGCGAATCTGGTTCCGGCACACGTGCCGTTGCCGAGCATGTGTTTAGGCAGAACCTCTTCACGCCATCGCGCAGCGTCACGCTCGGCAGCAACGAGACCATTAAGCAGGCCGTGATGGCGGGCATGGGCGTGAGCCTCATTTCGTTGCATACCTTGGGGCTCGAATTGCGCACGGGTGAGATCGCCGTGCTCGACGTGAATGGCACGCCCGTCGAACGTACATGGCAACTCGTGCATTCGCGCTCGAAGCAACTCTCGCCGACGTGCCTTGCGTTTCGGCGCTTTCTTCTCGAACACGCCGAGCCTTTCCTCGAGCGCGAGTACGAACAGTTCGGCCTGCGCCGAACAAAACGTCTCGCCGATGCGGACAAGGTCCGATGAGCGCTGCTTTACGCTTCGCCGCGTTCCTTGTGCTGTGCGCGGCATCGGCGCTTGCGTTTGCAGAGGCCTCGCTTACGGTGAAGGAACTCGCGCCGGGGAACTACGTGCATCGCGGACACGACGAGCTTGCCACGCCTGCGAACGGCGGCGATATTGCGAACGTCGGCTTCATCGTCGGCGAGCGTTGTGTGGCTGTGGTCGATACCGGCGGCACGCTCGCAGAAGGGCGCGCATTGCGCGCGGCGGTGCGCAGGGTGACGCCCTTGCCCGTCTGCTACGTGATCAATACGCACATGCACCCGGATCATATCTTCGGGAATGCGGCCTTCAAGGACGACCATCCGCAATACGTGGGCAGCGCCAAGCTTGCGCAGGCGGAGGCATTGCGCGCGGAGAACTACCTGCGTGCGCTGAAACGCGAACTGGGCGATGAAGCGACCGGCAGCGAAATCATTGCACCGACGATGACGATAGACGGCACGTCCACGCTCGATCTCGGCGGGCGCACGCTCACGCTGCAAACTTGGAAAACAGCGCACACCAACAACGACATGACGGTATACGATGAGAAGAGCGGCACGCTGTGGCTAGGCGACCTGCTTTTCGTGCATTGCATTCCCGTGGTGGATGGCAGCGTGACCGGTTGGCTTGACAATATCGCCCGCATTAAGCAGATGAATCCGCGGCATGTCGTACCCGGTCATGGCGACCTGGACGCGCCGTATCCGCGCTCGCTCGACGACGAGCAACAGTACCTCGCGAATTTGGCGCGCGATGTGCGTGCGGCCATCAAGCGCGGCGAAACGATTCAGCAGGCCGTGGATACCATCGGTCTCGGCGAGCGCGACAAGTGGCGGCTCTACGATGCCTATCACGCGCGCAACGTCACCGCTGTCTATGCTGAACTGGAGTGGGAGCAGTAGCGGCGCACGCCGCGTTGCAGCAAAGGAGGACACCATGAAGACGATCAGGCTTGGCGCACGCGCAGGCTTAGGGTTTGTCGCGGCGCTCACCATGTTTGCGCCTTACGCTTCGCATGCGGCGCAACCCGACGACGATCCAGACAAGGTGGCGCGCTGGCTCGACTTCAAGGAAGGCGCGTTCAAAGGGCGGCCGATCGACACGAAAGGCGATGCCGTCATCAAGTTCGATGCACCCAAACGCGCCGCCGATGCCGCCGTCGTACCCATTGCGATCAGCGCGCAGTTTCCGCAGACGAGCACGCATTACATCAAGAAGATTTATCTCTTCATCGACGAAAATCCCGAGCCCTACGCCGGTTCTTTCGAGTTCACGCCAGACTCCGGACTTGCCAGCATCGAGACACGGGTGCGGGTAGAGGATTACACGTTCATGCGTGCCATCGCCGAAACGAACGATGGACATCTGTATAGCGCGGTGCGTTTCATCAAGGCATCGGGTGGTTGCTCCGCGCCTGCGGGCAAGGACGAAGACGCGGCCGAACGCGCGGCGGGTCAGGTACGTTTGCAGGCGGAAGGCGCCCCTATTGCGGGCAAGCCCGAACTCGCGCAATTGATGGTGCGCCATCCTAATCGCACCGGCATGGCGATGGATCAGGTCACGCGCAACTATGCGACCGCGTACTTCGTGCGCAAGGTTGCCGTGACTTATGGCGGCAAGCCCGTGATGACCGCCAACGTGAATTTCTCGATCAGCGAGAACCCCAACTTCCGCTTCTATTTTCTGCCGACGGAAAACGGTGAATTGAAGGTCGCTATTGAAGACACGAAGAACAAGCGGTTCGACGGCGAGGTTGCGATCACGACGCAATCGGGCACGCAAACCTCGGCCATGAAATGATGGGGCGCGGCTTGCGTGCGCTCATCGGTGCGTTGTTCCTCGCATTTTGCGCCGTCGTTCATGCGGCGATGAGCGGCATGCCCGCGCCCGTCGCAGTGGCGCCGGGCGTGTATGCGTTTATCGGTGACGGCGATGCTGTCGCGCCCGCGAATCACGGCATGGTCGCGAACAACGGCTTTATCGTGGGACCGAGCGGCGTGACGGTAATCGATACGGGAGCTTCGTACCGCTACGGACGCGCGATGATCGAAGCCATTCGCAAAGTCACGCCGCTACCCGTCACGCTCGTGATCATCACGCATCAAGGACCGGAGTTCGTTTTTGGCGCGGCGGCGTTCCGCGATCAGGGCGTGCCGATTCTCGCGCATTACCGCACGGCTCAGTTGATCCGGGAACGTTGCCCAATCTGTCTCGCGAACCTGCGAAAGACCCTCGGTGAAGACGAGATGGCAGGCTCGCGCGTCACGGTTCCCGACCGAACGGTGGAAGGCACCACGGAAGTCGTGAATGGCGATCGCAAGCTGCAATTGCTGCACTTCGGACCGGCAAGCACGCCAGGCGATCTGGCCGTGCTCGATACGCAAAGCGGCGTGTTGTTCGCGGGTAGTCTGATCTCGAACGGGCGCATCCCCGAACTGCGCAACGAGGACATTCATGGCTGGCTCGCGGCGCTGGAGAATCTGCGCGGACTCGAATCGAAGACTATCGTTCCGGCGTTCGGACCGCCGTTGAGCAACGACGACATCATGCAGACAGGCCTTTATCTGCGCGAACTCGACAGCGCGGTCAGACGCGCATATCGGAGCGGCATGGGACTGACCGAGGCCATGCATACCGTCGACTTGCCCGCCTTTCGCGGCTACAAGCTCTATGGCATAGCGCAGCCGCAGAACGTGCAACGTATTTATCTACAGTTGGAGAAGCAGTAACGCACTGTTGTTCATGACAAACACTCGGGAGACAAGACGATGGCCCAGCTCGTTGCGCTTTACAAGAATCCGTCCGATACGAAGGCATTCGACGACTACTACGCCTCCACGCACGCGCCGCTGGCGAAGACGTTGCCGGGCCTAAAGAGTTACCAGATCAGCACGGGGCCGGTTGCTACCGCGCAAGGCGAGTCGCCGTATTACCTAGTCGCGCTGCTCGAATTCGAATCGCTCGAAGCGATCGAGTCCGCGCTCGGGTCGCCTGAAGGCCAGAAGACCGCTGGCGATTTGGCGAATTTCGCGCAGGCGGGCGTCGAGCTGCTGATGTTCGACACGAAAGACGCCTGATAGCACGGTTGTTTTTCCGCATACGAAAAAGCCGGCGCTTCGCCGGCTTTTTCGTTGGACGACGGTTCTAGCAGGTTTTGTATCCATCGATATATAATTCGTTCTGTGGCGCCCGATATAAAAAGTGACGCAACCATGGAATGGAGCCTGCATCATGGCGCGACCGCGCAATTTCGACGAAGACGATGTGCTGAACACCATAGCCGAAGCGTTCTGGACGCACGGCTATGAGGGTACGTCCACCCGTGACCTCGTGCAACTGACGGGTCTCACGCAACCGAGCCTTTACAACGCGTTCGGCGACAAGCGCGCGCTCTTTTTGCGCGCGCTCGATCACTATCTCGAACATACGTTGCGCGAGCGTATCGAGCGTCTCGAAGCCTCTTGCACGCCTGCGCACGCCGTTGCGGGCTTCTTTCGCGAGATCGTCGAGCGCTCGGTATCGGATGAACGCCGGCGCGGCTGCATGCTGGTCAATGCCGCGCTCGCGGCGCCGCTCGAGGACGAGGCGTTTCACGAACTCATCGCGAAGGAAGTCGAGTTGTTACGCGGCTTCTTCGAGCGCTGTCTTTCCGCCGCGTTCAAAAGCGGCGAGATCGAACGCATGATGTCCGCAACCGATGCCGCCACGAGTCTGCTCGCCGTGCTTCTCGGCGTGCGCGTGCTGGCGCGTATCGATCCTCAGCCGAAGCTGCTCGTGGCGGCTGTCGCTCCCACGCTCATGCTGCTGAAACTTCCGCCAATGCGTGCGAAGTTCGCCACACGTTAGAACACACGTCACGCCATTCGCTCCGGGAGTCAACATCATGCAGGATCAAGCGTCGGCCTTACGCGCCGGTCAATCGGATTCACTCGACATGCGTTCCATCTACGCCATGCTCTCGGGCTTCTGCGCGAGTCTCGTCGCAATAGGTCTCGCGCGCTTCGCTTATACGCCGCTCATTCCACCGCTTATCGAAGCGCATTGGTTCACGTCGTCGCAAGCCGTGACGTTGGGTGCAGCCAATTTCGCGGGCTATCTCGCGGGCGCGTTGTTCGGCAGGGCCATGGCATCGACGCTCGGCAACCGGCTCGCGTTGCGCCTCTTGATGGCCATTGCCACGGCCGCGTTTTTCGCATGCGCGTTTCCGTTGTCGATTGCCTGGTTCTTCGGCTGGCGCTTTCTTTCGGGACTTTCGGGCGGCGCGATCATGGTGCTCGTCGCAACCACGATCCTTCCGCATATCGCGCCCGCACGGCGCGGCTTTGCAAGCGGCATGATCTTCTTCGGGCTGGGCTTCGGCATCGCGGCATCGGGCACGCTCATTCCGCGGCTGCTGCATTACGGCTTGCAGGCGACGTGGATCGGACTCGGCGTGTTCTCGCTTGTGTTGACGGTTGTCGCTTGGTTCGGCTGGCCATCGACGAATCCTCCCGTGCCTGCCGTGACCAGGGAGGCGCATGGCGCGCGTCATGACGGCACGCGTCTGCGCCTGCTTTACGCGCAATACGCGGCGAACGCACTGGGTCTCGTGCCCGCGATGATTCTGCTCGTGGACTATATCGCGCGAGGGATCGGACGCGGCGCCGGCGTCGGTGCGAGCTATTGGGTGCTGTATGGCGTGGCGGCTATCTTCGGGCCGCTCATCTGCGGAAATCTGGGCGACCGGATCGGCTTTGGCCGCGCGTACCGCTACGCGTTGATCGTGCAGGCGGCTGCAGCCGCGCTGCTCGCGATGTCGGGCCATGCCTATGTGATCGGCCTTGCGACCGTGATTCTCGGGCTCTTCACGCCCGGTATCGTGCCGCTTGCACTGGGCCGCGTGCATGAATTGCTGCCGCACGATCACGCGGAGCAGCGCGCCTCATGGAGTCGCGCGACTTCGGCGTTCGCGCTCTTTCAGGCGGTCGGCGGCTATGGCTACTCGTTTCTCTTCTCGCATACGCATAACAACTACGCGCTGATCTTCGCATGCGGCGCGCTGGCATTGACTGCCGCATTCGTCGCCGATCTGTTCGTGAATCGTGACTAACGCGATGGGCCCGTGTCGTCCGATTCCATGTCGGGGTCGGATATGCGCAAGTCCTGGCGTCTGTGATTGATGACGATGAATACGCTCATCAGAATCAGAAAGCTGGCGACTAGCATGGCCGAGTTGAAGAACACGCGCTCGTAACCGAGTTCCGCCACGTTGATGAACCAGTAGGGATAGAAGTCGGATGCACTGCCGCGCCATAACGTAATGAAGAGATAGCAGAGCGGATAGACGAGCCATAAGGCGCAGCGCCGCAATGACAGATGAAAGCGCGGCACGAAGAGCACCCAGTAAAGCGCAGCGAGCGCGGGCACGACCGTATGCAGCGATTCATTGACGAGCGCACGATAACCCGATGGCGTCCATAGCCATCGCAACAACGCGTTATAGGCAATGCCCACGAACACGATATACACGACCACCGCCGTTACCACCGTCGGTTGACGAAAGAAGCGCGCAATGGGCGCGTTCGCGCGTATGGCCACGCAGGTGAAGCATAACGCCGTCAAGAACACCGTGAGGTTGGTGAGATAACTGGTGGTACGCGCAATGCCGTCGATCACGGTAAAGCCGCGTCCGACCATGCGCGCGATGGTGATATCCGTCTGCGCCGCCAGCGCGAGCCACGCAATCATGGCGATGGCGGCCGCCACGCCGAGCGATGCGGTGCTGGGCGTGTGCAGCGGCAGGTCGTGTTCGGGTGCGCGCGACGGCGTGCTCGAGGATTGTGAAGACGAGTCGGTCATGCACCCATTTTATCGACGCGCGCCGGCCCTTGCAGCGTTGCAAAAAGCACGGCCGCCTGCCATGTTCGTTGAAAACGGCAGGCGGCTCGTTCGTCGCTCGATTTCAATGATCCGCTAGCTTCCCGGAAATCGAACGCACCGCGAATGCGCCGATCACCATGAACACTGCAACCGCATAAAGTCCGATGCTGTTGTTATGCGTCGTGACATTGAGCCACCCGACCATATACGGCGACACGAAACCCGCGAGATTGCCTACGCAATTGATTCCTGCAATGCCCGCCGCCGCCGAGGTTCCCGCAAGAAACGCAGCCGGAATGCCCCAGAACAGCGACAGCGCGGACAAGATTCCAGCGGCCGCCACACTCAACGCAATGACCGCAAGCACGGGTTGCTGTCCCACGTATCCGCTTGCCGCAAAGCCTATTGCACCGATCACGAGCGCAATGGAAAAGTGCATGCGCCGGGAGCGGAACTTGTCGGCGCTGATGCCCGTGAGAATGATCGCGGGAATCGCGACGATATACGGAATCGCCGAGAGCCAGCCGATCACTTCGACGTTCTTGAGCCCTGTGTCCTTGATGATCGACGGCAGCCAGAAGCTGATGCCATAGAGGCCGATGATCTGGCAGAAGTACACGCCGGCAAGCTTCCAGATGTTGCGGTCGGAAAGGAACGCGCGGGCGTCGTGGTGCGCGGTCTTGTCGCCTTCCTCGCGCTCGACTGCTTGCGTCACGAGACGCTTCTCGTCGTCGGTGAGCCAGCGTGCCTTGCTTGGCTTGTCGACCATCATGAAGAGCACGGCGAAACCCACGATAAACGCTGGAATTGCTTCGATGAGGAACAGCCATTGCCACGCCGACATCACGGCCGAATGCTTGAACGCGGTCAGTATCCAGCCCGACAACGGACCCCCCACGATGCCGGCAAGCGGAATGGCGATGTAGTACACACCATAGGCGAAGCCGCGTTTTCTCGCCGGGAACCAGTACGTCAGATATAGCATGATGCCCGGTGAGAAACCCGCTTCCGCGATGCCGAGAAAGAAGCGCACGAGATAGAACTGGAACGGCGTCTTGACCACGAGCGTGAGCGCCGAAACGATCGCCCACGTGATCATGATGCGCGCAATCCAGCGCCGCGCGCCCACGCGATGCAGGATGAGATTGCTGGGCACCTCGAAGATGAAGTAGCCGATAAAGAAGATACCGGCACCGAGGCCATACACCGCATCCGAAAAGCCGAGATCGGAAAGCATCTGCAGCTTCGCGAAGCCCACGTTGACGCGGTCCAGATAGTTGCAGAGATAGCAGAGCACGATGAACGGCATGATGCGCCACGTGATCTTGCGGTAGACGTCCGCACTGCCTGCTTGCGTAACGCCGAGAGTTTCGCTGATTTGGCTCATGTCTCCTCCGTCGCCCTTTGCCGGGCGTTTAGAGATGGCGAACGCCCGGACCATGAGATGGACCGGGCGTGCCGCGGATCAAAATGTCTTCATCGATGAACTAGCTCGCGAGCTTTTGCGCCGGTAGTTCAAGCTTCATCTCGGCGCGAAAGAATTCTTCCATCTCGCGTCGTACCCGCACGGCTTCCTTGCTTGCGTCGAATGCCACATCGCTCCAGCGCACGGGTTGTCCCGCAGGCACGGCGCGTTGCAGCACCATGTTGTGCGCAAGGCCGATAGGCAACGCACCCAGCAGCAACGAGTCCGCAGCGGGCATCAGTTTGCCGTACACGGTGTGGCCGCCTTCGCCGTCGAGCCGCTCGCCCGCGCGCAGATCGCGCTTCGCGGTGGCGGCGACATCGCCATGAAAGCCAGTTGTCGCGCCGGTTGCTTCGCCACGCACGGCGATGCTCGCGATCGACTGGCCCAGTTCCAGGCCGATCAGGTGATACGGCTTGTACATGGCGGCGAAGCGACCCGTGCTGTCGGTCTTGAGACCGTACTGCGAGAAGCAGTCGCGCACGTAGTCCGTGGAGGCTTCGATGACGACGTAGACGCCCCAGCGCAGATCGCGGAACACGGGGCGCCCATCGCGTTCCAGCGACGACACTACTTCCACGCTACCGCGATGCGGCAGGATTCCGCCTTCCGATGCGGGACGCAGCACGCTTGGCAGATCGTCCACGCCGCACGCGGGGAACGCGAGGCCGTCGGCGGGCGGACGCAGATCGCATCCGTTGGAAACAGCGGCCATCTCGAGCGCGGACTTGGTGCCGTCGAGAAACGAGTTGAACATCTGCGCGTTGAAGTCGCCGGAGCCGACCTGTTCCTCGGTGAAGCCGTAATGGCCCCACACGGTATCGGGCGTCGACTGATGGTAGATCGGCAGATACTTCGTGCCCTTGCCCGCGCAGATCACATCGAAGCCGATGGTGCGTGCCCAGTCCACGAGTTCCGCGATGAGCGCGGGCTGATCGCCCGAAGCCATCGAATAGATGATGCCCGCCTCTTGTGCGCGGCGTGCGAGCAGCGGGCCTGCGAGCACATCGGCTTCCACGTTCACCATGACGATGTGCTTGCGATGCTTGCAGCACAGCAGCGCGTGATGAATGCCCGCGGCGGGGCTGCCCGTTGCGTCGATCACGATATCGACATGGTCGCTTGCGATCATGGCATCGGCGTCGTCGGTGATATAGGTCGAGCCGTTGCCGATGGCTTCGTTCCACGATGCCGCCGAATAACGCGCCTCATCCCAGCCCACACGTTTGAGCGCGGCACGCGCGCGCTCGGGCGAGAGATCGGCCACGCCGGTGAGATGAATGCCGGGCGTGCGCGGCGCTTGCGAGAGATACATCGAACCGAATTTGCCCGCACCGATCAGGCCGACCTTGACCGGCTTGCCTTCCTGCGCGCGCGCCTTGAGTTTCGCAATGAGCGACATGCTGTTTGTCTCCATTCAGGCTTTAGTGTCGTGACGATCGAGCCGCATCGTCTGCTCCGCATTCGCAGAGTTGAAGAAAAGATAGCAGCGTGTTTCTTGCAATAGAATGGGCAAATCGGCAATCGCTCTGTGCAGAAATCCTCATGCGTGGTTTCGACTGGGACGACATTCAGGCATTTCTCGCCATTTCGCGCGCGGGCAGGCTCACCGTGGCCGCGCAGCAAATGGGCGTGGATCATTCGACCCTGAGCCGGCGTGTGGCCGCGCTTGAAACCGCACTCGGTGTGCGACTGTTCGACCGCAGTTCCCTAGGGTTTGTGCTGACCCCCGAAGGCGAACGCGTACTAAGCGATGCGGAAGGCATGGAGAGCCTTGCATTGCACATGCGGCATCGTCTCGAAGATGCGTCCATTGGTCTGACGGGAAGCGTGCGCATCGGCACGCCGGAAGGCTTCGGTACTTACTTTCTCGCGCCGCGTATTTCCAAGCTCTCGGCCATGCATCCGCAACTCGAGATCGAATTGATCGCGAATCCGCGCATGTTCAGTCTTTCGAAGCGCGAAGCCGATCTCGCTGTCAGCATGACGCGGCCAGCGCAAGGGCGCGTCTATGCGCACAAGCTCACGGACTATGCGCTGGGCGTCTATGCCGCGCGCGAATATCTCGCGACACATGCGGCAATCGTCACGCGTCGCGATCTGCTCACGCATCCGTGGGTCGGCTATGTCGAGGATCAGATGTGGTCCGCTGAACTGAACTATCTGCCGCAGGTATCGAGCACGCTCACGCCGACCATTCGCATCTCCAACGTGATCAGTCAGACGGCCGCCGTCGCGGGCGGCGTGGGTCTCGGCGTGCTGCCGTGTTTCATGGCGCGCAGGGAACCGAACCTGGTGCGGCTTTTTGCGGATCAAATTGCGCTGAGTCGTTCTTACTGGCTCGTGACGCTTGCCGAAACGCGCGATGTCGCACGCGTCAAACTGCTTGCGGATTTCATTCGCACCGAGTGCCAAGGCACGTGGTTTCTCGAAGAATAAACTCCCGGCCGCACGCGCCAGGTGATGTATTCATCTAGACGTCTCATCAGCGTCACTTTCTCGTCATGTTGCCTTTCTAGAATTTGCCCAACGTTACAGCGGCAGACGAGGAAAGCCATGGACGCAATTCGTATCGAGCGTCTCACCAAGACGTTTCGCAATGGCCGCAAGGCGCTTGATGCCGTCGATCTGCGCGTGGAAGAGGGCGAAATGGTCGCGCTCATCGGTGCGTCGGGCTCGGGCAAATCGACGCTCTTGCGCCATATCGCGGGCTTTATCGCATCGGATGCGGCGCCCTCGCATGTGACGCTGCTCGGCAGGCCGATTCAGCAGAACGGCAAGATCGTGCGTGAAGTGCGCGCCATTCGTCGCGACGTCGCCTTCGTGTTTCAGCAGTTCAATCTGGTGGGACGTCTTTCGGTAATCACCAACGTACTCATCGGCGCGCTTACGCGTGTGTCGCTATGGCGGCGTCTCTCAGGGCGTTTTCCGCGCGACGAACGCGCGCTGGCGATGGACTCGCTTACCGCGATGGGTATTGGCGAACATGCGCTCGAACGCGCGAGCAACCTGTCGGGCGGACAGCAGCAACGTGCGGCGCTCGCGCGTGCACTCGTGCAGCGTGCGCGCATCGTGCTCGCGGATGAACCAATTGCCTCGCTAGATCCCGAATCTGCGCGGCGCGTGATGGAGCTCATGCAGTCGCTAAATCGCGATCACAGACTCACGGTGATCGTGTCGCTGCATCAGATCGACATAGCGATAAAGTACTGCACGCGCACGGTTGCCTTGCGCGATGGCCGCGTGGTCTACGACGGCGCATCCGCGAAGCTCACGCCCATGCTGTTGCGCGAACTGTACGGCGCGGCCGCCGCTGAATTGCTGGCCGATCACGACGAGCGTGAACATCTCTCCGCGATTTTTGCCTCTGTCGCCACATCCTGAATCGCAATCAAACTACGGACCGCATCTCCATGAAATCAGCCCGTACCTTCCTGGCCGGCGCGGCACTCGCGTCATGCTTCCTGAACTCGGTGGCCTTTGCCGATACGCTCAGCTTCGGCATCATCTCGACGGATTCTTCGTCGGCGCTCAAGCAACGCTGGCAACCGCTCATCGACGATCTGAACAAACAGACCGGTCTCGATGTGAAGGCGTATTTCGCCACGGACTATGCGGGCATTATCGAAGCAATGCGCTTCAACAAGGTGCAGATCGGCTTCTTCGGCAACGCGTCCGCCATCGAAGCGGTGGACCGCTCCAACGGCGAAGTCTTTGCGAAGGTCAAGTACAAGAGCGGCGAGGCGGGCTACTACTCCGTGCTTATCACGAACGCCAATAGCAAGTGGAAGAGCGTCGATCAGGTGCTGAAGAACAGCCACGATATCAATTTGGGCTTCGGCGATCCGAACTCCACTTCCGGCACGCTGGTGCCTTCATATTATCTCTTCGCGAAGAACGGGCTTTCGGCGAAGACCTCGTTCAAGAGCGTGTTGCCTTCGAGCCATGAAGCCAACATGCTCGCGGTCGTCAACGACAAGATCGATGTCGCGACCAACAACACCGACATGCTCGACACCATCAAGACGCAGCATCCCGAGCTATATCCGAAGGTGCGTGTGCTGTGGAAGTCGCCGCTCATCGCGTCAGACCCGCTCGTGTGGCGTCGCGATCTGCCGCAGACAACGAAGGACAAGCTGCTGAACTTCTTCATTCACTACGGCGAAAAGGACCCGCGCGAACAGTCCGTGATGACGGCGATCTCCGGCTATTCGGGCTTCGCGGCATCGTCCAATGCGCAGCTCGTGCCCATTCGTCAGATGGCGCTCTTTCAGAAGAAGGAACAGGTGCAGAACAACGCTCATCTGGATGACGCCGACAAGAAAGCGCAAATCGCATCGCTCGATCAGCAGTTGTCCGCGCTCGATGGCTCGGCGGCGAAGTGATGAAGCCGCTCGATATCTCGACCTTTGCCGCGGGCGTGAGCAGGCCCGAGGAAGCGCCTATGCAAGCGCCGCGCGGCAAGCGTAGCTGGGTGTCGATGCTCGGCTGGATCGTGCTTATCGCCGTGCTCGGCGCGTCGTGGCAAAGCGCGGACATGCGTCCGCTCGATCTGCTCGGCGCATCCGGCAACATGAGTCAGTTCGCGCGCGACTTCTTTCCGCCCGACTTCACGGAATGGCGCACGTACGCGCACGAGATGATCGTGACGCTCGCCGTCGCTGTCTGGGGCACGGCGCTCGCGCTCATTTGCGCGGTGCCGTGCGGCTTGCTGTCGGCGCAGAACATCGCGCCGGTGTGGATCGCGCAACCAGTGCGGCGGCTCATGGACGCGTGCCGCGCGATCAACGAGATGGTCTTCGCCATGCTGTTCATCGTCGCGGTCGGGCTGGGGCCGTTTGCAGGCGTGCTCGCGCTGTGGGTGCATACCACGGGCGTGCTGGCGAAGCTCTTCGCCGAAGCGGTCGAAGCGGTGGATGCGCGTCCCGCCGAGGGCGTGCGCGCCACGGGAGCGAGCAGTCTCGACGAGATCGTGTATGGCGTGTTGCCTCAAGTGCTGCCGCTGTGGATTTCGTTCGCGCTGTATCGATTCGAGTCGAACGTGCGCTCGGCGATGGTCGTCGGCATGGTTGGCGCGGGTGGCATCGGCGTAGTGCTTTACGAGGCCATCCGCTCGTTCAACTATGCGCAGACCGCAGCGGTCATGCTGATCGTCGTGGTGATCGTATCGCTGATCGATCTGGCGTCGGGATGGGTGCGCGAGCGCGTGATCTAGAAGGCGTTATCGAAGGGACTTGAGCGCCTGCTTCATGCGGCGCTTTTGTTGCTTCTTCAAAGTACGCAAGGCTGGCTTCGCGGCGGCGGCATTGGGCAAGGCGTCGCTCTTGTCGAGGAGATCGCGGCTCGCAACGACATCGTTCAATGCGCCCAGATGCTTTTGCAGACGCTTCAGCTGCTTTAGTCCACCGCGTTCCTTCTCGGCAAGCAGGGGCATGAAGAACTCCATCAGGTAGCGCACTTTCTTGCCCGCTTTGCGCACTTCGTGCAGCGCGGCATATTCCGGGCGCTTCACTTGCCGCACGCGCTTGATGCGTTTCTTCAATTGTCTTCGCGCATTACGAACTCTGTCAGAAGCGAATCGCTCGATAGCCACGCGCTTTTTTGCAGTGTTGAGTTCGCGGTTGGCTTCCGCCACGGCTTCGCGCAAGACGCCCTTGATATCCGCGTTATTGAGTGTCTCTTTACTGGTCCTCAATGCTGCATCGCGATGGCCGCGCAATGCCTGCGCGAGATCCGTGTCTTCATGCTCACTCATCAATTCGATCAGGATGTCCCAATCGCGCGTGCTGCCGGCTGCCTGCGCGAGATAACGCAAGAGGGCGCGCTGCTTGTCGTCGAAGGCATCGTCGAGGATCGGGCGATACGCCCAAAAGAGACTGCGCAGACGCCGTAGCGCTATCCTGAGCTTGTGCAGTGTTTCGGCATCATCGCTCTGTTCCAGTTCATGCGCGTGCTGCAGCGCTTCTTCAACGAGCGGTGAAGCATAAGTGCGAAACTGCGATTCGGCGGTGACGCCTGACAACGTGTCTTTCGATCGTCCGGATTTCATAGGTAATCTTTTATCGAAGGAATGTCGTGGGCGTTCGCAAGAAACGTTCCGGCGATTATGAGCCGGTCTCGTCTATGGCGCGGAGAAATTGCGTGCCCGCGTCGGCCAGAAGCCCGGAGTTGTCGATGTTCACCACGCGCGCATGCCTGGGCAGTTCGAGGGAAGGACGGCGCGCAAGACGCGCTTCGATCTGCCGCGCGTCTTCACGTCCGCGCCTTGCTAGCCGCGCGGCCAGCACCGCGGGCGCGGCATCGATATAAACGAAGCATGCATGCGGATAGCGGGCGAGGGCGGCATCCGCGTGTTGACGCGAACCGTTCACGACCACCGGTCTGCCGCGTTCGAGCCATGCATCCACTTCGATGCCAATGCCATAGCATAGGCCGTGACTTTCCCAATGCATCGAGAAAAGTCCGTACGAAAGACGCGCCTTGAATTCTTCATGCGTCAACGCAATGTGGTTCTCGCCGTCGCCGACCGCACGCGTGATGTACCGATGCGCGAACATCACGCGTGCGCCGACGCGTTCGCGCGCAAAGCCGAGCAGCGAGTCCTTGCCCGCGCCCGACGGGCCCATGACATAGATGAGTCGTGCGCTATCGAGTGTGTCGTTCTGGCTCATGCCCCTTCCCGTACGTCGTTGAACGGCAGCCGCTGCCACAAGGTGAACGGCTCGCCCGGTGCGCTTTCCACGAAAAGCGCCGCGCCATGCACAGGCAGCGCGCCGAGCGTGTCGATCTTGCGCGTCCATGCCGATACGACCGAACCGCGCGCGTGGGTGTCATCGAGCGAATCGCAGACGGTCATGTGGAAGCGGTATTCATCGAAGACATAGGGATAGCCCCATTCACGCACGAGTGCGATTTGCCGCTCGCTCATGCCATCGACAATGCGCCGCTCGCTGTCCCCTGCCGATGGCATTGCGCGCACTGCTGCGAGCGCTTGCAGCGCGCTTGCGGCCATCGCGCGCAAGCGTTCGTCGTCGCTTTCCTCCGATGCGCGCAACGCGACGAAGCGGCCCATTTCCGCTACGCGCACCGGCATCTCGAAGCGCGTGACCGACGACGCCCAGGCACGCGCGGCCGCGAGCACATCGGCGGGTTGCACGCCGCTCGCGCAATGGAACGGCGGCACGATGGTCGCATGCCAACCATAGCGGCGCGGCGCGCGCGTGATGTCGTGCGCTGCCGTTTCCATCGAGAGGCCGCTTTCCGCGTCGCGCCCGAGCCATTCGCAACCAGCACGCCACCATGCGGATGCGGCGGGCGGCGCGTAATACAGTGCGATGCGCGCTTC
Source organism: Caballeronia sp. GAFFF2 (assembly GCF_023631485.1). Taxonomy (NCBI): domain Bacteria; kingdom Pseudomonadati; phylum Pseudomonadota; class Betaproteobacteria; order Burkholderiales; family Burkholderiaceae; genus Caballeronia; species Caballeronia sp. GAFFF2. The sequence goes on along the minus strand of NZ_JALQDA010000028.1, from coordinate 69,933 downwards.
GTCACTCCATGCAGCGCTCATAGATCGTGCTCGACCATCAACTGCACGCGATCTGCCGCGAAGTGAGTCACGCCGTACTTGACGGGCACGCCGCGTTCATCGACATCCACATTCTCGACCCACAGCACCGGCTGCTGCCGGTTGATCTGCAAGCGCCGCGCGACATCCGACGAAGGCAACACGCTGCCGATACGGCTCCACTTGCGCATATAGTCCTTGACGCCGAACTCCGCGAGCGCCGCAGTGATGCCGCCTGTCGCTTCGATCACCGTGGGAAGCTCGGGAAAACGCGCGGCGGGATACCAGTTGCGTGCGTAGGTCAGCGGCACGGCGTCGGAGTCATGACGCGTTTCGAGCTGATAGACGAGCGTGCCCGCACGCAGAGCGAGCGCCTTCGCGACGGTAGGGTCGGCCTTCACGCGTTCGGAAGAGAGCACGACGCCCGTGGACGTCTGCTTCTGACGGCGAATGTTTTCCGTGAAGCGCGTGCGCCTGCCGATCTGATAGTCGATCGCTCCAGGCTGCACGAAGGTGCCGCGTCCCTGTTCGACGCTTACGAGACCCGTTGCGGCAAGACGCAGCATGGCGCGGCGCACGGTATGACGATTCACGTCGAAGCGCCGCGCCAGTTCCGCTTCGCTCGGCAGACGGCCTTCCTCGCCGAAGCTCTTCGAGGCGATCTCCGCCGAGAGTATTTGCTCGATCTGCCGCCAGACCGCGACCCCCGCGCCGCGTTCGACGGCGTGTCCCGGCGCCGCGTTTTCGTTCGATGTCATGTAGGTGTCATTCCCGTCGGTTTGAATATCGCTGTTGGGCATTGTAGTGCGCAAATGGTGATGGAAATATGAAAGCCCACTTATCCAGACGTCTAGACGACCGGACGAAAGCCGCGTAGCTTAAGATGCCCGCAACGTACAAATCATCAGGGAAAGCCATGAGTCAGAGAGAGGAGCCGCGCGACGAGGCTCGTTCGTTCGACCGCCGCGAATGGATGGCGGTGCTGGCGCGCACGCCGCGCGAGAGTTTGCAGGCCGCGCTCGAAGGCATGAGTGTGCCGCGCTTCGACTGGTTGCGCGCGCCGGATATCGGCCTGGCAATGGTGCGGGCGCGCATCGGCGGCTCGGGAGATGCCTTCAATCTCGGCGAGACTACCGTCACGCGCGCCACGCTGCGTTTGCATATGGAAGACGGCAGCGCGCCGGTCGGTGTCGCGGTGCATATGGGCCGCGATAAGGAGCGCGCGAAGCTTGCAGCGCTGATCGACGCGCTGCTGCAGACGCCCGCGCATGCGCAGCGCTTGCAGACGGAAGTGATCGCACCGTTGGCCGCGCGTCTCGCCGACGAACGGCGCCGCAAGGAAGCGGAAGCGGCTACGACCAAGGTCGAATTCTTTACGATGGTGAGAGGGGAATGATGCAGATCGACATGGCCGCTCTCGTGCCCGGCTTCAACGACCCGGTGCACGATGCCCAACGCGTCTTTCGCGCTTTGCTGGAAGCGTTGTCACGTCCGGGCAGCATCGTCGCGATCGATGCCGCGTTGCCGAACAATCACGCCATGCGCGATGCGCTTGCACACCGCGTGCCGCTTGCAGCTTTCGCGTCGCTGCTCGCGCTCGCCGATTATTCGACGCCTGTATTCATCGAAGGCGGGAACGCCGCATTCGGCGATGCCTTGCGCTTTCATGCAAGCGCGCCGCTCACGCCGAATCACAGCGAAGCCGCGTTCGCCTATCTCGGCGATGCAGCCGCGTTGCCCGCGCTCGATGCCTTCTCGTCTGGCGAACCGGAAACGCCGGAAGATGCGGCGACGCTTTTCATTCGCGTGCCTTCGTTGACCGAAGGCGAGCCGCTCGTGTGGCGCGGTCCGGGGATCGAAGACAAGCGCAGTGTCGCCATTGCGGGACTCACGCGCGATTTCTGGCAACAGCGCGCGGCGCTAACCGCGCAGTTTCCATGCGGCATGGATTGCTATTTCGTGGCGGGTGGCGCGCTCGTCGGCTTGCCGCGCACGACGCAAGTGGAGGTGAACTGATGTACGTCGCGGTGAAGGGTGGCGAAAGAGCCATCGAACGTTCATGGGATGTGCTCGCCAAGCATCGGCGCGGCGACTTGCAGGTGCCCGAGCTGAGCGTCGCGCAGATTCGCGAGCAGTTGCGTCTCGCGGTGGCGCGCGTGATGACCGAAGGCTCGGTCTACGACGAAGAACTCGCGGCGCTCGCCATCAAACAGGCGGCAGGCGATCTGGTCGAGGCGATTTTTCTGCTGCGTGCGTATCGCACGACGTTGCCGCGCTTTGGCTACACCTTGCCCGTGGACACGGCAGCGATGTGCGTGGAACGGCGCATCTCCGCTGCGTTCAAGGATATTCCGGGCGGGCAGATGCTGGGCGGCACCTACGATTACACCCAGCGTCTGATCGACTTCAGCTTGCTGGCCGAAGGGGAAGTGATTAGCGATGCAACGACTTCCAGCGACCACGCCGAAGCCACGAACGATATGCCGCGCGTGTTGTCGATGCTCAACAAGGAAGGGCTAATCGAGCAGGAACGCGCGCAGGAAGATTCACCGGAGCCGGGCGACCTCTCGCGCGAACCGCTTGCGTTTCCCGCTGATCGTGCAACGCGTCTGCAAAACCTTGCACGCGGCGACGAAGGCTTTCTGCTGGCAATGGGATACGCCACGCAGCGCGGCTACGCGCACAGCCATCCATTCGCAGGCGAGATTCGTCACGGTGAAGTGGCCGTGGAAATGCATATCGATGAGCTCGGTTTTGCCGTGGAGATCGGCGATATCGACATCTCCGAATGCCAGATGATCAACCAGTTCGCGGGCAGCGGCGAAGTGCCGCCGAAGTTCACGCAAGGCTATGGTCTCGCGTTCGGGCATTCGGAGCGCAAGGCCATGGCCATGGCGCTCGTCGATCGTGCCTTGCGAGCGGAAGAGTTGGGCGAGAGCATCGGCTCACCCACGCAGGATGTCGAGTTCGTGCTCTCGCATAGCGACAACGTCGAGGCATCGGGCTTCGTGCAGCACTTGAAACTGCCGCATTACGTGGACTTTCAGTCGGAACTAGAATTGCTGCGGCGACTTCGTGCATCGCACGGCAAGGAGAAGACGGCATGAACAACGCGCTGACCGAAGGTTATAACTTCGCTTATCTGGACGAGCAGACCAAGCGCATGATTCGTCGCGCCTTGCTCAAGGCCGTTGCGGTGCCGGGGCATCAGGTGCCGTTCGCCTCGCGTGAAATGCCGCTGCCGTATGGTTGGGGCACGGGCGGTTTGCAGGTGACGTCGGCGATCATCGGCGCGGACGATACGCTCAAGGTGATCGATCAGGGCTCCGACGAAACCACCAACGCGGTCAACATTCGCCGTTTCTTCGCGCGCACGGCGGGCGTGGCAACGACCACGCGCACCGCGGACGCCACCATCGTGCAAACACGTCACCGCATTCCTGAAACGCCGCTCACGGAAGCGCAGATTCTCGTGTACCAGGTGCCGATGCCCGAACCGCTCTACAGGCTGGAGCCGCGCGTGACGGAGTGCAGGAAACTGCATGCGCTCGCGGACTACGGTCTCATCAACGTGAAATACTACGAGGATATCGTGCAGCACGGCAGCATTGCGACGACCTACGATTATCCAGTGCTGGTGAACGATCGCTACCTCGCGGCGCCTTCGCCTATTCCGAAGTTCGACAATCCGAAGATGCACATGAACGCGGCGCTGCAACTCTTCGGCGCGGGACGCGAGCGGCGCATCTACGCCATTCCGCCTTATACGAAGGTGAAGAGTTTGGATTTCGAAGATCATCCATTCAGCGTGCAGAAGTGGGACCATGCGTGCGCGCTGTGCGGGTCGCGTGAGAGCTTTCTCGATGAAATGATCGTCGACGACGAAGGCGCGCGCATGTTCGTATGCTCCGATAGCGACTATTGTCACAGCCGCCGCGACGAGCAAGAGGCAAAGGAGGCGGCGCAATGAAGACGCTCTTGAATGCGCGCGGACTCACCAAACGCTACGACGGACGCGGCGGTTGCGTCGATGTGGACCTCGCGGTCTATCCGGGCGAAGTGTTGTGCATCGTGGGCGAGTCGGGTTCGGGCAAGTCGACTCTATTGAACGCGCTTGCGCTCAGAAGCAGCATCGATGAAGGTGCGCTCGACTACACCACGCGTGTAGGAGAAACGCTGGATCTGCTCACGCTCAGCGAGCCACGCAAGCGACTTTTGTCGCGCACGGAATGGGGCTTCGTGCATCAAAATGCACGCGATGGATTGCGGCGCAACGTGTCGGCGGGCGCGAACATCGGCGAGCCGTTAATGGCCATCGGCGCGCGCCACTATGGCCGTTTGCGCGAGACGGCTTCGGACTGGATGGGCCGTGTCGAGCTCGATGCGACGCGCATCGACGAATTGCCTTCGGCTTTTTCGGGCGGGATGCAGCAGCGCTTGCAGATCGCGCGCAATCTCGTGACCGGGCCGCGACTCGTCTTCATGGACGAACCTACCGCCGGTCTCGACGTATCCGTGCAGGCGCGTCTGCTCGACTTGCTGCGTACCTTGACGAACCAGCTGCATCTCGCCGCTGTAATCGTCACGCACGATATCGGCGTGGCACGCTTGCTCGCGCATCGGTTGATGGTGATGAAGGACGGGCGCGTGGTGGAGAGCGGTCTCACGGATCAGATATTGGATGATCCGCAACATCCTTATACGCAGACGCTGGTGGCGTCCGTGCTGCCGGTTTGAGGTGCAACAGATGACTATGACAGACGAAGAAGCGTTCGCCACGCGCACGGAGCTAATGCTGCGCGCACGCGACATAGAAAAGACCTTCACGCTGCATCAGCAGGGCGGTGTGCGCATCGTGGCGCTCGCGGGTGTATCGCTCGATGTGGAACGCGGCGAATGCGTGGTGCTCGCGGGCGCTTCAGGCGCCGGCAAAAGTACGTTTCTGCGTTGCATGTACGGCAATTATCTCGCGACGCGCGGCAGTATCGCCATTCGCGACGACAGCCGCGCTTCACGACATCTCGTGCTGACCGACGCCGAGCCGCACGACATCATCCGCTTGCGCAAAAGCACGCTCGGTTACGTGAGTCAGTTTCTCCGCGCCATCCCGCGTGTCTCTTCGCTCGATCTCGTCGCGGAACCGCTGGTCTCGCGCGGCGTCGATGAAGACGAAGCACGTGAGCGCGCGAGCGTCCTGCTCGCAAGGCTGAACGTACCGCGACGCTTATGGTCGCTCGCGCCCGCGACGTTTTCCGGCGGCGAGCAACAGCGTGTGAACATTGCGCGCGGGCTGATCGCGGCGCATCCTGTCTTATTGCTCGATGAGCCCACGGCGTCGCTCGATGCACAGAACCGCGACGTCGTGGCCGATCTCATCGTCGAGGCGCGCGAGCGGGGCGCGGCCATCGTCGGTATCTTTCACGACGAAGATACGCGTGAGCGCGTGGCAACCCGCATCGTGCGCCTTGCAACACCGGTAGTGGTCAACTCATCCGAAGACGGAGCATTGCAGACATGCTGATTACGAATGCGCGCATCGTCACGCGCAACGAGGAATTCACGGGCACGGTGCGCATCGAGGAGGGCTGTATCGCGGATGTATCGCCGGGAAATACGGCGACGCGCGACGCGTTGAACTGGGACGGCGACTATCTGCTGCCGGGCTTCGTCGAACTGCATACGGATAACATCGAAAAGCATCTCGCGCCGCGTCCCGGCGTGCTGTGGAATCACGAAGCGGCGATCATCGTGCATGACGCGCAAGTGGCTTCGGCCGGCATCACGACCGTGTTCGATGCGCTCGGTGTGGGCTCGCGTCCCGAAGACGGCGTGCGTGGCCGCGAACTTCAAGTGCGTTGCGCGCAGTCCATCGGCAAGTTCGTCGAACGCGGACTCTTGCGCGCCGATCACTTCCTGCACTTGCGTTGCGAAGTCGGCACGACGGACGTGGTCGAGGTATTCGATTCACTGAGCGCGCATCCGCTCTTCAGGCTCGCATCGGTGATGGACCATACGCCGGGTCAGCGCCAGTGGCAGGACCATGAAAAGTGGCGCAAGTATCAGGAACGTCACGGCAAGTGGAGCGACGAACACGCGAATGACGTGCTCGCGCAACTGGCCGAGCATCAGGCGCGTTACGCGGCGGCGCATCGTGCGGACATCGTCGCGCGTTGTCGGCGCTTGGGCATCTCGCTTGCAAGCCACGACGACACGCTCATCGAGCATGTGGAAGAAGCCGCGCGCGACGGCATTGCGCTCGCGGAATTCCCGACCACGCTCGATGCAGCCCGTGCCGCGCGCGAACATGGCATCGCCACGATCATGGGCGCACCGAACGTCGTGCGTGGCGGCTCGCACTCGGGCAACGTGTCGGCGCTCGAACTCGCTCGCGAAGGGTTGCTCGACATCCTCTCGTCCGATTACGTGCCTTCGAGCCTGCTCATCGCGGTGTTCGATCTCGTCGAGAAGGCGGGATGGACCTTGCCGCGCGCGGTGGCCACGGTTTCTTGGGCACCCGCGCACGCGGCCGGACTCGCCGACCGTGGGGCCATCGTGACGGGCTTGCGCGCCGACTTCGTGCGCGTCGCGCTGGCGGACGGTCTGCCTGTGCCGCGCGAGACTTATCGCAACGGGCAGCGCGTTTCTTAAAACGCCGACAGCCCCGCGCAAGGCAACCGACATACACGGGTAAGCCCGCGTTGCGAAGGCATGCAGACTTCAGTACTCTCGCGCATGAATTAGTTCGCTATGTGAATCGCTGTTCGCCTGACGAACAATAGTCGAACGACGATTGCCAATCATCGACGAGGGAATGAAGTGAGCCGAAGTCCTGCTGTGAACGTGCAGACGTTCATCAACGAGCACCCGTTTTCGCCCTTCCAGTGGCTGATCTTCGTGATGTGCTTCGTCATCGTGCTGCTGGATGGTTTCGATACGGCGGCCATCGGATTCATCGCGCCATCGCTCGTATCCGAATGGCAGATCAGCCGGCCCGCGCTCGCGCCTGTTCTGAGCGCTGCGTTGTTCGGGCTCGCGGCGGGCGCGCTGCTTTCCGGGCCGTTGTCGGACCGGCTCGGACGACGGCTGATGCTGTTGTCCTCGGTACTGCTGTTCGGCGTGGCGTGCTTTGCATCGGCGTATTCGGCGAGCCTCACGCAACTCACGGCGTTGCGCTTTGTTACGGGCCTCGGCCTCGGCGCCGCCATGCCCAATGCCGTCACCATGATGAGCGAGTTCTGCCCGGACAAGCGCCGCGCGACGCTCATCAACCTGATGTTCTGCGGCTTTCCGCTGGGCGCGGCATTCGGCGGCTTTCTCGCGGCATGGATGATTCCGCATTTCGGCTGGCGCAGCGTGCTGCTGCTCGGTGGCGTGGCGCCGCTCGTGCTCGTCGTGCTGCTCTTCATCAGCCTGCCGGAATCGGTGCGCTACATGGTCGCGAAGAACAAGCCGGCCGAGAAGATTCGTGCGACGCTTGCACGCATTTCATCGGCGGCGGCCAACGCAGGATCGTTCTTCATGACGGAGACGGCGCCCGCGGTGCAGGGGCAGGGCGGCGTGAGCGTGGTGTTGTCGCGCTCGTATATCGTCGGTTCGATCATGTTGTGGCTCGCATACTTCATGGGCCTCGTGATCTTTTATGCATCGATCAACTGGATGCCGATTCTCCTCAAGGAATCTGGCCTGAGTCCGCAGCGCGCGACGCTGATCTCCGCGTTGTTCCCGCTCGGCGGGGTGGGCGCTGTCTTGTGCGGCGTGTTGATGGACCGCTTCAACCCGAACCGCATCATTGCCGCGTGCTATGCGTTGACCGCGGTGAGCGTGTACTTCATCGGGCAGGCGGTGGGCAACGTGGGACTGCTCGTGCTGATCGTGTTTCTTGCTGGCGTGTTGATGAACACGGCGCAATCGTCGATGCCCGCGCTCGCGGCATCGTTTTATCCGACTCAGGGACGCGGCACCGGCGTGGCGTGGATGCTGGGCATCGGGCGCTTCGGCGGTATCGCGGGATCGTTTCTCGTGGCTGAACTGACGCGATTGCACTTCAGCTTCGGCGGCATCTTCGCGGTGATCGGCGTCGCGGGATTGATCTCGGCGGTGGCGTTGCTGATCAAGCAGGCCGCGCATCCGCAGGCCGCGTTGCCGAGCGATTTGAAGGCTACGGAGCCGGTCGGGCATTGAGGATGGGTTGTGTCTGGATGATGTCGAATCGCCCTGCGTGGACGTTGGTCGCGCGGGGCGAATTGTTTTGGATGTGGGGCTTTGCCGAGAGGCCATGGCCACCAGTCTTTCACTCATCGCACTCCTGTTTGCCAATCGTCAGACCGTGGCATGTCGTGTGCTGATGAAGAACATGCGACTTGCCGCTGCGTGTCAACACCGCAGCAGCAAGGAGGCACCACAAGCCGCACAACATCGCATCTTGCAACCGCAAAAAGGAGTTTTTCGATATGAAGCGTATCGCCATTTCATGCGCCGCTGGCGCACTCGCCCTGGTTTGCGCATCTGCATTCGCACAGGACAATCCTCCCAGCTCGAATACGGGCCTGCAAGCAGGCGACAACGCCCAAACGACCACGACGCATGCGCACAAGACTCATTCGAAGGCCACGCACAGCAGCCAGTCGTCGATGAAGCCCGGTCCGTCGACCACGCCTGGCGGCACGGCCACGCCCGGCACCGCAGGCGCACCGGTCAGCGCGAGCGGCTCGGGTAACTGAGGTCTGAAATAATCGGCGGAACAGCCGCTGCAAACGTGAACGGGACGCTCAAGAGCGTCCCGTTTTACATGGCGATTCAATTCGAAGAGGAATCCGCCATCGAGAAGAGCGCGTATGAACGCGCTATGACAATGCAAAACTGGCCATCATGCTGCGCGCTTCAGCACACAAATCAAAGCCGTATCTTACTTAGCAAACAACGACGCCATATTGGCAAACGCCTTGATCTCGACCGCATTGCCCGACGGGTCGAGGAAAAACATGGTCGCCTGCTCGCCCACTTCGCCCTTGAAACGAACATGCGGTTCGATGATAAAACGCGTGTTCGCCGCACGCAGCTTCTCGGCCAACGCTTCCCACTGCGGGATCGACAGCACGACGCCGAAGTGACGCACCGGCACGGCATCGCCATCTACAGCGCTCGTCGTGCGATGCCCCACTTCCTCGGGCGCCAAATGCGCGACGATCTGATGTCCGTAAAAGTCGAAATCGACCCAGTCCGGTGAACTGCGGCCTTCGGGGCAACCGAGTAGATCACCATAAAACTCGCGCGCGGACGCAAGGCTGTGAACGGGGAAAGCAAGATGGAAAGGCGGCATGGCGGCCTGAGTCGTGCTCATGGTGCAACTCCTTTTTGTGGGGTTCGACAGCGTTTGACCCAGATTCTATTCACAAATAAAAGTGCTGAAAAACGATATATTGCGGGAGTCAGCCCCAAATTTATCGATGAATGAATATGCTGCGCGAACTCACTACTTTCATTGCGGTCGCGCGCCACGGCACCTTTGCCGGCGCGGGCGCGCACATCGGGCTCACGCAGTCGGCGGTGAGCGCGCAGATGCAGCGTCTCGAAGCGCATTTGGGCTTCGCCTTGTTCGACCGCACCGGACGCTCCGCCACACTCAACAAGGCGGGCCGCCGCACGCTGGAACTCGCGGATGAACTCATGGCGCTCTATACGCGCCTCGCCGAACCCGAGGGCGTCGACGGGCGTGGCGGCGCGTTGTCGGTCGGCGCGATCGCATCGGCGCATGCGGCGCTGTTGCCCGATGCCATCGGCGCGTTCAGACGCGTGCTGCCCGCGTGGCGCATCCGGCTCGTGCCGGGCGTGTCGCTGTCGCTGCTCGCACAGGTCGATGCCGGCGAAACGGACATGGCCGTCATCATTCGTCCGCCGTTCGCGATACCTTCCGAATTGCGCTGGCGCACGCTCGTCGCCGAACCGTTCGTGTTGCTTGCGCCCGCCGCCATGAAGCGCGCCGCCTGGCGCGAAGTAATCGAGACGGCGCCGTTCATCCGCTACGACCGGCGTTCGTTCGGCGGACGGCAAGTGGAAACGTTCTTGCGCAAGCAACGCATAGCGGTGCGCGACGCCATCGAAGTGGACGAGTTGCAAGGCATCGCGCAAATGGTCGCGCGCGGCTTGGGCGTTGCGCTCTTGCCCGTATCCGATGGCATCGGCCCGTGGCCTGCCGGCGTCGTCGCGCTCGGTCTGGGCGACGACACGTTCCATCGCGAGATCGGGCTGGTCGAGCGTTCGCGCAAGGGACGGCAAGACGCGGCGGCACAACTCGCGGATTGCATCGCCGATGCGGCCAGTCGCAAGCCGGAAACGCCGCTTCCGGCGCGCAAGCGCGCGCGTGTAAAAAACAGCGCCTAGAATGCGTTGCAGGCGCGGCCCTCGAGTCGTCTCCTTCGTTGTCCGCGCACGCTTTTCCTTTGTCCTTTCGTGGCGGATGTCCATGAGCGACGAGCAACACACTGACACCACTGACGCCGCACCGCCGCTCGGCTTCTTGCGCGCGGGGCTTGCCTGGCTGGATCGCGTGGACCCGGGCACGCATCGGCGTATCAAGGGATTGCGGCTCGTGACCGCGTATGGGCTCGCGGCCGCGCTCGGCGGCTTGCACGACGTGACGCGCGACGTGCCTGCCAGCGTCTCCGTTGGCATGCTGGCCGCCGCCTTCGCGCTTTGGGCAAGCGTGTCAGAAGCGCGCAGCGCGCGCGCCGATTCGAGCCGCGATCTCGCCGTGTTGTGCATCGCGGCCGCGCTTGGCGCCCTCAGCTTTGCGCTCTTCGGGCCGTGGCTGCACGAAATGGGGCGCGGCGGCGCGGAGTTCGTGCTCGTCACGGGCGCGTTCCTCGCGGGCTATCTCAAGCGTTTCGGCCTGCTCGGCGCGGGCGTCGGCTCACAGTTCTACATCGGTCAACTGGTCGCTTACTCGATGAACCTGACACCGGGCGATTCATGGGCGATTACGCTCGCGCTCGTCATCGGCATGATCGCGGCAATCGTGCCGCGTGTGCTGAGCGGGCCGGCGGAGCATCCGGTGGTGTTGCCCGCGCTCGCGTCCGAGCCGGCTTACTGGCGGCGGCAGGTTTCTCCCGCGCTTGCCATGGGTCTGCAGGCGGCGAGCGGCGCGCTCGTCGTGGCGTTGTTGAACGCGGCGTTCGGCATGGCGGAATCGGCGTGGGCGATCACGGCCTGCGTCTACGTGGTCGCGACTTCGGCTGTCGGCACGGCACAGCGCGTGCGGCGGCGCATCTACGGCACGCTCGTGGGCGTGCCGGTCGGGCTCATTTGCCTGCCGCTTGCGGAACACGCGCCGCTCTTCATCTGGGCGATGGCTGCCCTCGCGATGATCGTCTACGCCATGGCGCTGCCCGAGCGCTATGACATTGCGTGCGGCGCTTTCGCCTTTACGCTCATCGTGACGATGGCCGCGAGCGGCATTCACTCGATACCGCTGCTCGCCGCGCGCGCGTGGGAGACGTTTCTGGGCGGCGCTCTCGGGCTCATTGCGGCGAAGTTGATCTTCCCGTTGCGCGAGGTCGGCTAACCACGCGCGGTGGCAGAACGCAGCGACGAAGCGGCATGGCACGGGCCTCGCACGGCAAAGCGGCAAAGCACGGCAAAGCATGAACCCGTCAGCGCTTACTCGCCTTCGCCACCACCTCGTCGAGCAATTGCAGGTCCACGGGCTTCACCAGATGCCCGTCGAAGCCCGCCTGCGCCGAACGTTCCTTGTCGCCTTCCTGACCGAAGCCCGTCATCGCGACGATCATCGCGCGTCCGACGAGCCGTTGCGAGCGTAGCGAGCGCAGCACCGCGAAGCCGTCGATATCCGGCAAAGCCAGATCGAGCAGGATCAGCGCGGGCGGAAAATGCCGGATGACGTCGATACCTTCCGTGCCGTGATAAGCAATGCGCACCTCGTGCCCCTTCATCTGCAGCAGCATGGCGAGGCTGTCGGCGGAATCGACGTTGTCATCGATCACGACGATACGCAATGTCCCCGATGCGGCCGGCGCTGCCAGCAAACCGGCAATGGGCACATCGTCGGCGGGCGCGTAGGGCAATCGCACGGTGAACGTGCTGCCGCGACCGGTGCCATCGCTCGCGGCGGAGATGGTGCCGCCGTGCATTTCGACGATGGAACGGCACAACGTGAGACCAATGCCGAGCCCGGCTTCGCCTGGGTTCAGGTAATGATCTTCCTGTACGAAGAGATCGAAGATAGCCGTCAAACCCTTCTGCGAAATGCCACGGCCGCGGTCGGACACTTTCAGCAGCAAGGCGTTGCGCTCGCGTTCCACGCAGATGTGGATGCTGCTGCCGTGCGGCGAAAACTTCGATGCGTTGTTGAGCAGATTCTGCACGACCTGAACGAGCCGCGTGCCATCGCCCAAGACGACGATAGGCTCGTGCGGCAATTCGGTGGTGATGCTCTGCGCGCGGTCGTCGGTGAAAGGGCGCACGAGTTCCATGCTGCGTTCGACGATCTCGGTCACGCCCACGCGCGCCATGCGCAGTTCGATCTTGCCGGTGGTGATACGGCCCATGTCCAGCAGATCGTCGACCAGTCGGCCGAGATGCGAAGTCTGTCTGTCGATGATGTCGCGGCACGAAGCGAGTCTCGGCGAGATATCCGCTTCCATCTGCATGACGCCGACGGCATTGCGCACGGGCGCGAGCGGATTGCGCAACTCGTGCGCGAGCGTGGCGAGAAACTCGCTGATGCGTCGCGACGATACTTCGAGTTGCTCCAGTCGCTTTCTTTCGCTCATGTCGCGCGTGACCTGGGAGAAGCCACGCAGCGTCCGATGCTCGTCATACACCGCCGTGATTACCACGTTCGCCCAAAACAGCGACCCGTCCTTGCGTACGCGCCAGCCCTCGGTCTCGATGCGCCCCATGCGAATGGTGGTCTGCAATTGCAACGCGGGCACGTTCGCGGCGATGTCCTCGGGCGAATAGAAGAGGGAGAAGTGCTTGCCGAGAATCTCCGCCGGCAGATATCCCTTGATACGCACCGCGCCCATGTTCCAGCTTTCGATCTCGCCTTCCGGGCTCAGCATGCAAATGGCGTAGTCGCTCACGCTTTCGACGAGCAGGCGGAAGCGTTCTTCGGAAAGCCGCAGCTTGGTTTCCTCGGCGCGCTTCGCGGTGAGATCGCGCGTGTACTTTGCATAGCCGATGATCTCGCCACGCGTGTCGCGCGCCGCCGTGATGACGACATTGGCCCAGAAACGCGTGCCGTCCTTGCGAACACGCCAGCCTTCGTCCTCGAAACGGCCAGTGGCATACGCCTCCTTCAGCTCGTATTCGGGCCAGCCCCGCGCCACGGAATCCGCCGTATAGAAACGCGACAGATGCTGACCGATGATCTCGTGCGCCTCGTAGCCCTTGATCTTGCGCGCGCCCGTGTTCCAGGTGGTAATGCAGCCATTGAGGTCGAGCATGAAGATCGCGCAATCTTCGATGGCATCGACAAGCGTGTGATAGCGCTCGTCTTCGATAGTCGAGTCATTCGGCTTGTCGGACGCCGGTTCCGCTGGCCTGGCAGTGCGCAAGGTAGTCATGGTTCTGATGGGCGGCGCTCAGGTTGAGAAGTTGCAAACGCAACGACCGCGATGTGTTCGAAAATCCGCGTTCGTCATGCAGCGGTGTTTTCGACACATGAAAACGCCGCGTGCGCGCCAGCAGTTTAACCCTTCGTGTGCTGCTTCCGCTTCTTGTCGGGATTTCGTCCACCCAATATTATCCGCGCTTTAGAGGGGATTTCAGCACGGGCGTGCGCGCTTAGACTGCAGGCACATTTCAGGAGGCCGCGCGACCGTCAGGCAGTGAGAGAAGGCCCGTGAAGTGATTTCGATAACCCTTCATGGAGCACTCACATGCCTCGCAAACTCGGTATCATCTTTCTCATCGCGGCGACGCTTGCCGCTTCTTATGCGCTCGCCAGGGGATTTGGCACGGCTTCGCGGCAATGCGTTACCGTGCAGATGATCGCATCGGACGACGCACCCGCGGACAACAGCAATAACGCGGGTACATCGCCCAAGGACAAGGAGGACAGTCCGCTCACTCGTGCACAGGACTGAGCACGGTCTCGCGCCGTGGGCTGATCTTCACGGCGGGCATGAAGAGCATGGAGACGACCGCGCCGAGCGCGACGAAGAACATCGCGGTGAAAGTCAGATGCAGCGCATGGTGCAGTGCAAGGCGGATCTCGTTATTGCTTGCAAAGTCGCCCGGCACGCTCGTCAACAAACGCTTCAACTGATCCGCGTGGACAGCAGGCATGCCGGTCACATGCGTTAGACCGTAGTTCTGCACCGCGCCGAACACCGCCGCGCCGAGCGTGTTGCCGAGATTGCGCGCAAAGAGATTGGATGCCGTCGCGCTGCCGCGTTCGTGCGGCTTCACGATCTCCTGAATCAGGATGAGGCACGAGACGCTCGTCACGCCCATGCCGAAGCCGACGACCGCCGAGCCGATTCCCGCCCACACCGGGCTCATGTCCGGGTTGAGGAACACGAACGGCAGCGAGCCAAGCGGAATGAAGAACGCGCCGCCGATCAAAAGCCGCCTCAGGCCGATGCGCGCGAACGTCCGCGAGGTGAACGTGGCGCCGCTTGGCCAGCCGACCATCATCATGGTGAGCGTGAAGCCGGCTTCGACCGGTGAGCGATGCATCACGCCCTGCACGTACATCGGCAGGAAAGTGGTGAGGCCCATCATCGCCATGCCGGCGAGCAGGGTCGCCGCGTTGCCCGCTGCAATCGGGCGATGTGCCCAGAGGCCGAAGTTGATCATCGGGTCGGCGGCGCGGCGTTCCTGCCAAACGAAGAGGCACGCGCTCGCAATCAGCACCACCACTTCCACGGCCACACGCGTGTTGCTGGCGTGGCCGGCATCGGTCAGAGCCATCATCAGCGCGGCGACGGCGGCGGTGAAAAAGAACGCGCCAGCGAAGTCGATTGACGGGCGGCCGTGGCGTTTCTCTTCGTGCAGGAACATGACGAACAGCAGCGCGGCGAGAAAGCCGATCGGCACGTTGATCCAGAAGATCCACGCCCACGAGAACTGCCGGATGAGCAGACCACCGACCATGGGTCCGAGCACGGCCGATACCGCCCACACGCTTGCCAAATAGCCCTGCACCTTGCCGCGTTCATGCGCCGGGTAAAGGTCGCCGACGATAGTCAGCACCACCGGCAAAATGGCGCCCGCGCCCACGCCTTGCAGCAAGCGGAACACGATCATTGCGGGCATCGACCAGGCAAAGCCCGCGAGCACTGAGCCGATCAAGAAGATGGCGATGCCCACGAGCACCGCGGGCTTGCGTCCATAAAGGTCGGCGAGCTTGCCGAACACCACGGTAAGCGCAGTCTGCGTGAGCAGAAACGACGAGAAAACCCAGCTGTAGAGATCGAGACCGCCGAGTTGCGTGGCGATTTGCGGCATCGCGGTGGAGACGATGGTGGCCTCGATCGCGACCATTGCCATCGACGCCATCACGGCGGCAATGACGAGCGGACGAACGGTTTGTCTGGCTTGTGGCATGCGTTTCCATGAAAGGAATGGCGCCGCCACGCGAGGCGGATACGGCGCGCGGCAACAGGCGGGCTTACACGAAGAAGGCGATACGGCCAAGGCGAAGCTGCATCAGCCGTTGTGCGGCGGGGAGGCATCGCCTATGAACTCGATGATGAAGCGGTCGACTGCAATGGTAGCGCCTGCTGAAAAAGCCTGCTCGCTTCGCCCGACTCTTCGTCCTCATTTTTCTCTAACTATCGGGGTATACGCTGGGTTCGTGGACAGAAGGTTGGTTCACATCCTCGTTCTCCTCAGCTTCGAGCGTCGGCTCCGACCCGGACCGGCGCTTCTTTTTTAGCACGTCGATGCCAGAACCCCGCGCCGAAAGATCGAAAAGTCCGAAGCCACCGAAAGCCGCTAGTAGAATCGAGACGCCAGCCGGTCCGCGTCTTTTCATCTCGATGCGTCTTCACATGATCAAATCGCTGAGAAATCAACTGGTCGTCGCGCTCGGGCTGCTCGTCAGCGCGGTAGGCTTGCTGCAGGGCATCAGCTCGTATCATCTTTGCCGGACCGGCATGGACGCACTGCTCGACATGCGCCTCGAACAAGTGGCGACCCGCATGCGCGACGGTTTCGCCGAAGGCATTCCGCAGAATCCCGCGCGCGGCACGCAGGACGATCGCGATGTCGTGGTCGTCGTGTGGAAGCCGGACGAAGCCACGCCGTTTCGCACGACCGATCCTTCTCTGCGCTTTCCGCGCGATGCAACCGCGGGCTTCGGCAGCTATCAAGTCAACGACGAATCGTGGCGCGTCTTCACGCGTCAGGACCCGACCATGACCATTCAAGTGGCGCAGCGCAACGCCGTGCGCCGCGAACTCACGCGGGAAGCCGCGACGCAGACGCTCTGGCCCATCGTCGTGCTGTTGCCGCTCGTGTGGATCGCGGTCGCGCTCGTAGTGAGCCGCTCGCTGCGCAGGCTCAAACGCCTTGGCGCGAAAGTGCAGGGCATCGATACCGCCAATCTCGAACCGTTGCCCACCTCCGGCGTGCCCGCCGAAATCGCGCCCTTCATCCATTCGATCAACACGATGATCGAGCGCCTCGCGCAATCCATCGAGTCGGAACGCAAGTTCATCGCCGATGCCGCGCATGAACTGCGCACGCCGCTCACGGCCCTGCAATTGCAGGCCGATAATCTCGCGCCGCACATCGCGCCGGGCAATCAGGAGCGTTTTCGCGAGTTGCGACGCGGCATTGGACGCGCGGGCAGCCTCATCACGCAGCTTCTGCGCATGGCGCGCGCCGATGCCCCGATGGGCGCGACGCCGCTCACGCGGGTGAATATCGCCACGGTCGTAACGAGCGCCGTGGCCGATGTCCTGCCGATTGCGCTGCAACGCGGCCTCGATATCGGCGCCGAAGAGATGGTCGAGGCCCACGTGCGCGCGGTGGAAACGGATATCGGCATGGCGGTGAAGAATCTCGTTTCGAACGCGGTGCG
This sequence comes from Caballeronia sp. GAFFF2, assembly GCF_023631485.1. Classification (NCBI taxonomy): domain Bacteria; kingdom Pseudomonadati; phylum Pseudomonadota; class Betaproteobacteria; order Burkholderiales; family Burkholderiaceae; genus Caballeronia; species Caballeronia sp. GAFFF2. The sequence goes on along the minus strand of NZ_JALQDA010000028.1, from coordinate 52,865 downwards.
CTATACGCCGGATGGCGGCACCATCGACTTGCGCATGCGGCGCGAGCGCGACATGGTATGGGTCGATGTCGTCGATACGGGGCCGGGCATCGCGGAAACGCTGTTGCCGCGCGTATTCGACCGCTTCTTCAGGGCTAACCCTGATATCGAGGGTAGCGGGCTCGGCTTGTCTATCGTGAAGGCGATCGCGCAGCGCTACGGTGGCGCTGTGTCACTTCAGAATCGCGATGACGGGCGGTCGGGCATCGTCGCTTCGATTGGCTTTCCGGTCGAGGAAAGCGGCGTGGCTACCGAGGCAAACGCCGCGACAGCCGCCGCTTAAAAGGAATGGCCGCGCTGTTTTGTGCCTATTACAATGGGATCGCGTGCTGCGCGTGGGTGATGACCGCGTCAGCTTGGTCGCGTCAATGCGGTGTGCGGACTCAACATGCGAATCCTACTGATCGAAGACGACGTACAGATCGGCACCAGCCTGATGCGCGCCCTCAAGGACGTCGATTACGCCGTGGACTGGGTGCGCGACGGCCAGGCGGGCCGCGAGGCCATGGACGCCGCCGAATACACGGTAGTACTGCTCGATCTCGGCTTGCCCGGCATGTCCGGCCTCGAAGTGTTGCGTGGCGCGCGCACGGCGGGCAACGCGACGCCCGTGCTGATCCTCACGGCTCGCGACGACCTCGACACGCGCGTGCAAGGGCTCGACCTCGGCGCGGACGACTACCTCCTCAAGCCCTTCGACACGCCCGAACTGCTGGCCCGCATCCGCGCGGTGCTGCGCAGAAAGGCGGGTTATGCCACCTCGCGTCTCGGCGACGAATCGATCAATCTCAACCTCGACCAGCGCACGCTTACGTGTGGCGAGACATCCGGCGTGCTGTCGGCGAAGGAATTCGCGCTGATGCACGCACTCATGGAGCGGCCCGGCACCATCTTTTCGCGCGATCAACTCGAAGACCGGCTTTACGGCTGGGGCAAGGAAGTCGAAAGCAACGCTGTCGACGTGATCATCCATTCGGTGCGCAAAAAGTTCGGCGCAGCGGTGATCCGCAACGTGCGCGGCCTCGGCTGGACCGTGATGCTGGGGCAGGCGGGACGCGACGAAGCGAAGTGAGGGCGTGTCACGCGTAAGGGTCGTCGGGGCGACGGGGGATCGATCCGCAGAAGGTCATGCTGTACGCGTGGTCGCTTTCCTCGACCTGACGCATGCGGCGTTCGAGTTCGGCGTGATCGCCCGACGAGGCAAAGTAGTCGTCGTGCGAATGGTCGTCGGTGGCGGAAAAGAATCTGGAAAGACGTTCGAACATGATGCGCTCCTTAGGCGGACGGTTGGCGACGGCCTGCGTTCGGTATTCAGTATGGCTCGTCGATGGAAACCAGAATAAGGCGCGCGAATTAGCGTTGAATGATGGCTCGCACATGCAGTCGCCAGCACAGAGTTGAGCCTGCGAAACATGTACGCCAGCGCACGCGAATGGGCTGCCGCGTCGCACCATCGCGTGGTATCTTCTTTCACACAGGTTTCACACAAGGATGGATGTACAGCAGCGCGTTTGCCCTTTCAGTCGAACGTCTCTCGTGAACGCCGCCATGAACGAAGTGCCTCGTACTCTCAGTGCCCGCGACCGTGTCGAACTGCTTTGCTGGCTGACGTGCGGCAGCCTCGGTGCGTACTATCTCAACGGCGACTGGCCCGCGCCGTCATTTCATGTCGAAGCCGCGCGCAAGTGGCTCGACCGGCATCAGCGCGAAGCCGACTGGCTTGCTATCGCCAAACTCTCTGCCATTGCACGCGATCTTGCCGCGCGACATTGCGCCATCCTCGAATCCGACTGGGCGCGCGAAGCGGTCGAAGAGATTTTGGACAGCGAAGACCTCAACTTCAATTCGGGCGTGGTGCGGCCCATTCTGGAGGATTGCCGCCGGGCGTTGGCGGAGAAGCGGGTTCCGGAGTAGACGATTAACGTACGCGAGTCGTGAGGGCGGTCGCGCCGCCAACCGCAGGCCGCTAGCGCCACGTGCTCTATCTAGCGAATTATAGGAAAGTATAAGGTAGTCGAGATATACTACGCTATATATTGTTATAGAGTCATAGTCATGGATCCGGTTCGGAACCCATTTGCGCCCGGTGCCGGTAGCCAGCCGCCCGAACTCGCTGGGCGCGAAGCAATCATCGAGGACGCACGTATCGCCATTGAACGCGCGGTGCTCTGTAAGCCCAGCCGTTCGCAAATGTTCCTGGGCTTACGCGGCGTAGGCAAGACCGTGCTGCTCAACGCAGTCGAAGCGCTCGCTAATCAGCGTGGCCACGTCACTTCCATGATCGAGGCGCCCGAGAACAAATCGTTGGGTGAGCAACTGCTGCCACGCATGCATCAAGTGCTTCGAAAACTGTCCGTCGCCGCGAATGCCAAGGCGAAGACTTACGACGCGCTGCGAGCGTTGAGGTCGTTTGCCTCCGCATTCAAGTTGGAATATGGCGATGTCTCGATCGCGGTGGATCCCGAAGTAGGAGTCGCGGACAGCGGCGACCTCGAGAATGATCTTCCAGAACTGTTCGTGCGTATCGGCGAGGCCGCTAAAGCTGCCGGTAAAGCCTGGACGCTCCTGATCGATGAAGTCCAGTACCTAAGCGAAAAAGACTTAGCCGCTCTCATCGTGTCATTGCACAAGATCAACCAGGCGCGCTTGCCCGTGCTGTTTTTCGGCGCCGGCTTGCCACAGGTCGCGGCCCTGTCGGGACAAGCCAAATCGTATGCGGAGCGGCTGTTTCACTACCCGGAGGTCGGTGCTCTGCCTGAGGACGATGCCAAGGCAGCGATCCGTCAACCAGTGAACGACGAAGGCGCCGGTATCGACGATGCTGCTCTGAAAGAGATTTTCCTCAAGACGAGAGGCTATCCCTACTTTCTGCAGGAGTGGGGCCATCAGTCCTGGAATCTCGCCGTCGGCGACACGATTACCGTACGCGACGCAAGGCGCGCCGAGTCGACAACGCTCAAGCGTCTGGACGAAGGGTTCTTCAAAGTTCGCTTCGATCGCCTGACGCCCAAGGAACGCGAATACGTCATTGCCATGGCGAAATTAGGCAGTGGCCCTTATCGTTCGTCCGACGTTGCGGACGCGCTCGGCGAAACCCCGCAGAGTCTCGGTCCTCGCCGCGCGCAGATCATTAACAAAGGCATGATCTACAGTCCGTCCCATGGTGATATCGCGTTCACCGTGCCGATGTTCAATGACTACCTGATTCGCAATTTAAGCATTCTTGGCTGACCGGGCTGCGGATTTGCGCCGAGCGCCGCTAGGGACATAAGGCAGACTAGCGCGAATCACTGTATGAATGTACAGTATGCGCATTTTCCGCGTTCTTCGCGCCCGCGCATGTTTAGCCACGTCCTTCGCACGTCGTCGTCTTCCGGCCTTGTCGGCACGCGTCCGTTCTAGGCAATGGACACGCCCGCCACGCCCACGCCTCGCCGTATCGCGCATCTGGACATGGATGCGTTCTTCGCCTCCGTCGAATTGCTGCGCTATCCCGAACTGCGCGGTCAGCCGGTGGTGGTCGGCGGCGGACGCAATGCCATTCCCGAGACGCTGGCCGATGGCACACGCCGCTTCAGAAAACTGCGTGACTACGCGGGGCGCGGTGTCGTCACCACCTCCACTTACGAAGCGCGCAAGTTCGGCGTGTTCTCGGCCATGGGCATGATGAAGGCCGCGCAACTCGCGCCCGACGCCATTCTTCTGCCCACGGATTTCGAGTCGTATCGCCATTACTCGCGGCTCTTCAAGACAGCCGTCGCGGCGTTCACGTCGCAGATAGAGAATCGCGGCATCGACGAGATTTATATCGACGTGACGGACATGACGGGCGATTCCGCGAGCATCGGCCGGCGCATGAAGGACGCGGTGCACGAAGCCACCGGGCTTACGTGCTCGATCTGCATCGCGCCGAACAAGCTGCTGGCGAAGATCGGCTCGGAGCTCGACAAGCCCGACGGCCTGACCATCCTGACGATGGACGATCTCCCCACACGCATCTGGCCGCTCGCGGCGCGCAAGGTGAATGGCATCGGGCCCAAGGCGAGCGAAAGGCTGGCGGCGCTCGGTATCGAGACGGTGGGTGACATTGCCGCCGCCGACCTGGGATTTCTGCAGACGCATTTTGGCGGCACTTACGCCGCATGGCTCGCGCGTATCGCGCAGGGACAGGACGATCGGCCCGTGGTCGTGAGTTCGCAGCCGAAGTCGATGAGCCGTGAGACCACGTTCGAGCGCGATCTGCATCCGAAGAACGACCGCGCGAAGCTCTCCGAGGCGTTCACGGGGCTGTGCAAGAAAGTCGCCGACGACCTACAGCGCAAAGGTTACGTAGGCCGCACGGTCGGCATCAAGCTGCGTTTCGACGACTTCCGCACGCTCACGCGTGATCTGACCATTCCCGTTTCCACCGACGACCCTGTCGAGATTCGCCGCGCCGCTACCGAATGCGTGAAGCGCATTACGCTGGATCGACGGCTGCGGTTGCTCGGCGTGCGCGTGAGCGCGTTGAGCGTGCGCGGAGAGGACGGCGGCTTCATCGAACCGATTCAAGTGGAACTGCCGTTCGACTGAGGCGTTAAGCGCCAAAGGGAATAAGCAAATCGCGGATCGTTCGTTGGCGGCACGGCTGCGACGAAGTAGATTGGCTGTCTTTGCGCCGTTCAAGAACATCGTGACGATCCTCGCACCGACCCTCGAAAGTTCGACCCAAGCCGCCGATCGATCCATCGACGAATCCATTCAAATTCGCGCCTTCGACGCGCCGCTCGGCGCCGAGGTCATCGGGCTCGATCTGAGCAAGCCGCTCTCGCAAGCCGATTTCGCGCGCATTCATCGCGCGCATCTCGATCATCACGTGCTCGTGTTTCGCGACCAGCGCATCACGCCGGAACAGCAGGTCACGTTCAGCAAGCGCTTCGGGCCGCTGCAAATTCACGTGCTCAAGCAGTTCGCGCTCGCCGGGCATCCGGAAGTGCTGATCGTTTCCAACGTGCTCGAAAACGGCAAGCCGATCGGTCTCGGCGATGCCGGGCACTTCTGGCACTCGGACCTCTCGTACAAGGAAACGCCGAGTCTCGGCTCACTGCTGCATGCGCAGGAGTTGCCGAAAGTTGGCGGCGATACGCTGTTTTCGAATCAGCATCTTGCGTGGGATACGTTGCCCGAGCATCTGCGTCGCGCAGTCGAAGGACGCCGCGCGGAGCATACCTATCTTGCCAAATACGCCGAGTTGCAGAAACGCAGTCCGTGGCGCCCGAACCTGACGCCCGAGCAAATCGCGCAGGTCAAACCGGTGGTGCATCCCATTGTGCGGACGCATCCGGAGAACGGGCGTCGCGCGCTTTTCGTGAGCGAGCACTTCACCACGCGCATCATCGACATGCCGGAAGACGAGAGCCGCGCGCTCCTCGACGAAATCTTCGCGCATAGCGTGAAGCCGGAGTTTCTTTACCGCCACGAGTGGCGCGATCACGACATGGTGTTCTGGGACAACCGCTCGGTCATGCACTTGGCCGCCGGCACGTCCGACGACGAACGCCGCAAGCTGTATCGCACGACCATTGAAGGCGACGCGCCGTTCTGAGCGCTTATTTCACGGGGTTTTCTCACATGCATTCTCGTTTCGGGAAGCGTTCGTTGCGCGCGCTCGCCGCCGCGCTCGTCGTCTCGTTGGGCTGTTCGGCGACCGCGCAGGCGGAAGGCACGTTGCGCGTGGCCGAGCAATTCGGCGTGGTTTATCTGCTGCTCAACGTGGCGCGCGATCAGAAGTTCATCGAGCAGGAAGGCAAGAAGCAAGGCGTCGATATCAAGGTCGATTGGGCCAAGCTCTCGGGTGGCGCGAGCATCAACGACGCGTTGTTGTCCGGCTCCGTGGATATCGCGGCGGCAGGCGTCGGTCCGTTGCTCACGATCTGGGATCGCACGCACGGCAAGCAGAACGTGAAGGGCGTGGCGTCGCTTGGCAATCTGCCGTATTACCTCGTATCGAACGATCCACGCGTGAAGACCATCGCCGATTTCAGCGATAAAGATCGAATAGCGGTGCCGGCCGTAGGCGTCTCGGTGCAGTCGCGCATTCTGCAATTCGCATCGGCCAAGCAATGGGGCGACAAGCAGTACGATCGCCTCGACAAGCTCACGCAAGCGGTGCCGCATCCGGACGCGGCGGCGGCCATCATCGCGGGCGGCACGGAAATCAACGCGCACTTTGGCAATCCGCCGTTCCAGCAGCAGGAACTCGCGGGCAATCCGAAAGCGCATATCGTGCTCAACTCGTATGACGTGCTGGGTGGGCCGAGTTCGGCCACCGTGCTTTATGCAACGGAGAAGTTCCGCAATGAGAACCCGAAGACGTATCGCGCTTTCGTCGATGGCCTCAACGATGCGGCGCGCTTTGTCACCGCCAATCCCGAGAAGGCGGCCGACATCTATCTGCGCGTGAACAACGCGAAGCTCGACCGTGATCTGCTCCTCAAGGTCATCAAGGACCCTGCTGTGCAGTTCAAGGTCCAGCCGCAGAACACCTTTCCGCTTGCGCAGTTCATGCATCGCGTGGGCGCGATCAAGAACGATCCCAAATCGTGGCAAGACTACTTTTTCGACGATCCCGTGACGCGCGGCGGCAGTTGATATCGAGTTGATATCGCGCTGACTGCTTTCCATATTCGCAAAGATTGGTTAGGCGAACGTGCCGCCCTGACTATGCTTGAGGATTGCATTCAGGCATAAGATCATGGCGGCGAATCCCCAAGCCATTTATCCGCGCGACCCCCAGCCCGAAGCCGGGACGAGCGGCAAGCTGCTGTCGGCCAGAAACGTTTCTCTCGAATACCGCACGCCCGAAAGGCTCGTGCGGGCCACGCACGATGTCAGCTTCGACGTCTACGGCGCCGACCGCTTCGTGCTGCTCGGCCCTTCGGGCTGCGGCAAATCCACCTTGCTGAAGGCCGTCGCGGGCTTTATCGAACCGGTGTCGGGCAGTATCGAAATAGCCGGTGAGCGCGTGAAGGGGCCGGGCGCGGATCGTATCGTCGTGTTCCAGGAATTCGATCAGTTGCCGCCGTGGAAGACGGTGCTGCAAAACGTCGCGTTTCCGCTGCGTGTTGCGCGCAAGCTCAGTCGCGCCGAGGCGCGGGAACGCGCGCTCCATTATCTCGACAAGGTAGGTTTGGCGCGTTTCGCGGATGCCTATCCCCATACGCTCTCGGGCGGCATGAAGCAACGTGTGGCGATTGCACGCGCGCTTGCCATGCAGCCGCGCATTCTGCTGATGGACGAGCCCTTCGCCGCACTCGATGCACTTACGCGCCGCCGCATGCAGGAAGAGTTGCTGCGTCTGTGGAGCGATGAGCGCTTCACACTCATGTTCGTCACGCATTCGATCGAAGAGGCGTTGATCGTCGGCAATCGCATCTTGTTACTGACGCCGCATCCGGGACGCGTGCGCGCCGAACTGAATAGCCATCAATATACGCAGGAGAGTCTGGGTCGCGGGGAGTTTCAGCAGAGCGTCGCGCGCATTCATCGCTTGCTGTTCGAAGAGGAGGCCGTGCAATGAGCACGCCGCATCTCGCCGCACCGCCGGTACGCCCGGAATATGAAGTGGAGCCTGCCGCGCCCGCGGACATTCAGTATCAAAGCGAAGTCAAACTGCCGCTTGCGCGGCGGATAGCGGACACGTCGTGGCTGCGCAAGACGCTGATTGCGCTGGTGCTCATCGGCATTTGGGAAATCGCCGCGCGCTTCGTCGATAACGATCTTTTACTGCCGACGTTCAGCGCAACGGCCGTTGCGTTCGTGCAGGGGATCATCTCGGGCGAGCTCATCGACAAGGTTGCCATTTCAATATCGGTGCTGTTGCGCGGTTATTTGCTCGGCGCGGCGCTCGCGTTCGTCTTGACGTCGCTTGCGGTCTCGACGCGCATTGGCCGGGATATCTTGTCGATGCTCACGGCAATGTTCAATCCGTTGCCGTCCATCGCGCTGTTACCGCTGGCGTTGTTGTGGTTCGGCCTTGGCACGGGCAGCTTGTTGTTCGTGCTGGTGCATTCGGTCTTGTGGCCGCTCGCGCTCAACACCTATTCGGGTTTTCAGGCGGTGCCTTCGACCTTGCGCATGACAGGCCGCAATTACGGGCTGACGGGCTTGCGTCATGTGGTGCTGATTCTCGTGCCTGCCGCGTTGCCGTCGATTCTTGCCGGCTTGCGAGTGGGCTGGGCATTCGCGTGGCGGACCTTGATTGCAGCGGAGCTTGTCTTCGGCGCGAGTTCAGGAAAGGGCGGGCTTGGCTGGTACATCTTTCAGAATCGCAACGAGCTTTACACGGATCGCGTTTTCGCGGGACTTGCAGCGGTGATCGTGATCGGTCTTGCTGTCGAGCATCTCGTGTTCGATACGGTCGAGCGTGTCACCGTGCGCCGCTGGGGCGTGCAAAATTAATCGGATTCGTGCATTTGAATGTCGGCCCCGCATGGCGCAGCCAGCGGGGCCGATTTGTCTTTAAAGCTTGGCCAATCCATGCTCGCGTGCCGGCATGAAGGCGCGCACCAGCATATAAATTCCGGCGATGCCAACCAGCACATAGACGATCCGCGATAGCGGCGAGGCCACGCCGAAGATCGCCGCCACGAGATCGAGCTGCAGCAGTCCAACCAGCCCCCAATTCAACGCACCGATGATGACAAGCGCGCCAGCGACCCAATCGATCGGGCTACGGTGAACGCGAACGGTTCCTTTCGATGAAACAGTAGACATTTTTGGTGATCCTAATGAATTACGAGGGAAAAAAGAGCCGCAATCGAGCGGCTCTTTTCGTTCCGGTTCCGCACCGCATTAGCCGCAGAACCGGAGGTTACTACTTAATGCAGCTTAGTTCGAGGTTGCGGCCGTTGCCATGCCGGAGCCGAGATCGGCGCCGGTGGTCGGGTCGCTCGACGGGTCCGATGCGGTACGCGTAGCCATTGCCTGCAACGCATCCACCTCTTCCTTCGATACGCCGACGGTGGCCGTGCCATCGCCGCCATCGACTGCGGGTTGCGGATCTTCGACGAACTTCCAGTCGCCGCCTTCATTCCACGAACCGCGCGCGTCATCGCCCTTCGACATATTGAAGTACACGCTCGTGAATTCCGGCTGACCGGGCAGCTTGCCTTGCGGGAAATTCGGCTGAATGGAATGCAGCGCCTTTTCGAAGGACTTCTGATGCGCGATTTCACGCGTCATCAAAAAGCCGAGCGCTTCCTTGATGCCCGGATCGTCGGTCACGTTGATAAGGCGTTCATAGACGATCTTCGCACGTGCTTCCGCCGCGATATTCGAGCGCAGGTCGGCAGTCGGTTCGCCGATCGTATCGATATAAGCTGCGGTCCAAGGCACACCGGCCGAGTTCGTAAGCGCCGGTCCGCCGCCATAGAGCAGAGCGGTCGTGTGCGAGTCGTTACCGTGACCGGTCATCGAGCGATACAGCTCGGCTTCGGTCTGCACGGCTTCGGCGAGTTGGCCCTTTGCGCCCTTGTTGAGCATGGCCACGATCGAGCCGATGATTTCCAGATGGCTCAGTTCTTCGGTGGCGATATCGAACAGCAGGTCCTTGCGGCCCGGATCGTCTTCCGATACAGCTTGCGTGAAGTAACGGCATGCCGCCGCCAGTTCGCCTTGCGGCCCGCCGAACTGCTCTAGCAGAAGATTGGCAAGACCAGGATTCGGCGCAGCTACGCGGACGGTGTATTGCAGACGCTTATTGTGAACGAACATATCAGCCACTCCTTTGTAACAGCGAGCGCCGTCCTGCAGCGGACGAGCGCACGCATTCGGTTTTAGATGAGTTGTTGATCTCGCGGCGACCGAGAGGACGTTGTTGCGTCACTTGCGGTCATCTTGCTGCGAGCCTCAGCGCATGGTTCGCGCTGGCTGAACGGCCGGGGACAGGGCCGAATTGAGTCGTTGAATGGGGAACCGAGTTCATGCAGCCGCGTGGACTGGCAAGGCGTCGGCTTGTGGGTACTACAGCAACCGCCGTGCCATTGAATCCGTCATGCAGCTTTTTCCTTCAGCGTTCAGCGAGAAGCACCGATCGCCCGAGAAGTATCTGGACGTTCGCAATCGGTGTGCCGCGACCCGGTTGTGACCGGAACTTACGGCACGCGGAATAGCCTTTGCTCTGGGCTAACGACTCTCAAAGCTCAAAGGAAAGTATGCATTCCAGATTAATTGAAACCTTATCGCGCGCGATGTTCTCCGGCGCAAGCGCGGGTGTGGCGTCGGCGCTCGTCGCAGCGGCAGGCGCGTCGAAATCCGGGCATCGTCCTTATTCGGCGATGAACGCTGTCGCGCATTGCGTCTGGCCCGATCAGGCGCCAAAGGAGGAGGCGCCCAGCGTTCAATTTACCGCCGTCGGTTCTGGCATCCATCTGGGCAGCGCGGTTTTTTGGGGCGTGCTATTCGAAACGCTGTGCACTTCGCGTGCGCGTCCGCGTGATGTCGTTGCTGCCGCGATTGCAACGTCAGTCACTGCTTATGTCGTGGATTACCATGTCGTCCCTAAACGCTTCACGCCGGGATACGAAGCCCGTTTGAGCAAGCGCGCCTTGGCATCGACTTACGTGGCACTGGGTGCGGGGTTTGCCATGGTGGCGTTGGCGCGCATGGGGCGATCGCGCTAAAGGATGTGAGGTGCGGTCCGTGATGCGTCATACCAAATGAGTCGCGACGCCAGGGCAACGCCGCGACGATTAGAGCATGGTCAGTCTTGCAAGTCCGCCGGCACCTTGCCTCCGTTCTCCGCCAGCTTCTTCATGACTTGCTTATGAAGCCAGATGTTCATGGACGCGGAATCGTCGGTGTTGCCGGTGTAGTGCAACTCGGCGGCTAGCGACTTGCGCGCATCCAGGCTGCTGTCGAGATCGAGCAACTTAAGCAAGTCGACAATCGAAGTGCGCCAGTTCAGGGTCGCACCGCTTTGCTGCTGCTTCTGCGTGAGGATTGCTTCGACATCCACTTCGGGCATCGGCGTGACCGGCGGGCGCGCGGGTTCGGCGCTTGCCGTGCCTACGGGCGTGCTCGTCGGCGTGCCCGATGCCGTCGGTGTCGCCGGCGCTGCGCCCGGTGAAGCGGGCGGAGTAGCGGCGCCGGATGCGCTCGCGGCCGGATGATCGTGCGGGAAAATCTTGTTCAGGATGCTTGAAAAAATGCTCATGGTTCCTCCGTTGGTTTCATTGGTGTTTTGCGATGAAGCCTGTTATTTCTTCACCGGCCGTCGGACGAGGACGCATAAAGCAAGCCTGCTTCCGACAGACTCGTACGTCATGGTGAGCGAACCATCGGACAGATAGTCTCGAATGGTGGTTGTCGATGCCAATCTCGATCGCCCGCCCACTTGCAGCCATCGACGCGACGGACATGACGCTCAAACAGCCTACGTTCAGCACTCCGGCTTTCCGAGCACATCCAGAAAAGCCCGCACCTTCGCACTCAACAAACGACGTGAGCTATATAGCGCCCAGATCGCGACGGCCGGACCCGCATCCTCCCCCAACGCGACCAGCCTGCCCGCAGCCACATCCGGCGCAACGAGCAACCCAGGCAGAAGCGCGGCGCCCGCACCATCCAGCACGGCTTCGCGTATCAATAAGAGCGACGACATACGCAACACCGTCCGTGCTTCGATGGTGCGTGACTTGCCATTGGCGGTACGAATTTGCCAAGGCGTGTCGTTTGCGGTGGAAAGCGTGATCGCAGGCAGCGACGCGGGAAGTTCATCGCTGTCGATAAGCGAAGGCGCAGCAACCAGCACGCGCCGGTCGATCGCAATCTGACGGCCCATGAGTAGTACGTCGGCCGCCGGATTCACGCGTATCACGAGGTCATAAGCGTCTTGCACGGGATCGACCAGACGGTCCTCGGCTACGAGCTCAAGTTCGACTTCGGGATAAGCAAGCGCGAACCGGGCAGCCACACGCGCAAGCACCGCATGCGTGAACACGACGGGCCCGCTTACGCGCAGCTTGCCGCGTGGCACGGGTGCGCGCGAGGCGATCGATTCGCCGAGATCGGCGATATCCGCGAGCAGTCCGTGCGTTCCCTGATGCAGCGCCTGACCGTCCTCCGTGAGCCGCAACGTGCCCGAGCCGCGCTCGATCAGCCGCACGCCGAGCTCCTGTTCGAGTTCGGCGACACGCCGCGAGAGCGTGGCTTTTGGCCGGTCGAGCTTGCGCGCGGCGGCCGCGAAACCGCCATGTTGGGCGACGGCGTTGAAATCGGCGAGAGCGATCAGATTCATAGCGTTCCATCCGTGAGACGGGGCGTCTTGTTTTCAGGGCTTCCGACTCGAAAGCGGAACGCCTATCGTATCAACACCGGGCCTCTTGACGGCCCGATCAACTCGAAAACTGGAGAATCAACATGGCTATTCTCGTTACAGGAAGCACGGGCGTGATCGGCACGCAGGTCATCGAACAACTCGCGCGGCTGGATGGCGGCGTCGAGGTGAGGGCGCTGACGCGCAAGCCCGCGGACGCGAAGTTTCCGGCGCACGTCAAGCCAGTGCAGGGCGATCTGAGCGGCCTCTCTTCGTTTGCAGCGGCGCTCGCCGATATCGACACGCTGTTCCTGCTCGCGCCGAACGCTGCCGACGAACTCACGCAGGCCCTGCAGGCTTTGAGCCTTGCACGCGAGGCGGGCGTGAAGGGCATCGTCTATTTGTCGGTATTCAAGGGCGACGAATATGCGGATGTGCCGCACTTCACGAGCAAGCACACCGTGGAGCGCATGATCGAGCGTGAGGCGCTGCCCGTCACCGTGCTGCGTCCGGCGTATTTCATGCAGAACGACGTGCGCCAGAAAGAGCCGCTGCTGAACGCGGGAATCTTCGGCATGCCTATCGGCGATAAGGGGATTTCGATGGTCGATGTGCGCGATATCGGTGAGGCGGCCGCGCGCGAATTGCTCAGACGCGAACACGCAACCGACGCGCTGCCCGCCGAAACGTACGACCTCGTCGGACTGGAGGCGATCACTGGGACGAGCGTCGCGGCTATCTGGACCGAAGCCTTGCAGCGCCCCATCCGTTACGCCGGCGACGACCTCGCTCCTTTGCAGGCAAGCCTCAAGGCGGCGCCCGAATGGCTCGCGTACGACATGCAACTCATGATGCGGCGCTATCAGCGGGAAGGCGCGGTGGCAACGGCCGCGCACATCGAGCGCCTGAGCGCGCTGTTGCAGAGGCCGCCGCGGTCGTATCGCGACTTTGCGCGGGAGACGGCGAGCGGCTGGCTCGACGCTTGAGCGGACGGTTCAGGCGCGCAGATTCCACTTGATGATCGCGCGGGTGTCGCGCTCGAAGCCGAGCACGCTCATCGACGCGGTATCGAGCACGAGATGCGCGCCGAACGTGGCCGTGCCGGTGACCCACTGCGCCGCGAGCACGCGCAGAAAGTGCGCGTGCGAAAAGATGGCGATATGCGTCTTGCCGGAGCCAGTCAGCCGGTCGATCACGGATTGCGCGCGGCGTCCGATATCGGCGGCAATCTCGCCTTGGGGCATGGGGGAAGTCCAGACCGACCAGTCGGGAATCTCCTGGCGGATATCGACGGTCTTCCTGCCTTCGTAGATGCCGTAGTCCCATTCGTGCAGCGACGGCTCGACCTCGGCTTGATCGCCGAGACCCGCGAGCTTGCAGGTCTCCCGCGCGCGGCTCATTGGACTCGTGAGCACGAGATCGAACGACTGGGCGGCGAGCACGGGTGCGAGCGCCGATGCCTGCTTGCGGCCTTCGTCGGTCAAGGGGATATCGGTCGAACCGGTGTGCTGGCCCGACTTGCTCCATTCGGTTTCGCCATGCCGGATCAGCCAGATATGCATGCTGTCGTGGGGTTTGGAATCGGCCATGATGTGGGGAGAGTGGTTCGCGCACACGCGCGGCGTGGCTTGCATGGTAAGGGTTATGGGAGCGTTTGTCAGAGGCGGTGTAAAAGGAGGTGCCGCATGACTATCACGGCGCGGCATCCGAGCTCGTGCTGCCGTTCCTGCGCAAAAACACCCACGCATTAAACCCCGCCCCCATGAACATCAACACGCTCGTCATCGCGAACACCGAATGCATGCCCACGTGCGCCGCGATGAAGCCGCCCGCGAGCGGCCCCGTTACCTGTCCGATGTATTGGGCCGAAGTCGCATAGCCGAGGATATAACCCGCCGCGCTGTCCGGCACGCTATGACGCACCACGCTAGTGATGGCGGGCAAAAGACCGCCGAGCGCAAGCCCCATTAGAAAGCGCAGCACGACGAGCTGCGTGCCGGTCGTGACGAAGATCTGCGGAATCAGCAGCACGCCGCATAATCCGAGACACGCGACGATCACCTTCGTCGCGCCGATGCGGTCCGCCAGCCGCCCAACGCGAGGCGCGGCGAGCACGCTACCCAGCGCGGCGGCGGACATCACGAGGCCCGCGACCAGCGTCACGTTCTTCTGGTCCTGCACCAGTTGCGACACGTACACGGTGATGATCGGTTCGATCGACATGTTGGCGAACATCAGCAGCATGGCGCTCGCGAGCATCGCGATGACGGGCGTAAGCTTCGGCACGTCGCGCCAGCCGCTGCTGCGCGCGCGGCCCGGCGAACCCTTCGCGCCATCGGGCACACGGCGCTCTTCCTTCACGAAGAGCGTCGTCATGATGAACGAGCAGAAAATGAGGCCGCCTGCAAGAAAGAAGGTCGAACGGATGCCGATCAGCCCAGGCAGCAGCCCGCCCACGAGCGGGCCGACGAGATTGCCCGCCATCATTCCCGACGCGTGCGTGCCGAGCGCCCACGCGGTGCGGTGCCGTGGCGTCTGCGTCGCGATCATCACGATGGCGCCGCTCGCATAGCCGCCGACGAGTCCCGCGAGAAAGCGGATCGCCACCAGTTGCCAGACCGTCTGCACGACACCGAGCAGCGACATGGTGATCGCCATGCCGAGACTCGCGCGGATCAAAATCGGCTTGCGGCCATATCGGTCGGCAAGACGCCCCCACAAAGGCGCGACGAGACCCGCCGCCAGAAAGGTCGCGCCGAACGCGACGCCCGACCATTGCACCGCGCTCTCCACGGAGGCCGCGCCTAACTGCTGCACGTAAAGCGGCAAAAAGGGCAGGAGGAGCGTCATCGCCATGATGGTGGTGAACGAACCGAACACGCAGACGTAGAGATTGCGTTGCCAGTGCAGCGAGCCATCGGCGTGCGGCGGAACAGTAGCGGACATGTGGATGCGGACAGGAGAGTGAAGTCGAGTTCCCGTGAATGTCGCAGATTTCATGGCGATGCGCTTGGCCACGACGACGCGGCATGCATCGTGCAACGGCCCTGGGCGCGTTACGATGAACGCGCCACGAGTCCACGACCGATGGAGAACGCCGAGTGAAGATCGCGAGTTTCAACATCAACGGCATCCGCCCGCGCCTGTCCGCCCTGCTCGGGTGGCTCGAACGCGAGGAGCCGGATATCGTCTGTCTGCAGGAGCTGAAAGCAACCGATGCGCAGTTTCCCGCCGCCGATATCGAGAAAGCGGGCTACGGCGCGCTGTGGCACGGTCAGGCATCGTGGAACGGCGTCGCCATTCTCGCCAAGGGCGCGGAACCGATCCTCAGCCGGCGCGGATTGCCAGGTGGCGAAGACGACACACATAGCCGCTACATCGAGGCCGCAGTCAACGGTTTGCTGATCGGATGCCTTTATCTTCCGAACGGCAACCCGCAGCCCGGCCCGAAGTTCGACTACAAGCTCGCGTGGTTCGAGCGCCTCAACGCGCACGCGGCCGCTTTGCTCAAGAGTGGCCATCCTGTCGTGCTCGCGGGCGATTACAACGTCATTCCCACCGACGAGGATATCTACAACACCCGCTCATGGAAAAAGGACGCGCTATTGCAGCCCGAGAGTCGCGCGGCTTACGAGAAGCTGTTGGCGCAAGGCTGGACCGATGCATTGCGCAAGCATTTTCCGAATGAGCGTATCTATACGTTCTGGGATTATTTTCGGCAGCATTGGCAGACGAACTCGGGCTTGCGTATCGATCATCTCTTGCTGAGCAAGGACCTCGCGCTGAAGCTGAAAGATGCGGGCGTCGACACGTGGGTGCGTGGCGAGCCGCATGCAAGCGATCATGCGCCAACGTGGATCGTGCTGAAGGAAGGGCGCGGCGGCGCGCGCCCGAAGAAGAAGGCGGCGGACGCTTGAGGCGCGTCAGCTCGATCTTTTCGATGCCGCGCGTGTTGCCTTCGTGACAGCGGTCTGCGCGCTCTGTGTGATCTCGCCGCTCGCATCGAGAATGACGCCGCTGGTTTGCTCCGCGGTTGTAGTCGCGGTGTCGGCGAGATCGGTGATGACGGCGCCCGTGGACTGCGCGGCTTCGGTGGCGTCGGTCGTGGCGGTATCGAAGAGACCCTTCAGTTTGATGCCATTTTGCTCATACTGACTGCGCACTTCGCCGACGACGTCAGCTTCCGTCGACGTGATGATCGACAACACATGCTGTCCGTACGATGCCGCTTTCTGCGGGAACTGCGCGAGCATGATCGACTGCCAGCCGAAGACATCGCCGGCGCTGGCTTCATCGCCCGCTTTCAGAAGCGCGTTGCTTTCCTCGACCATTTTATTGACGGTCTGCACGTTGAGTTCGGCGAGCGCCTGCATGGTGCTCGCGAATCGGCCGCTGATAGTGAGAAACGCCTGTAGATTGGCGCGAGCAAGCGATGGCATCTGGTAGGCGAATTGACCGGGGTATTGGAACATTTGGCGCTCCTTGTGGGATTGGGTATGTTCGCGGCGCTCGTGCCGCATGCGATCAATGAGACGTGACGGTGTAGCGCCGGTTCCCTCGATCCCGCGCGAAATTTTGCTGACACTCGTGCTTATGCGACAACGCGAAGAAGTGTCGCTGAACCGTCACTCCTCCCCCTGCCTCAAACTCAACGGCATCTCCCCCGCAATCTCGCGCTCGACATCCGCCGCCGCTCTGCCGCGATTGAAGAACGCATTGAGCAGGATCGCAAACACGGCAGCAAGCGTGATGCCGCTGTGCGTCAACGGCCCGGCCCACGCCGGCATGTGCGCAAAGAACGTCGGCGCGACGAGCGGAATCACGCCCACGCCCAGACTGATCGCGATGATCAGCAAGTTGTTCTTGCTCTCGTAATCGACCTTGCCGAGTATCTTCACGCCCGTGGCCGCGACCATGCCGAACATCGCGATTCCCGCGCCGCCCAACACGACCACGGGAATCGATGCGATCAAATTCGACAGCTTCGGCAAGAGCCCGAGCAATATCAGGATCACGCCCGATACCGCGACCACCCAGCGGCTCTTCACGCCCGTAATCCCGACGAGTCCGATGTTCTGCGAAAACGAGCTATGCGGAAACGTATTGAAGATGCCGCCAATCACCGTGCCAAGGCCATCGGTGCGTAAGCCACGCGTTGCGTCGCCGCGCGATACCGGCCGCCCCGCGAGATCGCCCAGCGCGAGAAACATGCCGAGCGATTCCACCATGATGACGACCATCACGAGACACAGCGACGCAATCGCCGCGATATCGAAAGTCGGCCAGCCGAAAGCGAACGGCCGCACCGGAGAAAACCATGCCGCTTGAGCGGTGCCCGAGACATCGACGAGTCCGAGCGCCAACGCGACCGCGAAGCCAATCGCCATGCCGAGCAGCACGGAGATATTCGCGAGAAAGCCGCGCAGATACTTGTTGATGACGAGAATCGCCAGCAGCACGATGCCCGCGATCATCAAGTTCTTCGGATCGCCGAAATTAGGCGCGCCGCGCCCGCCGCCCGCCCAGTTGATCGCCACCGGAAAGAGCGTCATGCCTATGGTCAGGATGATCGTGCCTGTGACGATAGGCGGAAAGAAGCGCATCAGCCGCCCGAAAAATGGCGCGATGAGTATGGCGAACACGCCCGCCGCGATGGTCGCGCCGAAGATGGCGGTGAGCCCCGCGCCCGACGAAGCCATGGCGACCATCGGCCCGACCGGCGCGAAACTCACGCCCATGATGACCGGCAAGCGAATACCGAATTTCCATACGCCGATGCACTGCACCAACGTCACGATCCCGCACGCGAAGAGGTCCGAGCTGATGAGAAACGCAACCTGATCCTTCGGCAGCTTGAGCGCCGCGCCAATGATGAGCGGCACCGCAATCGCGCCCGCATACATCACGAGCACGTGCTGTATGCCCACTGCAAGCATGGCGGGCAAGGGCAGCACTTCATCGACGGGATGGATCGTGTGGGCCATGTGTGCTCCGCAAGTTTCATGGTTGTCCTGCTCCGGGCGAGTATTGCACCCGCACGCTCCTGGAAAAATATTCGCGCCGCTATAGATGGCATGCAATGGCGCATCGACGCGCCGACTCAAGCGGCGAACGGCCAAACCTTCGCCGCTTTCGGTACGAATGTGCTGGCGCCAGAGTGGATGGACTACACTCTTTCTCGCGCGCGGCGTCATGGGTTGCTTGGAGTTTTTTTGCTTGCCGCTGGCGCATCGTTTCGGTCGCACCGGAGCCAGTCGCGATGAACCTGTTGCTCGTCGACGATAATGAAGCCTGCATCGAGACTCTCGCCGATATCGCGACGAGTCTCGGGCACACCGCTGCCATTGCGTACGACGGCGCCGGTTGTCTAGCGCTCACGAGTCACACGCGTTTCGACCGCATCTTTCTCGACATTTCCCTGCCCGACGCCGACGGCCGCGACATCTGCAGCCGGATTCGCGCCGCCGGTCTTTCGCGCGACGCCCGCATCATCGCAATGACGGGTCACTCCGATTTCGTCGATGGCAGCGGCGAAACGGAATTCGACGGTTATCTCCTCAAGCCCATCAGCCTCCAGGCGCTGGAACTATTCCTGCTGACACGCTGATTTGGTCTGATTGCATGGGATAGTTTTGACCGGCTTCTGTCCATCCAGGATCGAACGACCGGAAGCAATTGCCGATCGCTTGCGAATCGCTTTATCGAGCTAGCGAAAATGCGCGGAAGGCACGCGCCAAAAGGCTTCGCAGACTGTCGATTTTTGAGACGACGTGCTACATTCCGAGCGCCTTTGCGTTGCTTTCGGTCATTCGCAGTTCTGCGCGGCCGATCGTTGCAGCGCAAAAGCGCTATCGCCCGGCGCGGCTCGCCAGTCATCCTACGGACGCGCGCATAAAAACATTCGCACAGGAATCTCGGCATGGATATGGTCGGCGGAACTCGGCTAGCCCAATTGTTCAACAGCAACCAGGCGGGACTGCTCGCCGAGTGGATCACGCAGCAGCACGCAATCGCATCGCGGCGCGGACTGGTCGGCGAAGCGGAGTTGCGCAATCAGTTCGGACAGTTCGTCGAACTCATGGTGGCCGCGCTCGGCGCGAGCGACACGGTCGACTTCGAATCGAGCGCGTGGCAGGAAGTGCGCGCATTTCTCGCCGATATGTCCGGCCAACGCGCGCGTCAGGGTTTCTCGCCGGTCGAGACCGCGATGTTCGTGTTCTCGCTGAAGCAGCCTCTGTTCGCGCGCCTGCGCGCATCGCTCGAAGGCGAGCCCGCGACGCTTGCCGATCTCACCTGGACCATCAGCACACT
This sequence comes from Caballeronia sp. GAFFF2, assembly GCF_023631485.1. Classification (NCBI taxonomy): domain Bacteria; kingdom Pseudomonadati; phylum Pseudomonadota; class Betaproteobacteria; order Burkholderiales; family Burkholderiaceae; genus Caballeronia; species Caballeronia sp. GAFFF2. The sequence goes on along the minus strand of NZ_JALQDA010000028.1, from coordinate 33,220 downwards.
CTTCGACGCGCTCGGCCTCTACACCACCGAAGTGTTCCAGGCGAGCCGTGAGCAAGTGATCGTACGTCAGCAACAAGAGTTGCTCGAACTGTCCACGCCTGTCGTGCAACTGTGGGACGGCATCCTCGCGTTGCCGCTCATCGGCACGCTGGATTCGGCGCGCACGCAGGTGGTCATGGAAAACCTGCTGCAGAAGATCGTCGAGACGGGCGCCGCCATCTCGATCATCGACATCACGGGCGTGCCGACCGTCGATACGCTCGTCGCGCAGCATCTGCTGAAGACCGTGGCGGCGGCGCGTTTGATGGGCGCGGACTGCATCATCAGCGGGATTCGGCCGCAGATTGCGCAGACCATCGTGCATCTGGGCGTGAACCTGTCCAACGTCACGACGAAGGCGACGCTCGCGGCGGCGTTCGTCGTCGCGCTGCAGCGCACCGGCAAGTCGCTCTCCGTCGAAAACACGCAGCGCGGGGGCAAGAGCGGCGCATCCGGTACAGCAGGCCCGGCGGGTTCGTACGACGCGCTGCAAGCCGAATGACGGCGCGCGTCGACAACCGCCACGCACAACGCGATTAGAAAGACCGAACGGGGCCAGCGATGGAACGCATTCCGATTCTCACGATGGGCAAGCTGCTGCTCGTCACCATTCAAGTGGACATGCACGACCGTCTTGCGCTCACGCTGCAGGACGATCTGACGAGCCGTATCGTGAAAGATGGCGCGCGCGGCGTGCTGATCGACATTTCTTCACTCGATGTGGTCGATTCGTTCATCGGCCGCATGATCGGCAACACGGCGGCCATGGCGCGCGTGCTCGATGCGCAGACGGTGGTCGTCGGCATGCAGCCATCGGTTGCCATCACGCTCGTCGAACTCGGGCTCGCGCTGCCGGGCGTGCGCACCGCGCTGAACGTCGAGAAGGGCATGGCGTTGCTCAATCAGAGCATCTACTGACGGCCGCATGTGACGCCTTCCATGACGACCTTCACTTCATCAGCCGCGCAAGCCGCCTCGACGTCGCCCATCACGCTGCCGATCCGCTCCGACGAGCAGATCGTGCGCTTGCGTCAGCTCGTGCGCGAAAAAGCCGTCGCGCAGGGCTTGTCGCTCATCGATCAGACCAAGTTCGTGACGGCCGCAAGCGAGCTGGCACGCAACACGCTCATCTACGGTGGCGGCGGCGACGTGCACTGCTTACTCGTCGAGCGCAATGGGCGCCGTGGCCTCAAACTCGAATTCGTCGATCAGGGTCCCGGTATCCCGGATATCGCCCGCGCGCTGTCCGACGGCTTCACCTCGGGTCATGGTCTCGGGCTTGGTCTGGGCGGCGCAAAGCGCCTGTGCGACGAGTTTGAGATTCGCTCGGCGCCGGGCGAGGGCACTTACGTTTCGATCACCAAATGGAAACCGTTTTGAAGGAATCGATGGCCGCGCAGCAGCGCTTCGAAATCGCGGAGGCGAGTCAGATCGCCTTCGCCCGGCGCGCTATCGGCGAACTCGCGCGCGGCCTCGGTTTCAACGAGACGGTCGCGGGAAAACTGGCGATCGTCGTGACCGAATGCAGCACCAATCTGCTGAAGCATGCCGAGCGCGGCGAGTTGCTGGTGCGGCCGCTCGAAGATAGCGGGCGTTACGGCATCGAAGTACTGTGCATCGACAGCGGACCGGGAATCGCGGATCTTTACCGGTGCTTCGAGGACGGTTACACGACCGCCGGCAGCCCGGGCAACGGCATGGGCGCGATCAAACGTCTGTCCGACGAACTCGACATCTGGAGCCAGCCGGGACAAGGCACGGTGCTGCGCACGGTGTTCTGGAGCGGCGAAGCCAACCATGCGGCACCGGCGCGCGTGACGTATGGCGTCGTCAATCTGCCGCTCGAAACCGAAACCGTTTCCGGCGATGCCTGGTCCTGCCACATGGGCGAGAACGACTTCACCGTGCTCGTCGCCGATGGCCTCGGGCACGGTCCGCTTGCCAATCTCGCGGCAATCGAAGCGGCGAAAATTCTGGGCACGGACGGCGACGCATCGCTCGAACGCATCATGGAACTGGCCAACGGCGCGCTGCGCACCACTCGCGGCGCGGCAGTGGGCATCGCGCGCGTGCCGTTCGCCAGTGACTCGGCGGCAGTCGCGTTTGCGGGCATCGGCAATATTTCGGCGAGTGTGTGGTCGCTCGACACGCACAAGCATCTGGTCTCGCACAGCGGCATTGTCGGGCACGCGGCGCGGCGTGCGCAGCAATTCGCGACGCCTTATCCCGCGCACGCGCTCATCGTGCTGCATTCGGACGGGCTTACGTCGCGCTGGGATCTCGCGCGTTATCCGGGTTTGAATCTGCGCCATCCTTCGCTAGTTGCGGCGCTTTTGTATCGCGATTTCACGCGCGGCCGCGACGACGTCACGGTTTTTGTCGCGCGCATGGGCGTGCGTGCGCCATGACGACGCGCCTCTATTCGATGCGGCTCGAAAGCGAGCACGATATCGTCGCGGCGCGGCGCAAGTCGCGCGATGCGAGCGCGGGACTCGGTTTTTCGTCGCAGGATCAGACGCGCATCGCGACTTCGGTGCTGGAAGCGGCGCGCACGGTGCTGCTCGCGGGCACGTCCGCACGCGCCGATTTTCTCGTCGATACGGACACGCGGCCGGCCCGCTTCGTCGTGCGCTTTTTTGCAAGCGCCGGTGCGGGCGAGCGTCTGCGCGCGGTCAGAACCGACGATTCGCAAGCCGCGCTCGGCCTGCTCGCGGCACAGCGATTGATGGACGAATGCGCCATCGCCGAGGAAGCCGACGGCGGCACGTCCATCTCGCTCGCGAAGGCGCTGCCGGACAACGCGCCCTTCGATGCAACGTCGGCCCGCTCGGTCGCCGACACGCTCTCCGCTTCCACGGACGTCGATTCCACCGCTGAATTGCAGCGTCAGAACCGCGAATTGATCGGCGCGCTGGCCGACTTGCGCGAGCGTCAGGAAGAACTCACGCATCTCACGCGCGAACTCGAAGATACGAATCGCGGCGTGGTGGCGCTTTATGCCGAACTGGATGCGCGCGCCGATCATCTGCGTCGCGCGGACGAGTCAAAGTCGCGTTTTTTGTCGAACATGAGTCACGAGTTCCGCACGCCGCTTTCGTCGATCCGTGCGTTGTCCAAGCTCTTGCTCGAACGTATCGACGGCGAGCTGACCGAGGAGCAGGAAAAGCAGGTGCGCTTCATTCGCCGGGCGGCGGAAGACTTGTCCGAAACGGTCGATGATCTGCTCGACCTCGCCAAGATCGAAGCGGGCAAGATCGACGTGCGTCCCGTCGAATTCGAAGTCGATACGCTTTTTTCCGCGCTGCGCGGCATGCTGCGGCCGCTTTCGCCGGGCGGCGCGGTCGACTTGATTTTCGATTCGTGCGTGGGCCTGCCGCCCATTCGCACCGACGAAGCGAAGGTCGCGCAAGTGCTGCGCAACTTCGTGTCGAACGCGCTCAAGTTCACCGAGCGCGGCGAAGTGCGCGTAAGCGCGAGTTACGACGAAGCGCGGCGGCTGATTACGTTCGCGGTCGCGGACACGGGCATCGGCATCGCGGCCGAACATCAGCACGTGGTGTTCGAGGAATTCGGCCAGGTCGAGAACCGGCTGCAGCAATACGTCAAAGGCACGGGGCTCGGTTTGCCGCTGTGCCGCAAGCTCTGCAAGCTGCTTGGCGGCGATGTGTCGCTCACGAGCGAACCGGGGCGCGGCTCGACCTTCAGCGCGACCATGCCCGCTTATTACGGCGACGAACACGACATCGCGCATACCGAACATTCCGCCGCCGACGACCCTCGTCCGATGGTGCTCGTCGTCGCGAGCAATCCGATCGAGCGACTCGATTGCGAAGCGGCCTTGCGGCAGTCGCCGTATCGCGCGATGACGGCCGCGACGCTCGACGAAGCGACCCGCGCGCTTACTCGCACACGGCCCGCCGCGCTTTTGTTGACCGTGCGGCCCGCGCCGCTCGAAGCGTGGACGTGGCTCGCCGCGTTGCGCGCGCAGGCGGCCATGCGCAACCTGCCGATCGTCGTGCTCGGCGAGGCCGAGGACCGTGGCGAGGCGGAAGCGTTGGGCGCGGCGGCGTTCATCGGCAAACCGGTGGCGGGCAGTGAACTCGCGAGTGTGCTCGCGGCGGTGACGGACGCGCACCGCGCTTACGGAACAGAGTCATGACGAGCGACTGGAGCGAGGTGCTGATCCTCAACGTCGACGACAACGACGGCGCGCGCTATGCGAAAACGCGCATTCTGTCGCGCGCGGGGTTCAATGTCATCGAAGCCGCTACCGGCACGACGGCGCTCGAACGCGTGCGCGCCGAATCGCCCGACCTCGTTTTGCTCGACGTGAAACTGCCCGATATCAACGGGCTCGAAGTGTGCAGGCTCATCAAGGCTTCGCCGGAGACGGCGGGCACGCTCGTGCTGCAGACATCGGCGGCGGCCGTGCATAGCCTCGATCGCATTCGCGGTCTGGAAGGCGGCGCGGACAGTTACCTCACCGAACCCGTCGAGCCCGCCGAATTGATCGCGCATGTGCGTGCGTTGTTGCGCGTGCGGCTTGCGGAAAGCGCGTTGCGGGAAAGCGAGGAGCGGTTTCGTCAGCTTGCCGAGAATATCGACGACATTTTCTGGATGCTCGATCCCGCGACCAATCAGTTGCTCTACGTGAGCCCCGCTTACGCGCGCCTGTGGGATACGCGCCAGGGCGCGCCGCTGCCCACGCCGGGCGTGGATCACTGGTCCAACGAAGTGCATCCGCTCGACCGCGAACATGTGGGCGCGGCGTACCGGGAACTGGCGGCGCACGGCACGCCTTATCAGGAAGAGTTTCGCGTCACGGGTGCCGAGGGCGGTCCGCGCTGGATGGCCGAGCGCGCGTTCCCGATACGCGGCGTGGGCGGACGGCCGGATCGCATCGCGGGCATTGTCAACGATATTTCCGAGCGCAAGGCTGCGGAAATGCTGCTGCGCGACGCCGATCGCCGCAAGGACGAATTTCTTGCGATGCTCGCGCACGAGTTGCGCAATCCGCTCGCGCCAATACAAAACGCCGTCGATTTGCTCGATCCGAAGCGCAAGCCTTCGCCGCAGCACTTCGAAACGGTGCGTACGATCATCGACCGTCAGGTGCGGCATTTGAGCCGTCTTGTCGACGATCTGCTCGATGTCGCGCGCATCACGCAAGGCAAGATCACGCTGCGTCAGGAAGCGGTGGATGTGGCAATGGCGATCGAAGCGGCCATCGAAACCGCGCAGCCCGCGCTGCAGAGAAAACGCCATACGCTCACGACCAAGCTCGGCGATTTGCCGCTATTCATCGTGGGCGATAGCGTGCGGATTGCCCAGGTGTTCGGCAACTTGCTGTCGAATGCATCGAAGTACAGCGTCGAGGAAGGCGAGATCGAGATCGAGACGGCGCGGGTCGGCGACCAGGCGCGCATCAGCGTGCGCGACAAGGGTATCGGAATTGCCGCCGACATGCTGCCGCATATCTTCGATTTGTTCGTGCAGTCGGAGACATCGCTGGAGCGTTCGGAAGGCGGGCTCGGCATCGGCTTGCCGCTTGCGAGGACGCTCGTCGAGTTGCAGGGCGGACGTATCGAAGCGTATTCGGCGGGACTGCAACAGGGCAGCGAGTTCGTCGTGTGGTTGCCGCTTGCGTGTGGACCGCAGGCGGTGCCGGTTCCGCGTGTCGAGATCGCGCCGGGATCGAGCGGCGGCAGACGCGTGCTGCTCGTGGATGACAGCGTGGACGCGGCAACCGCCATGGGTCTTCTGCTCGAAGCCGATGGCTACGATGTGCGCGTCGTCCACGATGCGACGGCTGCGCTCGAAATCAGCGAGACATTCGCGCCGCAGATCGTGCTGCTGGATATCGGCTTGCCGGGGATGGATGGATTTCGCCTCGCCTGCGAGATGCGCAAGCGTCCGGCGACCGCGGATGCGCTCTTGATCGCGGTGACGGGTTATGGACAGGCGCATGACCGGCAACGGTCGAAGGAAGCCGGGTTCGATCATCATCTCGTGAAGCCGGTGGCGTTCGAGGAAATTCAGAAGGCGGTGGCGGGGCGGTTTGGGGCTTGAACGCCTGCCGGCTAGCGTTCGCGGCGTGCGCGTTTCATCTCGAGGTATAAGCGATTCGCTACTGGATCGTTGGCCATGTATGCAACGTCTTCGCCGCTGCTTTCCATTTGGCCATCGAGACCGGGTAACGCGGTGAGATGCGCAAGCAGGCCGGCGTGAGAGACGGCATCGACAATCAACGGCGCGAAATAGCTATCGAGATGCTTGTCCGCCGGGCTCTCGATTTCCTTTGTGAGCGCTTCCAGATAGGCTTCTTTACGCGATGCGCTCCAGTTGATCGCGAAATTGGCCCGGTAACAAAGCTCGGCATGAACGATCAGCATGGTGCGGCCGTTTCCGTCGAGAAACGGATGCGCCCAGGCGAATGCGCCCATCACGGTTCCAGGCGCTTCTCGCATCTTCAGCGGATGGTTGCCGATGGCAAGACCCCATTCAACCGCGCGTTGACATTGTTCCGACGCTTCGAACTGAATGCGTTGCCCCTTGCCGACGAGTCTTGCCACGCCTAGCGAGTAACGATCTTTTCCCGCCCAGGGATAGAACTCGTCGAACAGAATTCCGTGGACCTTGAGGAAATGCTCATAAGCAATGTTGCCTCGCACCGAGCGCAAAAATGTCAGTGCCTTTTCGAGGTTTGCTTCGAAGAAGCCGTGCTCCTGATACTTCAGCTCGTCGAGATCCTTGATGCGTTCAATGTTACGCAGATAGCCTGCCGTCTCGTAGTCCCCGAACGGGTCGAACACGCCTCACCTCTTTCAAATGATTGGTCATCAAGCGTGCGAACTGACGCGCGTTGACAATGTCGTTCTTCTTCAGCAACACGAGCAACTTCCCTGTCAAGTCGAAGTCGACGTCGTCTCCAGCGGCGCGTGTCACAGCTTCCGCGAAGTCATCGAGCCCGGAGCGCCGGTATTCGATGCCATGCGACTTCGCAAGGCGCTCTACGAAACTCGCAACGCCTTGAGTGGGCAGCTCGTCGATATTCGCGGGCAGCCCGGGCGTTTTGGTAACGTCTGTCTCGGCGCGCGGACGGACCACGTATTGCACCTGAATGTCGTCCCACCCGAGCTTGCGCTGAGTCCGGTTTGTTCCGATATCGACCAGGCAAACAGCGCGATCGCGTTCGCGCCGAATGGTCAAGCCGATGACATGCACGCCTAGTTTGTCGAACACTTCGAGAAGCAATATTTCCAGCCGCACTGCAAGTTGCGCTTTGCCCGCCGAATCTGGAACCGCCTTTGCAAAAATTCCGGCTCCTAGTCTAACCAGCCGGCCATCGTCAATTTGATGCTGTATTGCCGTACTGAGGTGGGAGGCACTCGCAAGACCACTCAAGTCACGGCGAAGCACGACATTGCCTGCGCGTTTCTTCAATGAGATCGACAGCTTGCTATCCAGGTTCATGAAGCACCTCGGTTCGTCGACAAGGTAGTCATTATAAAACGATAAAAACGATTTAGATACATGAAGTTAGACGCGCATTAATTGCCTGATTACCAGCAACATATGCACCTTGCTTTAACGTGTGATGCGCGTTTTCACCTATCAATCCCTCGTTGACTCCACGCCCATCACGTCCCACACTTCACTCCAAGCAAGTGTGATCACAGGTCACACAAACCATACGAAACCAAACCGGAGGCTGTGTTGGCGACTCGCACGACGACAGACCTTCCCGCGCTCGAAGTCGTGGCGCGCGAAACCATGGCCGGGCGCGTCTATGCGCAGTTGCGCGAGGCAATCATGACCGGCCGCTTCGCGCCTGGCCAGTTGCTGAGTCTGCGCAGCGTCGCGGAAGCGGTCGGGTCATCCACCATGCCGGTACGCGCCGCGCTCACGCGCCTGCAAGCGGAAGGCGCGCTGATCGACGGCGCCGGACGCGCGCTGATGGTCCCGCCCATGACGCTCGAATTGCTCGAGGAATTGCGCGACGTGCGCATCGCGCTGGAAGGCGCGGTCGCGAAACGCGCGGCATCGCGCATGAGCCGCGCGCATCTCACGCAATTGCAGGAAGTGTTCGACGAGATGGATGCCTACGTCGAAGCCGGCGATGCATCCGCTTATCTGCGCAGCAACTTCGAATTCCATATCGCGATCTACACGCACGGCGCAAGCGATCTCACGCTCGCGACCATTCAAAACTTGTGGATGCGCATCGGCCCGTTCCTGAACCTCGTCGCGCCGGACATTCCGCACATGCGCAAGTCGATGGCCGCGCATCGGCATATCGTCGATGCGCTTTGGCGCGGGGATGGCGAAGGCGCGCGCGCGGGCATCGAGGAAGATATCGGCGATGCGGCGGCCGATCTACAGGAACGGCTTCCGGCCGCTCATTCGGAAAGCGGCAACGGCGAGCAAAAGGCAAGCGCCTGAGTTTGTATTCAACGATAACAATGACGGAGACATGATGACGGTTCTTCAGATGCTGAAACCGCACGGGGGTTTGCGCGTGCTCGTGACAGGCGGCGCATCGGGCATCGGGCTCGTGATTGCGCGGGCCTTCGTCGATGCCGGCGCGCGCGTGCACGTGTGCGATGCGAGTCAGGAAGCCATCGACGCACTCGCCGAAGCCGAAGCCAGCACGGAACTCAACGCGATCAGTTCGACGCTCGCGGATGTGTCGGATAAAGCGGCCGTGGAGCGCGTCTTCGCCGATGTCGAGCGCGAGCTCGGCGGTCTCGACGTGCTTCTGAATAACGCGGGAATCGCGGGACCGACAGGCGGTATCGACGAGCTCGACGAGAAGGATTGGGAAGACACGGTCGATATCAACCTCAACGCGCAGTTCTATTTCGCGCGTCGCGCGGTGCCGCTTCTGAAGCAGGCGCGCGATGGCGGCGCGATCATCGCGCTGTCGTCGGTTGCGGGCAGGCTCGGCTACGCCTTTCGCACGCCGTATGCCGCAACCAAGTGGGCGGTGGTCGGCATGACCAAGAGTCTTGCCATCGAGCTCGGACCGTCGAACATTCGCGTCAATGCAATTCAGCCGGGCATCGTGAAAGGGCCGCGTATCGAGCGCGTGATCGCGGCGCGTGCGAAGCAACTGAATCTGCCTTACGAAGAGATGGAGAAGCAATATCTCGCGAAGATTTCGCTACGCCGCATGACGACGCCCGAGGAAGTCGCAGCCACCGCCTTGTTCTTGTGTTCGCCGGGCGGCAGCGGCATCTCGGGGCAGGCCATTTCGGTGTGCGGCAACGTCGAAGTGCTCTAAACCAAGGAGACGACATGGCAACGAGACGCAAGGTCATCATCACGTGCGCGCCCACGGGCGCAATTCATACGCCGTCGATGTCGCCGTATCTTCCGGTCACGCCGCAAGAGATCGGCGATGCGGCGCTCGCCGCCGCCAAGGAAGGCGCCGCGATTCTGCATCTGCACGCACGCGATCCGAACGATGGTCATCCCACGCAAGACCCCGCCGTGTTCCAGGAATTTCTGCCGCGCATCAAGGCCGAAACGAACGCCGTCATCAATCTGACGACGGGCGGCAGTCCGCACATGACGGTGGCCGAGCGTCTGAAGCCCGCGCATCACTTCAAGCCCGAAGTGGCGTCGCTCAACATGGGTTCGATGAACTTCGGTCTCTACCCGATGCTGGACCGCTTCAAGGATCTGAAGCACGAGTGGGAGCGCAAGCATCTGGAGAACAGCCGCGATCTCGTGTTCAAGAACACGTTCGCGGATATCGAATACATCCTCACGTCGTGCGGTGCGAACGGCACGCGCTTCGAATACGAATGCTACGACATCTCGCATCTCTATAACCTCGCGCATTTCGTCGATCGCGGGCTCGCCAAGCCGCCTTTCTTCGTGCAAAGCGTGTTCGGTCTGCTCGGCGGTATCGGGCCGCATCCGGAAGACCTCGCGCACATGCGCCGTACCGCCGACCGCCTCTTCGGCAAGGACTATGTCTGGTCGATTCTCGGCGCGGGCCGTAACCAGATCACGCTCGGCTCCATTGGTCTCTCGCAAGGCTCGAACGTGCGCGTGGGCCTGGAAGATTCGTTGTGGATAGAACCGGGCAAGCTCGCCGAATCGAGCGCGGCGCAAGTGCGCAAGATTCGTCAGGTTATCGAAGGACTGTCGCTCGACATCGCCACGCCTGACGAAGCGCGTGAGATGCTGAAGCTGAAGGGCGCAAGCGAAACCAACTTCTGAGCCAGAGGGCATCGTGAACGACAGGGCAAAGCTGAAAGTAGTCGCGATGCCGACGGGCTGGCTGACCGTCGATCGCTCGTCGCAAGTGTATGGCCGCTATTTCGGCCAGCAGATCAAGGTGCCGGTGTGGTCCACGGCAATCGTCGGGGCCGGCAAGAAGATCGTCGTCGATACCGGCATTCATGATCCGGGCTGGGTTTCGAACTTCGTGTGTCCGTGCGAGCAGGCGCCCGAAGAGAAGCTCGAACGCGCGCTCAAGGAGTACGTGGGATGGAGCGCGGATGACGTCGATATCGTCATCAACACGCATCTGCATTACGACCACTCGGGCGGCAACACGCTCTTTCGCAACGCACGCTTCATCGTGCAGGCAAGCGAATGGGAATACGCGGGGCATCCATTGCCGACGCAGGCCACGTATTACCAGGAGTTTCTGATCGGCCGCGAGCCGCTAGCGTATTTTCGGTGGCAGTTCGTGCATGGCGTGGCCGACATCGTGCCGGGCGTGCGCGTGGTGCCGACGCCGGGACATACGCCGGGGCATCAGTCCGTCGCGGTGGACACCGAAGACGGCGTCGTGCTGATCGCGGGCGACTGTGCGAACTGCATGGAGAACATCGTGGATCTGGTGCCCGTTGGCATCGTGCATGAAACGCTGGCGGAGTTCAGCTCGCTTTCGCGGATTCGCCAGATCGCGGATTTCGTCATACCCGGACACGATCCCAACGTCGTGCCCGGCAGCGCGGGTATTGCACTGCCGGCGAGCGCTCGCTTGCCGCATGTTACGAAGTAAAAGCGCGCAATAGCAGAAGCGGTAAAAACCATACGAAGACCCGGAGGAAGACATGAAAGCATTGACGCAGACAATTCGTCGTGCGAAACGCACGGCGTTCGGTTTGGCGCTCGCGACGACGCTCGGTATCGCGATGACAGGGCAGGCCGCAGCGGCGGACAAGTACAAGGTGTTTCTGTCGATGAGCTATGTCGGCAACGACTGGCAGACCGAAGCCGCGAACATGGTGAAGGCAATGGCCAACACGCCCGCGCTCAAGGACAAAGTCGATCTCGAAGTGCAGGTCGCGGGCACCGACGCACAGAAGCAGATTCAGCAGATCAACTCGATGGTGCAGGCAGGCGCGAAAGCCATCGTGATCTACCCGATCTCGCCGACGGCGCTCAATCGCGCGATCAAGAACGCGTGTTCCAAGGGCGTGGTGGTCGCGGCCTACGACGGCGAAGTGACCGAGCCGTGTGCGCATAACGTGACCATCGATCAGCATCAGGCAGGCACCGTCACCGCGGAATGGCTTGCGAAGACCATCAACGGCAAGGGCAATATCGTGGTCGTCAACGGCGTGCCGGGCACGTCGGTGGACCGCGCGCGCACCGAAGCGGCAAAGGCCGTGTTCGCGAAGTTCCCCGGCATCAAGATAGTCGCCGAAGGCACCGGCATGTGGAGCCAGGCGACGGCGCGCACCGAACTCTCGAAGATTCTCGCGACGAATAGCTGGGACAAGATCGACGGCCTGTGGATGCAGGTCGGCTGCTTCACGGCGGCGTCGATGCAGCTCGAAGCCGGTATCGCCGATGACAAGATCAAGCCGTGCGCGGGCGAATCGTCGAACGGGCATCGTGTGCAGATGCTGCCGCCGGGAACGGTCAAGGGCGAGGGCACGTATCGCTCGATCGGGTATCGCTCGATCTCGTATGGCGCGCCGCCGTACTCGGGCGCCATGGCGCTCAAGATGGCCGTGCAGAAGCTCGACGGCAAGGACTTTCCGCCGCGCGTGACACTCAAGCTCCCGCTCGTGCTCACGCAGGATTCGAAGCTGTGCAAGACGGGCAGTATCGAGGAACTGAAGGCGGGCTGCACGGCCTTCATGCCGGACAAGGTGCCGCCGGGCTGGTTCGCCGACATCTATTCGGAAGACACGAAGGAAGTGGGCTTCAACGCGGCGCTCACCGGCAATCAGGACTGAGCGACATCTAAAGGTTAAGGGAGGCAAGCGATGACATCCCTTGCGATCGACCTGTCGAACGTGACGAAGCGCTTCGGCGCCACTGTCGCGCTCGACGGGGCGTCGTTCTCCGTCAAACGCGGCGCGGTGCATGCGCTGCTCGGCGAGAACGGCGCGGGCAAGTCCACCACAGTGAAGCTGCTGTCGGGTCTCATGCAGCCCGACGCCGGCAGCATTCGCGTGATGGGTCGGGACGTGGCGATGAAAGGCCCGAAGGACGCGCATCGGGCGGGCGTGCAGACCGCGTTTCAGGAGATGACACTCGTGCGCGATCTCACCGTCGCGCAGAATCTGTTGATGTCGTACGAGCCGACCGGCTTTCTCGGGCGCATCAGGAAGCGCGAGGCGCAACGCCAGGCGGCCGAATGGCTCGACAAGCTGGAACTGTCGGACGTGCGTCCTGGCGCTTATATACGCGACCTGTCGTTGCCGGTGCGGCAGAAGATCGAGATCGCCAAGGCCATCGTGCGCGCGCCGCAAGTGTTGCTGCTCGATGAACCGACCTCCGCGTTATCGGGCCGCGACGTGGCGTGGCTTTCGCGCCGTATCGACGAGATGAAGACGCAGGGCGTGACCTTCGTGTTCATCTCGCACCGGATGCAGGAAGTGCGCGAGTTCTGCGACAGCCTCACGGTGTATCGGAATGGCAAGGACGTCGGTGCTTTCGATACCGCCGATATCTCCGATGACGAAGTCATTCGTCTCGTGATCGGCCGCTCGATGGAAGCGAAGTATCCGCCGAAGGTCACGCCGCCTGTGCTGACGGAGAACCACGGCGCGCCTGCAATCGAAGCACGCGGCATACGTGTCGATGGCGTCGTGAGCGACTTCGACCTCAAGCTGAAAGTGGGCGAAGTGCATGGCATCGCGGCGTTGCAGGGCATGGGCCAGCGCGAGATGTTCGAGGCGCTCTTCGGCGCGAGCTTCATCGACGATGGCGAGATTCGTATCGACGGCAAGCCGGTTACGTTGACGTCCACGGCGGATTCGCTCAAGGCCGGCGTCGCGACGAGCTTCCTGCCTGAAGACCGCAAGACCGAAGGCTTGTTCCTGCGCTTGCCGGGCGGCGAGAACGTATCGCTGCCGGTGATCGGACGCTACTCGCGTTTCGGCTTGATCGACCGCAAACGCGAACAGGCGGCCATACGCCGCTCGCTTGCGCAGATGGAAGTGAATCCGCGTGCGCTCTACAAGCCGTGTCTTTCTTTCTCGGGCGGCAATCAGCAAAAGATCGCGATGGCCAAATGGCTGCTCACGCAAAGCCGCGTGTGGCTCATGTTCGACCCGACGCGCGGTATCGACGTAGGCACCAAGCATCAAATATTCGTTTTGATGCGTGCGTTCGCGGCGGCGGGCGGCTCCGTGCTGTTCTATTCGACGGACGTGCCCGAACTCGTCAACGTGTGCGACTGCGTGTCGGTGATGTATCGCGGCCGCAATGCGGGCGAGCTCGAAGGCGAGGCGCTTACCGAAGAGAACGTGATGCGCAAGATGCTATCCAGTTGAGGAGTTGCATATGAAAATAGCCATAGCGTCGCCAGAAAGCGAGATCGTGAGGCCCGGCGCGCGCGTGGGAATCGGCGCGCGCATCGACCATCATCGCGGGCTCATCATCGCGATCGGTGCGTTGCTCGCCATGCTCATTGCGTGGGTCGCGCTATCCGCCACGCCGGTCGGCATGTACGACATCGGTTCGGTCATATCGAGCAGCACAACGCTCGCGCTCGCGGCCATCGGGCAGACCATCGTCGTGCTGTCGGGCGGGTTCGATTTGTCGGCGTCGGCGGTCGTGTCGCTGGCCAACGTGCTCGCGGTGCGCTTCGTGCAAGGCTCGCCCGTCGAGCAGTGGGCGGGCGTCGCGCTCATCATCGCCATAGGCGGCGGCATCGGCCTCGTCAACGGCGCGCTGATCGCGTGGTTCCGCTTGCAATCCATTGTCGTTACGCTCGCGACGATGTTCATGGTGCAAGGCGTCACGCTGCTCATACAGAACAAGCCGGGCGGCAGCATCGGCGAACAATTCGGCGGCTTTCTCACGGCCGACCTGATTCCCGACAAGATACCGATGTCGGCTGTCCTGCTCGTCGTGGCTTTGCTCGTGTGGTCGTTCATCAAGCGCACGCGCTTTGGCGTCGGTCTCTATGCGCTTGGCAGCGACCCCGATGGCGCGTATGCCAACGGCATGCCGGTCACGCGTTATCGCATCGCGACCTATGCGCTCGCAGGCATGTTCTACGCGGCAGCGGGCCTATACGTGTCGGCGCAGACGGGCTCGGCCGATCCGCTCGTCGGCCGCCCGCTCCTGCTTTCCATGTTCACGGCGGTCGTGCTCGGCGGCACGTTGCTTGGTGGCGGTCGTGGCGGTTGCGTTGGAAGCGTGTTCGCCGCAATGACGCTGATGATCACGGTGAACATCCTGCTCGTCTTGAACGTATCGGCGTTCTTCACGACGATTGCCGAAGCCGTGATCCTGATTCTCGCGGTGCTCGGTTCTTCCATCGGCAAGCAGTCGGCGGCGCACGAGTGCGCGCGGCAGGCTTCGCAATGGCTCAAGGCTGTGCGAACGGGCACGCGTGCACGCGATGACGGCCATGCGCGGCACGTGGCGTTCGAAGTCGGCGATTATCGTCCCATTGAGAACAAGGAGTTGAAGGGCCGCGCGATCCCGGACTGGATCGAGCGCAATCGCGAATGGGTCAAGTACGTGATTCCCGCGTACCTGCTGTTCTTCGGCGTGGTCGTCATCACGGGCTTCGTCTATGGTCCGGGCGTGCTGATCAGCGCGAACTTCTATAGCAGCCTGCTCACGCTGACCTTGTTTCTCGCGGTCCTCGGTCTCGGTCAAGGCGCGGTCATTCTCACCGGCGGTCTCGATCTGTCGATGCCGTGGCTCATCACGCTATCGGGCGTACTGTTGACGGGTCTCACGCATGGCTTGAACGGCGCCGCGGTCTGGGCGGTGCCGGTCGTGCTCGGCGTGGGCCTGCTCGTGGGCATCTTCAACGGCGTGGGCGTCGTCATGCTCGGCTTGCCGCCGATTGTCGTGACGCTGGCGGCGAACGGCCTGCTGCAAGGTCTCACGCTCATCTATTGCAATGGCTCACCGCAAGGCTGGACGCCGTCCGTGATCAGCGAGTTCGTCAATGCTCGTCTCGGTCCGCTGTCGCTAGCCGCCTGGAGCGTGCCGCTGTTTCTCGCGATTGCCTTGTTGCTGTTGCATCGGACGCCGTTCGGCAGGCGCGTCTATGCGGTCGGCAATTCGCCGATTGCCGCGCGTCTTTCCGGCGTGCGCGTCGGCTCCACGTTGATCGCGGTGTATTGTCTTTCGGGTCTGTGTTCCGCGCTCGTCGGCTTGCTGCTCGCGGGCTTCAGTTCGCAGGCGTTTCTCGGCATGGGCGATCCTTATCTCTTGCCTTCCATTGCCGTGGTCGTGGTCGGCGGCGCGCTCATCACGGGCGGACGCGGTCACTATCTCGGCGTGTTCGGCGGAGCGCTTCTGCTTACCGCGCTCGGCACTTTGCTCGCGGGCACGACCGTGCCGCCAGCGGTCCGCGACATCATCAATGGCCTCGTCGTTCTCGCCGCGGTGATCACGTTGCGCGACAAGCGAGGTTGACGAGCCGCTCATAAAAACCGGAGGAGACACAAGAAATGAACCCAAGGCAAATAGCGATCATCGGTACAGGACGCATCGGCAGGGCGTGGGCCATCGTGTTTGCGCGCGCGGGCTTCAGCGTGAATCTGCATGATGCGTCGAAGGACATGCTGAACGGCGCGATCGCTTCGATACGGGAAAGCGTGGACGACCTCGCGTCGTTCAAGCTGACCGACGAGTCGACCGATGCCATCGTCGCGCGCATCAAGACTTGCGAGTCGCTCGAGGAAGCCGTGTCCGACGCGGCTCTCGTGCAGGAGAACATCGCGGAAATGGTCGAGCCCAAGCGCGAACTATTCGCGCAACTCGACCGCCTGACTCATCCCAATGCGCTGCTTGCCAGTTCGACCTCGGGCCTGCCTGCATCGACCTTTACGCAAGGCTTGAAGGGCGGCGCGCGCTGCCTCGTCGCGCATCCGGTGAATCCGCCTTCGCTCGTGCCGCTCGTCGAGCTATGCGGCGCGCCGTGGACCGCGCCCGAAGCGATCGAACGAGCGCGCGCCATCTACGAAGCGGCGGGACAGAAGCCCGTGACCGTGAATCGTGAAATTTCGGGCTTCCTGCTCAACCGCCTGCAAGGCGCGGTGCTCGACGAAGCGCTCAGTCTCTATGCGCAGGGTTACGCCACGGCGGCCGACCTCGATACGGTCATGCGCGATGGTCTCGCCATGCGCTGGTCGTTCATGGGTCCGTTCGAAACGATCGATCTGAACGCGCCAGGCGGCGTCGCGGATTACGCGGCGCGCTATAGCGGCACGTATCGCAACATCACGGCGACGCGCGTGCCTTTCGACTGGCCCGAAGAGATATTGACTAAGCTCGACGCCGAACGCCGCGCCGTTCTGCCGCGCGATCAGATCGAAAACCGCAGTAGCTGGCGCGATCGCAGGCTGATGGCGTTGATCGCTCACCGCCTCGCGGACAAGGACAAGGCGTAGCCACGCCACAACCAGGAAGGAGACGACGATGCCCGAAACCCGCTTGCTGGTCGATGCCAACAATCATCTGGGTGAAGGACCGCTTTGGGACGTGAAGGAGGAGAAGCTCTACTGGATCGACAGTACCGCCGCCGAAATCTATAGCTGCCGCGCCGATGGCAGCGAGGTCGAACGCTACTTCGTGCCGCGTCATATCGGTTCCATGGCGCTGCGTGAACAAGGCGGCGCGGTGGTCGCGCTCGCGAACGGGCTGCATTTCTACGATTTCGACTCGCAGACGGTGCAGTTTATCGGCGACCCGGAAAGCGACGATCCCGAAACGCGCTTCAACGACGGCAAGGTGGATCGGCAAGGGCGGTTCATTGCGGGCACCATGTCTTACGACTTCGATCGCTACTTTGCGGATCGCGGCCAGCGTTCCACGAAAAGCGGCGGACTTTATCGGCTCGATACGGACGGCAAGATCGCGCATCTGGACAGCGGCATCAGTTGTTCGAACGGTCCATGCTGGAGCCCGGACAACCGCACTTTCTACTTCACCGACACGTATAGCAAGGAGATGTACGCGTACGACTACGACATCGAAACGGGCGCCATATCGAACAAGCGGCTGTTTGCTTCCGCGCGCGACATGGCCGGCACATTCGATGGCGCGACGGTCGATTCCGAAGGCTACGTATGGTCCGCGCTGGTGTTCGGCGGGCGCATCCTGCGCTTCGCGCCCGATGGCTCGCTCGACCGTGTCGTGCCGTTTCCGGTTCGCAATCTGACGAGCGTGATGTTCGGCGGCCCGAATCTCGACATTCTTTACGTCACGACAATGGGCCGCCCGATGTGGGGCATTCCGCAGAAAGAGCGCGACAAGGGTGGTCTTTTCGCGGTGACGGGACTCGGCGTGACAGGCCTTCCAGAGCCGCGTTTTGCGGGGTGAGATTCGAACGCCCGACGCTTAACTCTTTACGATGCACACCGAGTTGAGATCGTGGGCGTCGCCTTCCGTTACCGTCAACTTGCCTGCCTCGATGAGGCGGGCAAAGCGCCACTTGCAAAAGAGATCGCTGCGTCCCGAACGATGCATAGCCGCGCCAAGCATCTCGCTGCTTGCGAGCTTGGCCGGGGCGCCCGACGCGAGCGCGATGAAGTCCGCGTCGTAATGATCGATGGGATGCGAAGCGAGCTTGCCGTCTTCCCACACACGCACGGCTTCGCCATCTTCCTTGAGCGCGGCCCATTCGTTCGCGAGTTGCGTGCGCAGGCCGGCGCTTGCGGGCTTGCGTGCCGCGACGAGCGCGGCGGCCGCGCCGACATCCAGCGCCAGCGCTTGTCCCTTGGGAATCGCGCGAGCCACGGCGCGCAGGCTCGCATCGATTTCGCTCACGAGCACGTCCGCGTCGCGCAGCCACCAGTGCGCGCGTCGACGCAGCGCTTGTTCCACATCGCCTGCCTCGGCCCAGATCACTACCTCGGACGCCTGAGTCGTCAGGTCGGCGAGGCGCCGGTTCATGTCGCGTAACTCGCCATACCAGTCCATCGACGCTTCGTCTTGCGGATCGAAGCCGCCGCACGCGTAGAGCGCCTTCATGAAGCCGACGCGCGCATCGGGCGAGCCGGTGTCGACATCGACGAGCGGGCCGATCGAGCCATCGTCGAGGATATCGATGACGGGATCGCGCAACGCCGTGCGCAACATGGCCGCGGCCGAGCCGCCCTGACATAGGTGATGGATGGTTTTCATCGGATTCTCCTCTTCAACGACATACCTTCAACGACACATCGCCGACCCCTCCGGCGCGTGAAGCCGCAGACTATAGCGGAATTCGTATCTCGAATTTAGCGGTCGGCCCCGGTTTTCTTCCCGGACCGGGTCCCCGCTTTATTCCTCACCGCGCTCATGGGACTAAAGTCCAATACCGGTTCAAGAGCCGCGCGCCTATTCTCCAGCGAGAAATCAAGAGCCGGGGCGTGGACACAGCGCCTCGCGGTGCTGCCGAACTTCACGCCTGATCCAATGAGCGATGCGACGCCAACCGTGGCCGTGGTCGATGACGACGAATCGGTCTGCCGGGCACTCAAGCGGCTGCTGCGTGCGGCCGGCATGGCGTCGGCGAGCTTCGGCACGGGCGACGCGTTGCTCGCCGCACTCGACGAAAACGACGCCGCATGGCGGCCCGACTGCATCGTGCTCGACGTGCAGATGCCAGGCATCAACGGGCTGGAAGTGCAACGGCGTCTGGCGGGCACCGACATGCCGATCGTCTTCGTCACGGCTCACGACGATCCCGCCGTGCGCGATACGGCGCTCGCTGCGGGAGCCGCGGCCTATCTGCATAAACCATTCGACGACGAAGTGTTCATCGGCGCGGTGCGCGCGGCCATTGCACGCGTGCGCGAGGCGCCATGACGTCCTTCCCGATACCGCATAAAACGACGACACATGGAACGAGGGCCGGTTGCGTGCGCAGACGGTCAGGCATCGACGAAAACACTGAGAGGGAGTACCGAAATGAACAGCACGTTTCAAACCGCGCGGAGCCGGCGCGTGCGCCTGTCATCGAGCTTGGCGCTCATGCTTGCGACCGCGGTAACGCTCGAAGCAGCCGCGCAGCAGGCGATCTATTACCCCGCGCGCGGCCAAAGCCAGAGCCAGCAGGGCAATGACGTATCGCAATGCCAGCAATGGGCGAAGCAGAACACCGGTGTCGATCCGATGGCACTCGCGCAGCAGGCTAACCAGCCACCGCCAACGCAGCAACAGGGCGGACGCGTGCGTGGCGCGGCGGGCGGGGCGGCAGCGGGCGCCGCGATGGGTGCGATAGCCGGCGACGCGGGCAAGGGCGCGGCAGCAGGTGCGGCGGGCGGTGCAGTGATGGGCGGGGTGCATCAACGGCAGCAGCGGCGTGCGGCCGCGTCGCAGCAGCAGGCCAATCAGCAACAGGTCTCGCAGGAGATGACGACCTTCAACCGGGCCGTGTCCGCCTGCATGACGGGACGCGGCTACACCGTGCAATAGACGCGAGCCACGCGAGCGGAGACACTTATGCCGACTTCACCTTTGCGGATCTTCAAAGCCCCCGCTCCGGCTTCGTCGGCGTTCGTGCGCTGGCGGCGCGCGGGCATGCGCTTCGTCGGCGTCTCGTTGATGTTCGCCATCGCGGCATGCGAGAAGCAAGCGAGCGCGCCCAAGCCCGCCGCGCCCGAAGTCACCATGATGACCGTCGAAGGCCACGACACGCCCGTCACGTTCGAATTCGTCGCGCAGACGCAGAGCTCGCGCGAAGTGGAGATCCGCGCACGCGTGGAAGGCTTCCTCGAAAAGCGCCTCTACACCGAAGGCGCGCTCGTGAAAGCAGGGCAGGTGATGTTCCAAATGGATCGCAAGCCGTTCGAGGCTTCGCTGCAAACCGCGCGCGGCCAGCTCGCGCAACAGCAGGCGCGGCTCACCGTGACCAAGGCGAATCTCGCGCGGGTGCGTCCGCTCGAAGCGCTGAACGCGGTCAGCAAGAAGGATCTCGACGACGCCATCGGCAACGAGAAATCCGCACAGGCCTCGGTGATCGCCGCGCAAGGCGAAGTACAGAACGCCGAACTCAATCTGGGCTACACCACCATCAAGAGTCCGCTCACCGGCTTGTCGAGCTATGCGCGCATGCAGGAAGGCAGCTATCTTTCGGCAGGCAATTCGAGCCTGCTGACTTCGGTCGCGCAACTCGATCCCATGTGGATCAACTTCAGTCTCTCGGAAAACGAGGTCTTGAGCTATCGCGATCAGATCGCGAAAGGACGCCTGACCGCGCCCGCTGACAAGCGTTATATCGTCGAAGTCATTCTCGCCGATGGCTCGCGCTATCCGGATACCGGCCCGGTCGATTTCTTCGCGCCTTCGTATAACAAGGACACGGGCACGTTCCTCGTGCGCGCGGTGCTGCCGAACAAGGCCGGGCAGTTGCGCCCCGGCCAGTTCGTGCGCGCGCTGGTGCATGGCCTCACGCGGCCGAACGCCATTCTCGTGCCGCAACGCGCCGTGTTGCAGGGCGCGAAAAGCCACTACGTATGGTTGCTCGACAAGGACGGCAAGACGCCGCGCGAGCAAGTGGTGGAGGTGGGCGACTGGCTCGGCGACAACTGGTTCATATCGGATGGTCTGCGCGCGGGCGACCGCGTGATCGTCGATGGCGCGATACGCGTGTCCGCGGGCGCGCCCGTCAACGTGAAGGGCGATGCCGCGCCCGTTGCGCCGCCAGGCGAAGCGACCATCAAGGTCGAGCCAGCCCAACAGGCGAAGTGAGCGAAGGCCGCCATGAAATTCTCTCACTTCTTCATCGACCGGCCGATCTTCGCGATGGTCGTGTCGATCGTCATCACGCTCGCGGGCGTCATTGCCATGCTCGCATTGCCGATCGCGCAGTATCCGGACATCACGCCCGCGCAGGTCACGGTGACGGCTCAGTATCCCGGCGCAAGCGCGGATGTCGTCACCAACAACGTGGCCGCGCCGATCGAGCAGCAGGTGAACGGCGCGGACAACATGATCTACATGAACTCGTCGAGCTCATCGACGGGACAAATGACGCTCAACGTGTTTTTCGATATCGGCACCAACCCGCAACTCGCGCAAGTGGACGTGCAGAATCGCGTGAACCTTGCGTTGCCGCAGTTGCCGCAATCGGTGCAGGCGCAAGGGGTGCAGGTACAGAAGAAGTCGTCGGCGTTCATGATGGTGATCGCCATCTATTCGCCGAGCAACCGCTACGACGCGACGTATATAGCCAACTACGCGAACATCTACGTGCTCGATGCACTGAAGCGCATTCCCGGCGCGAATCAGGCGAGCATCTTCGGCTTTCCGGATTACGCCATGCGCATCTGGCTCAAGCCCGAACGCATGGCACAGCTCGGCGTGACGCCTTCTCAAGTGCAGAGTGCGGTGTCCAATCAGAACCAGCAGTTTGCGGTGGGCAGTATCGGACAATCGCCGACGGGCACGCCCGTGCAGCAGTCGTTCGCCGTCACCACCACGGGACGGCTCGCCACGCCTGCCGAGTTCGAGAACATCATCATTCGCGCGCAGAACGGAGGCGCCGCTATCGTGCGCTTGAAAGACGTGGCGCGCGTCGAACTCGGACAGAAAGATTACTCGATCCGCAGCCGCTTTCAGGGCAAGCCCGCAACGGTGATCGCCGTGTATCAGCAGCCGGGCGCGAACGCGCTCGATGTATCGAAGCAAGTGCGCGCCACGCTCGAACAGATGAAGAAGTCATTTCCGGAAGGGATCGACTATCGCGTTTCGATGGATACCACCGAGTTCACGCGCGCTTCGATCGCCGATGTGATCCACACCTTCTTCGAAGCACTCGTGCTCGTGGTTATCGTCGTGTATCTGTTCCTGCAGAGCATACGCGCGACGCTCATTCCGGTGCTGGCGGTGCCGGTGTCGATCGTCGGCACGTTCGTGGGCATGTCGCTGCTCGGCTTTTCCATCAACATGCTCACGTTGTTCGGGATGGTGCTGGCGATAGGGATCGTGGTGGACGATGCCATCGTCGTGATCGAGAACGTCGAGCGCAACATGACGGTCTTCAAGCTGCCGCCGAAAGAAGCCGCGAAGCGCGCAATGGACGAAGTCTCTGGACCGGTCGTCGCTATCGTGCTCGTGCTGTGCGCGGTGTTCGTGCCCGTGGCGTTTCTCGGTGGCATCACCGGGCAGTTGTACAAGCAGTTCGCCATCACGATCGCCATATCCGTGGTGTTCTCCGGGATCGTTGCGTTGACCTTGTCGCCCGCGCTCGCGGCGCTGTTGCTCAAGCCCGAGCATGGCAAAAAGGCGCGCTTTTTCGTGTGGTTCGACAACGGCTTCGCGAAGATGACGCGCGGTTATTCGCGCTCGGTGGCGTTCGTCATCAAGCGCTCGGTCCTCATGTTGCTGATCTTCGCGGGCATGATCGGCCTTTCGATCTGGATGGTGAAGTCGATACCCACGAGCTTCTTGCCGCCCGAGGACCAGGGGTATCTGCTCGGCGCGGTGATCATGCCCGATGCCGCGAGCCTCGACCGCACCGGAGAAGTCTCGGAACGCGTAACCGATTACTTCATGAAGCAGCCAGGCGTGGACAGTATCACCACGGTGGATGGCTTCAGCCTGCTCGACAGTCAGACGAAGAACAACGCGGGTACGTTCTTCGTCGGCTTCAAGAGTTTCGATGAGCGCTATTCGTCCGCGAACATTCGCACGCAAAATGCGCGCGCCGTGCTGCTCGGCGCGTACAAGAATCTGTCCACGGTGAGTCAGGGTATCGTGCTGCCCGTCAATCCGCCTTCCATTCCGGGCCTTGGCACGACGGGCGGTTTGGAGATGTGGATACAAAGCAAGGGCGATGCGGGCAGCGCGCAGATATCGGCCAGGGTGCAGGATTATCTGGCGAAAGCGAAGCAACGGCCCGAATTGCAGGGCGTGACGTCCACGTTCAACGCCAACGCGCAACAGCTTCAAGTCGAAGTGGATCGTGCCAAGTCCGAAACGCTCGGCGTTCCGGTGCAGGACGTCTACAGCGCGATGCAGACCATGTTCGGTTCGCTCTACGTCTCGCAGTTCAACAAGGACAGCCGTCTGTGGCAAGTGATCCTGCAGGCGGAATCGTCGGAGCGTCGCACGCCCGAGGACTTGAATCGCATCTTCGTGCGCGGCAGTTCAGGCGAAATGGTGCCGTTGAAATCCGTGGTCACGTACAAGTACGTGACCGGTCCCGATCTGATCACGCGCTTCAACAATTTTCCCGCAGTGAAGATCACGGCCAACGCCGCGCCCGGTTACAGCACGGGGCAGGCCATGGCCGCGCTGCAGGACATTGCGACGAGCACGTTGCCGCAGGACTACGGCATTGCGTGGAGCGGTCAGGCATACGAGGAACAGAGCTCAGGCAGTTCATCGGCGATGGTGTTCGTCTTCGGCCTCGTCATGGTGTTCCTGATTCTCGCCGCGCAATACGAGAAGTGGTCGTTGCCGATGGGCGTCTTGCTCGCCGTGCCCTTCGCCTTGTTTGGCGCACTGCTCGCCATTTTGCTGCGCGGGCTCGACAACAACGTGTACTTTCAGATCGGCCTCACCATGCTCGTTGCGCTCGCGGCGAAGAACGCCATTCTGATCTTCGAGTTCGCGGTGCTCAACCGCGAAGCGGGCAAGTCCATCTACGAGTCCGCGATGACCGCCGCATCCGAGCGCCTGCGCCCGATCGTGATGACATCGCTCGCGTTCATTCTCGGCTGCGTGCCGCTCGCGATTGCGACGGGGGCATCGGCGAATAGCAGGCATTCCATCGGCACGGGTGTGATCGGCGGGATGCTGGGCGCCACGCTCATCGCCGTATTCTTCATCCCGATGTTCTATTACGTCATCGAGACCATGAGCGCCAGGTTTGGGTCGAAGAAGAAGGGCGAAGGTAAGGGCGAACCGGATTCATCGCCCGCGGCGGACCATGACGGGCCCGCGACGCACGGAGGCGAATGACATGCGCTCAAACATAGCCATGAAACCGTCATCGCGTGTGATCGTGCTGATCGTGTCGTCGATGCTCGGCGGTTGTCTGCTCGGGCCGAATTACGAGCGTCCCGCCATCGAAACGCCCGATAGCTTTCGCTTCGCCGCACAGCAATCGAACGAGATCGCCAACACGGCATGGTGGGAGCAATTTCAGGACCCCGCGTTGAATCAGTTGATCGCCATTGCGTTGCGAGAGAACAAGGATGTGAAGATCGCGGCGGCGCGCGTCGATGAATTCCTCGGGCAATTTCAAGTCACGCGTTCGCAGCTGTTTCCGCAAGTGGGATTGGGCGCGAATGCCGAGCGCGAGCGCTTACCCATCGGGTCCGCGCAATTGCCGCCGGGCGTAGGCACGGTCATCAATCAGTATCAGCTCGCGTTGAATGCTTCGTGGGAAATAGACGTGTTCGGGCGCTTGCGGCGTCAGACGGAAAGCGCACGCGCTAGTCTGCTTGCAAGCGAGGAAGGCCGCCGCGCGACTATTTTGTCGTTGGTGGCTTCGGTAGCATCGACCTACATCACGCTCGTTTCGCTCGACCGGCAACTCGATATTGCGCGAGCCACGGTCAAGAGCCGGCAGGAGTCCGTGATCGTGTTCGGCCTGCGCTTTCAATACGGCGAAGTCTCGCAGATGGAACTGGCGCAGTCGCAGTCGGAGTATCAGGCCGCGCTTGCGACGATTCCGCAACTCGAACAGCAGATCGCCACGCAAGAAAACGCGTTGTCCATTCTGCTGGGCCGTAATCCGCAAGGCATCGCACGCGACCGCGAACTCGACGATCTGGCCACGCCGCAAGTCCCAGAAGGTCTGCCCTCGGAGTTGCTCACGCGGCGGCCGGATCTGCGTCAGGCGGAGCAGAACCTGATCGCGGCGAATGCGCAGATTGGCGCGGCGCGGGCGCTGTATTTTCCGTCGATATCGCTCACGGGCCTCTTCGGCACTGCAAGCACGCAATTCTCGCAACTCTTCACGGGAGCGGCGCGCGTGTGGTCGTTCGCGGGTGCCGTGACGCAGCCCATCTTCACGGGCGGAGCGATCAGCGGACAAGTCAAGGCGGCGGAGGCGCAGCAGCAACAAGCGCTTTTCTCCTATGAAAAAGCGATTCAAGTGGCCTTCCAGGATGTCGACGACAGTCTCATCACGCTAACCAAGAGCCGCGAAGCACGCGATGTGCAGGGCCGCCAGGTCGATGCCTTGCGTACCTATGCCAATCTCGCGCGGCTGCGTTACGAGGGTGGCTATACGAGCTATATCGAAGTGCTCGATGCGGAACGCAGCCTCTTCCAGTCGCAGTTGAGCTATACGCAGACGCAGGCCGCCGCGCTCAATGCCATGGTTTCGCTCTACAAGGCGATGGGCGGCGGCTGGGTCGCGGAAGCCGAGCAACGCACGGCAGTGGTCTACGACACGCGCGGCGCGGTGGTCAAACGCGATGCGAAGGACGAGCCATCGCCATGAACGCGCACGCCAACATGCGTTTGATCGCCTGTCACGAATGCGATCTCCTGCAACATGAAACCGCGCTGCAAAGAGGCGGCGTCGCGCGCTGTGCACGTTGCGGCGCGCCGCTGTATCGCAATCGTCCCGATGGACTGAATCGCGCGCTTGCCTGCACGCTCGCCGCCCTCACGATGTTCTGCATCGCCAATGCGTTTCCTATCGTGGGACTCGAAGTGAGCGGCACGGTGGTTCAAACCACCCTGCTCGGCGCGGTGCGCGTGCTTTATGCCGATGGCATGTGGCCCATCGCGGGGCTCGTGCTCGCGACCACGTTCATCATGCCGCTTGCCGAGATGTGCGCCATGGCGTGGCTGCTCGTTCCACTGAGCAGGGGCTACGCGCCGCGTGCCGGACGTGCCGCCTTTCGCGCGTTGCATACGGTGCGGCCGTGGGGCATGACCGAGGTGCTGATCCTCGGCTTTCTCGTGGCGCTCGTGAAACTTGCGCATATCGCGAGTGTCGTGCCTGGCCTTGCGCTCTTTGCATTCGGCGGCGTCATGCTGCTGATCTCGGGCGCTTCGGCATCGTTCGATCCGCGCGAGGCATGGGCATTGATCTACAAAAGCAGCCTCGCCGATGCCCCTGCTTATCGCGGCCACGCGCGCACCGCGAAACAAGCGGGCTTCTTCGTCTGTCACGATTGCGCGCTCGTCTCCAAGGCGCCGCCGCATGCACACGACGGAAACTGTCCGCGTTGTCACGCACGGTTGCACTTTCGCAAGCCCGGCAGCATCGAGCGAACGTGGGCGCTGCTGATCGCCGCGATGGTGCTCTACGTGCCCGCCAACGTGCTGCCCGTGATGGATACGAGTTCGCTCTTCGGCGCGCAGAAGGACACCATCATGAGCGGTGTCGCGTATCTGTGGACTTCGGGTTCATGGCCGCTCGCGGTGCTGGTGTTCATCGCGAGCATTGCCGTGCCCATGCTCAAGATACTCGCGCTGCTCATGCTCGTCGTCAGCACGCAGATGCGCTCGCGCTGGCTGCCCGCGCGGCGCACGAAGATCTATCGCATCGTCGAGTTCGTCGGTCGCTGGTCGATGCTCGATATTTACGTGATCACCGTGCTCGTCGCGCTCGTGCAGTTTAATGCGCTGGCGACGATACGCGCGGGCGCCGCCGCCATTGCTTTCGGTGGAGTCGTCGTGCTGACGATGTTCGCGGCAATGGCATTCGACCCGCGTCTCATCTGGGACGCCGCGGACCAAGGACATGGCTGAACCTCCCGACATCAAGCGAGCGCCTCCGGATGAATTTCCCGAAGCCTTGCCCGCCCGCCGCCCGCGCTTCGGCATATCGCTGATCTGGCTCGTGCCGCTCATCGCGGTGCTGATCGGCGGATGGCTCGCGGTGCAGGCCATCCTCGAGAAAGGTCCGACGATCACCATTACTTTCAACACGGGCGAGGGGCTCGAAGCCGGCAAGACCAAGCTCAAGTACAAGAACGTGGATATCGGCACGGTCAAGAGCGTGGTGCTCGCGCCGGATCACAAGCGCGTGATCGCATCGGCGGAAATGGCGAAGGATGCGGAACACATGCTCGTCGACGACACACGCTTCTGGGTCGTGCGCCCGCGCATTTCAGGCGGCACGGTGTCGGGCCTCGGCACGTTGATCGGAGGCGCGTTCATCGGCGTGGATGTGGGCGTGAAGAGCGCGAAGCGTCACGACTATACCGGGCTCGAATCGCCGCCTGTCATCACGGCGGACGTGCCGGGGCGCGAGTTCGTGTTGAAGAGCCCGACCATGGGTTCGCTCGATGCCGGTGCACCGATCTACTTCAGGCGTCTCCAGGTGGGACAGGTGACCGCCTATGAGCTCGATGCGGACGGCATGGGCGTGACCATCCACATCTTCGTCAACGCCCCTTACGACAAGTACGTCAAGCTCGATACGCGCTTCTGGCAAGCGAGCGGCGTGGACGTCAAGCTCGATTCGACCGGTGTGAAGATGGACACCGAATCGCTCGTCGCGATACTCGTGGGCGGGCTCGCATTCGAAACGCCGGCGCCCTTGAAAGAGCTTGCCGATAGCTCGGATCATCAGGATCTCGCGGAAGCGCCTGCGAGCAGCGTGTTCCAGCTCTTCGGAACACGCCCCGAAGCAATGAAGCGGCATGATCGTATCGTCGATACCTACGTGTTTAATTTCAAGGAATCGGTGCGCGGTCTGTCGGTCGGCGCGGAAGTGGATTTTCGCGGTATCGTGCTCGGCGAAGTGACGGCGATCAATACGCAATACGATCCGGTGCGGCGGGAATTCAGCATCCCCGTACGCGTGAACTTCTATCCGGAACGCTTCACCATGCGCATACGGGCAGGCGACAAGACGGGACGTCTCGTGCCCGACCGGCATCGGCTCTTGCAATACATGGTCGAGCACGGCTTTCGCGGGCAATTGCGTACCGGTAGCATCCTGACGGGGCAGCGCTATATCGCGGTCGATTTCTTCCCGAACACGCCGAAAGAAAAGATGGACACAAGCGGCGATCCGCCGGAAATTCCGACCGTGCCGGGCGGCTTGCAGTCATTGCAGGACTCCGTGCAGGCACTCGTGGCGAAGTTCAACAAGATTCCGATCGAAGGGATCAGCAATGACCTGCGCGATACGCTCAAACAGGCGCAGGTGCTTATCAAAACGCTCGACACCGACGTCGCGCCACAAGCGAAAGCAACGCTCGCGGCTGCACGCGATGCGCTCGGCGCGACGAGCCGCGCGTTGCAGAGCGACTCGCCGTTGCAGACCAGCACCGCCGAAACCATGCGTGAGTTGTCGCGCACGGCCGCTGCATTCCGCAATCTCGCGGAGTATCTCGAACAGCATCCGGAAGCGATTCTGCGCGGCAAGCCGGAGGATAAAAGGTGATATACCGTTTCTTCGTTCCAGCGCTCATCGTCATGGTCGGCGCGTGTGGTGCATCGCCCAAGGCCGCGTTCTATACGTTAAGTCCGGAAGCCACACTGCAACCCGCCGCGAATGTCAGGCCCGTTCGCGTGACCGTGGGGCCCGTGACGGTTCCCGACCTTGTCGACAAGCCGCAGATGATCACGCGAACCATGCCGAACGAAGTGACCGTGAACGAGTACGCGCGCTGGGGCGAGCCGTTGAAAGAGAATATCGCGCGTACGTTGGCGGCGGATTTGTCGCGCGTGCTTGGCGTGGATAATGTGTCGATTTATCCGCCGAGTGCGGATATCAAGACCTATCAGCTACGCGTCGATGTGATGCATTTCGAATCCGTCATCGACGATTCCGTCACGCTCGATGCACTCTGGAGCCTTCGCGCCCCCGATGGTGTATCGCATTTCGACGGGCACACGCTCGTGCACGAAAACACGAAAGGCGATGGTTTCGCCGCCATCGCCGCGGCGCATAGCCGCGCGCTCGCGCAGATGAGCCGGCAGATCGCGGCCGCGCTCGGCGAGATGCGGCAATGAACGAGGAATCATGCCGTAATTGAATCGCCTTCGGGCGCTTCGTGCGGCAGCGTCCAGCCGAAGAATACCTGCGCGTCGTGCAGCTCGCCGGCTCGTATCGAGAGAATCTCCGTGTTGCGAAAGGCCTTGCCGTCGAGCATGCGCGCATCGTACGTGACGAACACATGTTCACCGTCCTGCCTCATGTGAACGAAGTCGAAGGTGGCGATTGCGTTCGCGTTCGGCCAGCAACGCGCGAAGTAAGTCGCGCGGTCGAGACGGTTATCGCGAGGACTCGTGAAATGGAAGTCTTTCGCGATGAGCGCTTCGATAGCGGCACGATCCTTCCTCACATACGCTTCATAAACACGTCGCGCGACTTCAACCGGGTCGAGAGTTTCGTCGGGCATGAGTTTCTCCTTTGCGATAGGCTTCGGGTTGCGTGCGCGATTCATCGTCACGTCTCATACGACGTTCGAGCGATCGCGGAATCGACGTATGGTCACGCGTCGTGCGCAAAATCCAACAATAGCTTCGCATGAGACTTGAGTCGGAGGCGTGTGTTCCGGCTCTTGTCGACAGGAGACGGTTACATGCCAGCAAGACGCCTTATTTCCGCGCTGCTCAGCGCTGCATTGCTCGCCTCACTTCCCATTCAATCCGCCCTCGCGGACGATACCCCCACCGAAACGATCACCGTGGCAGGACTTTCCGAGCCTTCGGACATCCTGGTGGATCGCTGGGGCGTGCCGCATATCTACGCGGCCAACGACAGCGACGCGTTCTTCGTGCAAGGCTTCAACGCCGCGCGCGATCGTCTGTTCCAGATCGATCTATGGCGTCGTCGCGGGCTTGGCGAACTCGCCGAAGTCTTCGGGCCCGCGTATGTCGAGCAAGACAAGGCCACGCGGCTCTTTCTCTATCGCGGCGACATGGAGACCGAATGGAAGCGCTATGGACCCGATGCCAAGCCGGCCGCGACGCGCTTTGCAGCAGGCGTCAACGCGTATATCGACTGGCTTGCCGAGCACCCGGACCGCATGCCTTATGAGTTTCGCAAAGTCGGTTACTGGCCCGCGAAGTGGGGCGCGGACGATGTCGTGCGTATCCGCAGTCATGGCCTGACGCGTAATTTGACGAGCGAAGTGGCGCGTGCGCGCGTCGCATGCAAGAGTTCGCTCGATGCCGATTCGGTGCGCTTCGGTTTGCAGCCACAGTGGAAGCCGCAGATGCCCGCGGGTCTCGATCCATGCCTGCCCGACGATGTTCTCAAGGTCTTCACGCTGGCGACGCAAGGCGTACGCGTGACGAAGGAATCGCTCAAGAGCGCGGATGCATCGACTTCGATGATTGCCGCTGCCGACAATCCCGAGGAAATCACCGAGGGCAGCAACAACTGGGTGGTCGCGCCGGGCAAATCGGCGACGGGCCGCGCGATCATGGCGAACGATCCGCATCGCGCTTATGCCGCGCCGAGCCTGCGCTATATCCAGCAGATCAGCACGCCGACGCTCGATATCATCGGTGGCGGCGAGCCTTCCTCGCCGGGCATATCCATTGGTCATAACGGGTTCATTGCGTACGGTCTCACGATCTTCAACATCGATCAGGAAGATCTCTATGTCTACGAGTTAAACCCCGCCGATGCGCGGCAGTACCGCTACAAAGGTGCATGGGAGCCAATGCATGTCGTGCACGAGACGATCAACGTACGCGGCGCGGCGCCCGTCAAAGCGGACCTACTGTTCACGCGTCATGGTCCCGTCATCTACACGGAAGACAGCAAGCATCGCGCATACGCCGTGCGTACCGCATGGCTCTCGCCGGGTATGTCGCCTTACTTCGATTCCATGCGCTACATGCGCGCGAAGAACTATGCGCAGTTCAAGTCGTCGCTTGCGACCTGGGGCGCGCCCACGGTGAACCAGGTCTATGCGGACACGCAAGGCAACATTGCATGGGTGCCGAGCGGCCTTGCGCCTGTTCGTCCGAACTGGGATGGCCTCATGCCCGTTCCCGGCGATGGCCGCTATGAATGGTCCGGGTTCTGGCCGCGCGACGCAATGCCTTCGGTCTATAACCCGTCGCAAGGGTACTTCACTACATCGAATGAAATGAATCTGCCGGCGGGCTATCCCTATGCCGAACGCAAGCTCGGATTCGAATGGACCAACGGCTCGCGGCATCAGCGTATCGACGAAGTGTTGAAGTCGCTAGACAAGGTATCGATCGAAGATTCCGAGCGCTTGCAAAACGATGATCTGTCGATACCCGCACGTCGTCTCGTCGCGTTGTTGCAGCCTCTTTCCAGCGACGATGCCGACACGCGCGCGGCACTCGGCATGCTCAAGGGCTGGGATGCGCATATGCGCGCCGATTCGGCACAGGCCGCGCTCGAAGAGGTCTGGCTCTCGCGGCATCTCGGCCGCGCATTCAAGCAAGCTGTCTTGCCGAAGGACGCGGCGGCTTCATTCGGTGCGCCGGACACGGCCGTGATGCTCGACTCGCTCGAACATCCGGCCGCGCGTTTCGGTGACAACGCTGAAGCGAAACGCGATGCCGTGTTGCTGTCGAGCCTGCGCGACGCTTATGCGGAGATGTCGCGCTTGCAAGGCAACGACGCCACGCGCTGGCAGTGGGGCGGGCTTCAAACCAATCTCAACGCGCATCCACTGGCCGATGCCGTCGATGCCGACACGCGCGCAAAGCTCAACGTCGGGCCCATGGGTAAGGGCGGCAGTGCTTATACGCCGAATCAATCGACGTATCGCGCAAGCGATTTCCGCGAGACCAATGGACCATCGTTTCGCGTGATCGTCGATGTCGGCAATTGGGATGCATCGCGCGCGGTGAATCTGCCGGGCGAATCGGGCGATCCGGATAGCCCGCATTACCGCGATCTCGCGCAGATGTGGCTCGATGGCGACTACTTCCCGCTGCTCTATTCGCGTAAGGCCGTCGAGGCCGCGACCGAGAAGCGCGTGCACCTTGTTCCAGAGACGCGTTGATCGCGCTTGAGTTTTTAGCAGGACGATGGGAATAGATTCCGGCATGGGCGGGTTTACGAATTGAAGCCTCAGCGCTCGAAGATTCAAGAGAGTCGAGCGTGTTCGATGAGGTTCCTGGGTCGTCATCGATCCAGCCAAACCCTTTCTTGCCGGAGTCTTGCATCATGAACATCATCGCCAAGGTTGTCGTGTCGCTCGTCGTCATCGCTGCGCCTGCGCTTTCCTTTGCTCAAGGGTCGAGCGAACCGCTCACGCGCGCGCAGGTGAAAGCCGAGCTCGTGCAGATCGAGCAAGCGGGTTATTCAGTTGGGTCGGGCGACAGTACGAACTATCCGGCCGACATTCAGGCTGCGGAAGCAAAGGTCGCCGCGCAGCAGAACGCCAATGAAACGAATGAGGCATACGGCGGCATGCATGAGAGCGGCGCGGCGTCTGGGACTGTGCATCGTGGGGCTGCGTCGCCTTCGTCATCGTCATCGTCATCGTCGAATGCTTGTGTCGGCCCTGCGGACTTTTGCGTTCCGTTCTTTGGAAGTTAACTTTCTAAGCCGACCAGCCATGCACGTTGCTTTCGTCTTTCGAATAACTTGCTAAAGGCTGCAAACATCGCTTAGTGGCTGCCCGAAAATTATTTTCGAAAAGGGGGTTGCCATGCTGTCTTTCGCCAGTCATAATTCGCCTCCCGTTGAATGACGGCGCGCAAGAAAGCGAGCAGACAAGCGAAGCGATCAAAGCGCAATGCTCTTTAAAAACTAACAGCCGATAAGTGTGGGCACTTGATGGCGCGAGCGGTTCTGACCTTTTGGGGTTGGGACGTTTAGCGAAAGTTATCAAGTCTCACACAGTATTAGAGGAAGGTTTATCTGTCGAAAGACGGATTG